>JBLHWM010000023.1:0-17474 GCA_047629095.1 Planctomycetota bacterium | reverse complement strand
CGTAATACTCCAGACCGAAAAGAGCCAAGAACGGAGTGTCGAGAAACGCTCGGTAGATTCCTTCGGTGGGGCCGTCGAGCAGCAACTGACCGATTTGGAAACAGAGGGCCCCAGTGACCAGGGAGAGTGCCTTGGCGAGCAGGAAGACTCCTCCTGTGATCAGTACAGGCGCCCGGAAGAGCAATAGAGCAAGCACGAGGCTCACCCAAAGGCCAGGCGCTATGTCGGGCGCGGGGGCAAAGCCAATCAGCCCGCCTAGCACGCTGCCGAACAGGATGCGGACCGCACTCAGGGGTGCCTTCGATTTGGTGGAGTCGCTTGATTCAGTGCTCATGGTAGTTCCGTGGGGTCAGGTGCTGGTCCAATCCTACTTCTGTAGCTACCCAATGCCACTGGCCATTTGGTAAGCCGCCGGTGTTGGTTAGGTCTATGGTGAGTAGCGTCCGCGACAAAGCCCGAAAGGCATCGGCGGGACTGTGGGATAATCTTCGCCCCGCATACCCTCCAGACCTTGGCGCAGTATCATCTCGCTCCCCATGTTACAGCCCTCGCTCTTTTTCCTGCTCATCGTCCTAGCCGTCTACGGTTTTCACCGGCTGACGCTGCTTGCTCACTTTCGCTGGGCCGGGACCGACGCAAGCGAGGAAGACCCCGGCGAGCCCGCGGACACTCCTATGATCGCGGTCCAGTTGCCTCTTTATAACGAGCGCACGGTCGCGGCTCGCTTGATCCGGGCGGCAGCAGATCTGCGCTGGCCACGGGATCGCTTCGAGCTGCAGATCCTGGACGATTCTACCGACGAGACCTGTGGCATTGTCGATGAGGAAGTTCGGAAGCTCGCGGACAAAGGGGTGCGGGCAGTGGTTGTTCGCCGGAACTCGAGGACTGGCTTTAAGGCGGGCGCCTTGGACGCCGGCATGAAGATTTCAGACGCGGATTTCTTCTGTGTCTTCGACGCTGACTTCATCCCAAAGCCAGACTTTCTCGAGCGCACCGTGCCCCAGTTTCAGGACCAGCGCATCGGCATGGTGCAGGCTCGATGGGGCCATCTCAATCGAGACGAGAATCAGTTCACTCGCGCACAGTCCACCCTGCTCGATGGGCACTTTGTTGTAGAGCACACTGTGCGTCACCAGCGGGGCTTGTTCTTTAACTTCAACGGCACCGCGGGAATCTGGCGCCGCGAGACCATCGATGGCGCCGGAGGATGGCAGCACGATACCCTGACGGAGGACCTCGATTTATCCTACCGCGCCCAGCTTGCCGGATGGAAGTTCGTCTACTTCCCCAACGTCGTTGCACCCGCGGAAGTGCCTCCGAGTATCGACGCGTTTAAGTCTCAGCAGCATCGTTGGGCGAAGGGAAGCGTCCAGGTTTACCGCAAGCTCTGGCGCAGGATTTTAACGGGCGACGCGAGGCCCGGGGTAAAGCTGGAAGCCATGATGCACCTAACGGGAAACGTCGGCTATCCACTCATACTTGCGCTCGCACTAATCCTTCCATTCACCTTGCCCCAACAGGAGCTGGTCCCGTGGTGGCTGCACGCCGTGGGCCTGCTCTTCTGCACGTTACCGGTCGCACTCTTTTATGATTCCAGCCAACGCGTCCAGGGAAGAACATTCCTGCAGCGACTGCGCGATGTGCCCAGCGCGATGGCACTTGGAATCGGCATGAGTTTCAGCCAAACCCAAGCGGTACTGGAAGGGCTTGGTCGCAAGACTGGAACCTTCGTACGCACTCCCAAGCGCGGAGAGGCCATTGGTGTTTCCGCTCAAACCTACCGGCTCAGCTGGTCACTCTGGCGCGGCTTTGGGATCCCCGAATTGGGGTTGGCAGCATGGTTGGCATGGGCTCTCATCCAAGCCGTTCAGCTTCACCTTTGGGGTGCGGTGCCGTTCCTCTTGCTCTTCTTTACGGGGTTCGCCTGGGTCGGAACTCTAAGCTTCAAAACGCGACTGGCTCGGACCTAGCAGCTCGAACCGCTCGGCCCCTCTACAAAGAAAGACGGCCTTGAAACTTACCCTAGGGTCCGTTTCAAGGCCGTCTCTCCTAATAGAGCTTTCGCCCCAGGTGCATCTGAGACTAGACCGTACCGAGGTAGTCCACGAGGTCCATCTTCGTGATGACACCCTTGAGGTGCTTGGCGTCGTCTACAACAAGCGCCACAAGGCTCTCGCCGAAGAGCTTCGTTAGAGTGCCTGCATCGCGGCTCTCATTGACTGTGATCACGTTGCGGAACATGACCTCGGCAACCGAGCTGGATAGAGCGGCGCGACCCTCGACGATACGGCCAAGTAGGTCGGACTCGGTGATGATTCCGATCAGGCGCTCGCCATCCAGGACAGGAAGCTGGCTGACACCGTGCTCCTTCATGCGCATCACGGAATCGGCAACGGTGTCGCTGCTGGTAGCCGAGAAGACTTCGCCTTGGCGACCCATGGTCCGCAGCAGGTCGCCAACGGATTGTGCTTCCCAACCGCGCTCGGCGAAACCGTTCTCGCGCATCCAACCATCGTCCACAAACTTGGTGAGGTAGTTGCGGATTGAGTCGGGCAGGATCACGACGATGCGCTTGTCCGGACCGTACTTCTCCGCGATTTGGCGGGCTGCCCAGACGGCACCGCCAGAGCTTCCTCCACACAGCAGACCCTCTTGTCGAATCAAGCGGCGAGCCATGAGGAACGACTCGCGGTCCTCGCTCTTGATCCACTCATCGACCATGTCTTGCCACATGACTTCGGGCACGAAGTCGTAACCGACACCCTCGATCTTGTAGGAGCCGACTTCGCCGGGACCGGCGAGAATCGAGCCAACCGGGTCGACGCCAATAATCTTGATACCGGGGATCTCTTCCTTAAGACGCTTGGCCGTTCCTGAGATCGTGCCGCCAGTTCCGGCACCCGCCACGAGGTAGTCAATCTTGCCGCCGGTCTGTTCTAGCAGCTCGACCGCCGTGCCGTGGTAGTGGGCGTCGGGGTTGTTGATGTTCGAGTACTGGTCAAGGATGTGCGAGTTCGGCATCGACCGCTGCAGGTCCTCGGCCACACTAATGTGACTCTCGGGATCGTCGAAGGCAGCTTCGGTGGGTGTGCGGATAATCTCTGCGCCCAGGGCCTCGAGTACGACGGCCTTTTCGTGGCTCATCTTCTCGGGCATGGTGATGATCATGCGGTAGCCACGGACGGCCGCTGTAAGAGCAAGGCCGATGCCAGTGTTGCCGCTGGTCGGTTCGATCAGCGTGTCACCGGGCTTGATGCGCCCGGACTTCTCGGCTTCGAGAAGCATACGCCGACCGATGCGGTCCTTGACGGAGCCGCCGGCGTTGAAGTATTCGCACTTCGCAAGGATCTCACAACCGGTGTGGCTGCCGATGCGATTCAGGCGTACGAGGGGGGTTCCGCCGATGGCGTCGAGGATAGAGTCGTAGATACCGCTCACGTTCAGATTTGGGTGGGGGTTGGGCTTGGCCAGAAAATGGGCAACGCGGATTCTAACGTGGAAGGCCCGGAGACGCGCACGCAGAGGTCCCGGGGTGACTCTTCATTTGCGTCATAATGTAGAAAAGTGGCCTGACAGCCCCTCCACCTGTGGGAGAATCGCGCCATGGCGATCAGTTTTGATGTGCCCCACACGCTTGGGGCGGAAGAGGCACGACGGCGACTTTACGCCCAGGCGGAGGGCAGAGGCGTGACCGTAGAGGCCGACGCAAGCCGGCCAGGGGTCCCCATGGCCGGGGAAGTTGAACACAGCACGCCCGTGGGCAATGTGCGCGTCCGCTTTTTGATCCAGGAGACGGCCATCGATGTTGAGGTGGTCAAGAAGCCGACCTTCGCACCGGCCGGCCTGATGAAGAGTGAGATGGAGAAGCGCCTCCGGGACCTACTGTCCTAGCCGGGCCGCGTGTTTAGTCTGCCCTTCCACGTTGCCGTCCTGGCCGCAGGCCTGATTAGCGCCGCGCACATCCTGATGGTCGGCCCCACGGCCGCGAGTCTCGGCCTACCCCTCTGGACGGCTCTGCCCCTGCTCTATCTTGGCAGCGCGACCTCGCGGCTGTCCGCCAGTAGACCCTATAGTCGCCTACTCGCCGCCCTCAAACTCGCGTCTCCACTGGTCACTTTTGGGGCCATCCTTTACGGCACGACTTGGGCCACGTGGGCCCTGTCCTTGGTCGACTTCTCCCCTGTTCATACCGGCACGATTGGCCTGGCCATGGCGCCGCTGTTTGCTCCGCTCTTCTTGGCCCACCTCGCTATCTGCACGGAGCCGAGCGCAAGCGTGCTGCTTCCCGTGGGCAATCCCCTCGACTCGTCTTGGCGCGTCCGCATCCCCTTGTCGATGTGGACCTTGCTCCTGCTCTTGCTGGCCATTGGCGATCTGTCGAGCGCGACGCCTGAACTCCAGGCCTACCTACTCGCGTCTCCGATTGGTCAGGCGATCCAGCTGTTGTCAGCACTTGGCTTGGCCGGCATGGCCGCGCCAAGAGCACTACTTTGGGGCATGGATTTAGTGCCCCTGGAGGGACATCTTCGCCGCCGCGCTGAAGCCATGACCGAAGCAGTCGGACTTAAGAATGTTCGCGTGTTTGAGTGGCGCACGGATCGGGAGATTACGAACGCCATGGTGATCGGTGTGCCCCCGGGATCTTACTGTGTTGTGTTTTCGGATCGCATACTCGAGCAGCTTGGCACCGATGAATTTGACGCTGTTCTAGCCCACGAGCTCGGTCACATTCGCGGGCGGCATGTGCGCCACTTTCTGGTCTGGATCTTGGCGGTGCTTGCGCTAACCGTTGCCGCCGATACCGGCTCACCTACAGAGTCCAGCAGCCTATCTTGGGTGCTAAGTCTCGGGTCCATCGTGGCCCTGCTCATGTGGATTCGCTTCGTGTCGAGGCGATTCGAACTCGAGGCGGATTTGTATGCGAGCGAGTCCAAACCCGACGGCCTAACCCGAGCCCTCCTAGGGTTGGGCCAGGGGTTCGACAGCCACTTCAAGAACGGCTTCCGACACTTTTCGATGTCGCGCCGGATCCTATTCGTGCGCGGTGTCAAATCAGACAGCGGGGTGGGAGAGCGCTTGGTTCGAGTGACCAATCGGATCAGAAAGTCCGGGCTCGTTTTCCTGGGAGTGGCGGTGATTACACTCACTGGAGTTAGCTATCACCTAGCCCTTCGGACCGAGGTGATCTTGTCCGTTCAGCGCGGCGACTTCGGGGGGGCCTTGGAACTGCTGGGCGATTTAGATGCAGATCATCGGGGTGAACTGAACGAGACGTTCCCCAGTCTTGAACCCTTGCTGGCAGAAGGAGCGAAGACTTTCGGGGGCCACCAGGTCGTCACCAGTGAGGTGCTCGCTGAGCATAGCTACTTGGCCCTTGCCAACTCCCCGACACTTGACATTCTCCCCGACGTGATCACTTGGCTAGATCTAGCCATCTTACGCAGTTTCGGCAATGCCCCCGGAGAACGGGACTTAAGGCGCGCCCTCGTCCTTGCGGCAGCGGGCGACGGGGAGTCGAAGAACCGACTCGATTCCCTGACGCGCTTACCTGAATTGGAACAACCCTGGCGGGATGTCGCCAGGGTTGTTCTCGATAGAATCAAATCGATGCCTTCGGGAAACTAGCCGACGTTTCGTTCGGAGGAATGAGCACCACTCTCGGAGCCCTCGTTTTCGAGAAGGGTCAGCTTGTTCCTGATCTCCTCCGGCGAAATCTCATCTCTACCGAAGATCGATTCGGGCATCTGGCCGGGCCCGTAAATGTCCGCATAGGTCTGGACCTCCGTTGCGGAGACACGCCGATTGATATGAAATCGAGTCAGCTCATCGGGGCTGGTAAGTCCGGCTGCGGCGCAGAGTGACATCAAGGTATGCACCGTCTCGCCTTGGTAGTTCGCGACGCGCGTGCGCTTGGTCTCGACAACGAGTCCCGCCACCAAGTGCGGATCTTGGGTAGCGACACCGACCGGGCAGGCACCCGAGTTGCAGCGCAGGGCTTGGATGCATCCGAGTGCCATCATCATGCCGCGGGCGGAGTTGCAAAGATCCGCTCCCATGGCGAGGCGTTGGGCCATGTGAAAGGCGGTCAAGATTCGCCCCGAGGCAATGATCTTGACATCCGCGCGCAGGCCGTAGCGCACAAGTAAATCATCCACGACGGGAAGTGAGTCAGCTAGGGGCGCTCCCACGGAGTTGGAGAACTCAAGAGGCGCGGCACCGGTGCCGCCCTCGCCTCCGTCTACAGCGATAAAATCGACACGAAGGTCGAGGTCGATCATCGCCTGGCAGATCTCTTCGATCTCACTGTGGGCGCCAACGCACAGCTTGATGCCGACGGGTTTCCCACCGGAGAGTTGGCGCAGGTCGTCTACGAAACGCAACAGCTGTTCGGGTCCGTGAAAGGCCGAGTGAAACGGCGGCGAGATGACATCCTTGTCGAGCTCGACGCCCCGGATCGCGGCGACCTCTGCATTGATTTTCTCCTTCGGCAAGATGCCGCCGTGCCCGGGCTTCGCACCTTGAGAAAGCTTGATCTCGATCATCTTAACTTGCTGCTGACGAGACTTCGTTTGGAAGGCCTTGGCGGAGAACTCGCCGTTCGTGTCGCGGCAACCGAAGTAGCCAGTCCCTATTTGCCAAACCAGGTCGCCACCGGATTCAAGGTGGTGCGGGCTGATACTTCCCTCCCCCGTGTTGTGAAAAAAATTGCCCTCCTTGGCGCCACCGTTCAGGGCCTGGATGGCGTTCTTCGAGAGGGCGCCATAACTCATGGCTGAGATGTTGAGCAGGGCCGCCGAGTAGGGTTTCGCACAGGTGTTGCCGCCGATTAAGACCCGCGTTGGCTCAGGCGGAGTCACCCGGGGATACATGGAGTGGTTCATCCATTCGTACCCGACAGCGCGCACGTCCTTCTGGGTTCCAAAGGGCAGGGTGGCGAGCTGCTTCTTGGCGCGCTGGTAGACCACCGAGCGGTCCTCGCGGTTGAAGGGCCGGCCATCTTGGTTGGACTCGACAAAGTACTGGTTGATCTCGGGCCGGATCATCTCCAAGAGATAGCGCATGTGCCCGATCACGGGGAAGTTGCGCAGGACCGCGTGGGTCGTCTGCTGGCAATCCCGGACTCCTACGGCAAACAGAGGGACCAGGGCCACAAAGGCCCAGGAGAAG
The DNA here is from genome assembly GCA_047629095.1 of Planctomycetota bacterium. GTDB lineage: Bacteria > Planctomycetota > UBA1135 > UBA1135 > CALBMX01. The sequence continues at coordinate 10,307 of JBLHWM010000023.1, read as the reverse complement.
GGCGGCCATGTCCAGGCTACTAGTCCTGTGGCGGCAAAGATGGCGAGCGAGATAGGATAGAAGACGTGACGCATGGGATCCAGCGGGCAACCGGGTGCCGAAGGTGAGAGGTGGGGGGACCAATCAGCAGGATCGGCAGACGGCAGCGCAGCCCTTGATTAGGAAGTTGACCTTTGATGGGATTGAGCGGTAATCCGGGCCATATGGACCAGGCCCGGGTTTTCCCCATAGACACAAAAATGACCCTGTTTCCTGGGGAAACAGAGCCATTCTGATCTAGAAGTCGCCTGTTTGGCTCCCGCTACTACCGAGTGGTCGGGTGGAGCTTCTCGCGCAGGGCCGTGATGATGTTCTCCTTGGCGTCCTCGGAGATGGGGTCATCTCCAACGAAGACGTCAAACAGGGCCCAGCAGAGGGCGCCGTTCTTGACCACGGGGTGTCGCTTCCCGTCCACGACCGCGTACATCTCTCCACCTGGCATCCAGGTGAAGTCCAGGACCTGGTCCTCCTCCGCCTCCTTCTCAAAGAAGTCCTTGAACTTCTTAAGGGCGATTTTGGCCGCGCTGAGTTCCTTTTCCTCTTTGCAGCGTTCCTTCATCCTCGGCCACAGGACGTCGTCGAACGCCTCGGCCATGTCGTCGGCGTCCACATCACGGACCATGACTAGGCGCATGGTCTTGCCGAAATCGTCTCCTAAGAGCGCCTCGCGGAATTCTTTGCTCTCTTCGAGCTTGGAGACGCTGAGATCCGCTGCGGGCTCCTTGAGGGCTGCCAGGCCCTTCTCCTCGTCCATATAGAAGCCTAGGGCGTAGACCTCGAAGTCCATGAAGAACTTGGTCTTCACCCGCACGCCCATACCGGAGAGCGCGTGCTTGACCTCTTTGCGCTTCTCGGTCTTGGGCAGCACGACGATGCTGATGGGGAATGCGACCTCGGTCTCAGGCTCTTCAACGGTAGGGACCTTTTTGTCCTGGGCGTTGACGGCACTAAGCGGGAGAGCGAGTGAGGCGAGCAGGGCGAGTACTAGGGTGGTTTTGAAGCGCATGTTGGGCGGTCCTCCGGGCTGTGGGCTCTGGGGGGGGTGGTTGACTCTCAGTATCCAAGAAAGGGGTCGTGGAAGCCAGGATTCCTTTTAGACGCCCGGGGCCAGGAGGTCAAGGCACCCTGTTTTAGATCTCTTCTTCACTATTAATAGAAGCAGGGTGAAAAGGGGCTTCCCATTAGCGATAATGTTGGGCCGACAGGGCTCCCCAATTGGGGCCCTACTACCCTCTCAGCGCACTAGCGGGATTCCCCTAGTGCGCTTGCTATCCGACGCTTACCGATGACCGATTCCGGCGCCCCCAAAGAAGAGTTCAACCACGGCCGCATCGACGATAGGTCGATCGTGACCGAGATGAGCGAGTCGTACCTCAACTACGCTCTCAGCGTGATCCACTCGCGGGCCTTGCCCGATGTGCGCGACGGCCTAAAGCCGTCTCAGCGCAGGATCCTGGTTGCGATGAACGACCTCAAGCTACGCCCCAGCGCGAAGTATCGTAAGTGCGCCAACATCGCCGGCCACACCTCGGGCGAGTACCACCCCCACGGCGAGTCGGTGATCTACCCGACCCTCGTGCGGATGGCCCAGACCTTCTCCCTGCGCTACCCACTCGTGGATGGCCAGGGTAACTTCGGTTCGATCGACGGCGACCCCCCGGCCGCCATGCGTTACACCGAGGCCAAGATGGACGGTGCGGCGGTCGAGATGATGACCGACCTCGACAAGCAGACCGTCGACTACCAGCCCAACTACGACGACCGCCTCATGGAGCCGGTCGTGCTTCCCGGCCGCTTCCCGAACTTGCTCTGCAACGGTTCGGACGGCATCGCGGTCGGTATGGCAACCAGCCTGCCGCCGCACAACGTGACCGAGGTCGTCGCCGGCCTGCGCGCGGTCTTGAACGACCCGTCGGTCACGATGCGCGAGCTCTGTGACATCATCACCGGCCCGGACTTCCCGACCGGTGGCATCATCATGGGCCGCTCGGGAATTCTCCAGGCTTACTCCACAGGTCGCGGTCGCGCGATCGTGCGGGCAAAGTATCACGTGGAAGAGATCGGCAAGCGCGAGCAGCTGGTCTTCACGGAGATTCCCTACCAGGTCCGCAAGACCAACATCATCGAGAAGATCGTCGAGATCGTCAAAGATGGTCGGGTGACGGGTATCTCGGATGTGCGCGACGAGTCCGACCGCGATGGCATCCGCCTGGTCGTGGTGCTCAAGCTGAACGAGGACCCCCAGGTCATCGTCAACCAGCTCTTCCAGTACACGCCGTTGCAGTCGACCTGCAGCATCATCAACCTGGCCATCGACACCGGCCAGCCGCGCACGCTCAACCTGCGCAACCTGCTCGACTCGTACCTTGTACACCGCACGGATGTGCTCCGTCGCCGCACGATGTTCTTGCTGCGCAAGGCGGAAGAGCGCAAGCACATCGTCGAGGGTCTGCGCATCGCCGTTGGCAACATCGACGAAGTGATCAAGATCATTCGCGCCGCGCCGGATACCGACGAGGCAAAGGCTGGCTTGATGGCCGCTTTCGGTCTCAGCAAGATTCAGAGCCAAGCGATCGTCGACATGCGCCTCGGACGCCTGACAGGGCTCGAGCGCGAGAAGCTCGAGACCGAGTTCAACGCACTCATGGCCGAGATCGCCGACTACGAAGACATCCTCGCCCGCAAGGAGCGCGTGGATGGAATCATCCGCGACGACCTCGACGACATCGAAGCCAAGTACGGCGACGAGCGCCGCACCGAGATCTCCCGCGAAGAGGTTGTCGGCAGCTTCAACATCGAAGAGCTCATCACCGAAGAGATGATGGTGGTGACCTTCTCCCGCGAGGGCTACGTCAAGCGCGTACCCTTGGATGTCTACCGCAGCCAGAGTCGTGGCGGACGCGGCGTGAAGGGATCGGACGCGAAGGAAGGTGACGTTTTGCGCTCACTCTTTGTGGCCTGTACCCACGACTACGTGCTGTTCTTCTCGGACAACGGCAAGGTCTATTGGAAGAAGGTCTACGAGTTGCCCGAGGGCACACGGACTTCTAAGGGACGTTCGATCCGGAACTTGCTTCCGGTCGAAGCCGAAGAGGCCATCACCGATGTTCTGCGCGTCGAGAACTTCGACGGCGAGCGCTCGGTCGTATTCTCCACCGCTGCGGGAACGATCAAGAAGACCTCACTCGAGGCCTACTCCCGTCCGCGTACCGCGGGCATCATCGCGATCAAGCTTGCGGACGACGACAAGGTTGTCTCCGTGGCTCTCTCTAGCCCTGGCGACACGATTGTGATCGCCACGGCCAAGGGTCGCGCGGCGCGCTTCGACGAAGCGGCTGTTCGCAACATGGGCCGCAACGCCGGCGGCGTTCGGGGCATCCGATTGAAGGAGGCTGACTCGGTCGTTGGCATGGTTGTGACCGCAACGGATGACGCGACCATCGTGACCGCATGTGTGAATGGCTACGGCAAGCGCACCCCAATCTCCGATTACCCGATCAAGGGTCGCGGTAACATGGGCGTGATCAACATCAAGGTGACCGATCGCAACGGTGACGTTGTGACCATCGCTCGCTGCCACGACGGGGATGACATCATGTTCATCACTAAGTCCGGTATGATCGTGCGCTCTCCCGCTATCGACCTGCGCCCGATGGGCCGTAACACCCAGGGTGTGCGCCTCGTGAACATCAAGACCTCGGACGCGATTGTGGCTGCCGAGATCGTGAATGCGGACGACATTGAAGAGGACGTGCTCGACTCTGAAGAGCAAATCGAAGGTGTGGAGAACGCTAGCGACTCCGCCCCGACCGACGAGCAAGTTGTCGATTCGGCTGATGAAGCCGGCGAAGCCGAAGGCGACGATGGGGGAGAAGAGGCATGAGCCTGATTGACACCCTCAACGCCGACCTGAAGGCGGCCATGTTCGCGAAAGACGTCATGACCCGCGACACCTTGCGCATGATCTTGGCCGGGGTTAAGAACATGCGCATCGAGCTCGGTCGCGATCTCGAAGATGGCGATGTTCAGGCGGCGGTCATGCGCGGTGTAAAGACCCGCAAGGACTCCCTTGAGCAGTACGAAAAAGCGGACCGCGAAGACCTCGCGTCGATCGAGCGCAATGAGCTTGTGGTGCTTGAGAAGTACCTGCCCAAGGCACTCACCGAGGACGAGATTCGCGCTATCGTTGCCGCAGCCATCACGGCCGTTGGTGCCGAGTCGAAGCGCGACATGGGCAAGGTCATGAAGCACGTGCTCGCCGAGCACAAGGGCGCTGCCGACGGCAAGGTCGTCTCGCGCCTTTGTGGCGAGCTACTTGGTTAGTCGCGGTACCCGCAGCCAACCACTAAGTCTTGACCCCACGACCTAGCGAACCCAAAGATCCGGCAGCCGCCGACACGGCTCCCGGATCTCGTTCTATAGAGACGTCCAGCGGCGAAGTGATCCCTGCTAACGGCGACGCGCCCGCTCCTCGGCGAGAGCGCCACGGCAACCTTTTAAATCGCACCCTGCTCGTCTCCGGCCTAACCTTCGCGAGTCGCATCCTCGGATTCGTTCGCGAGATGCTCTCGGCCGCACTCTTCGGCGCCACGTCGCCGATCTTCGATGCGTTCTTAACGGCCTGGCGCGTACCGAATCTGTTCCGCCGCTTCCTTGGCGAGGGCGCCCTCTCCGCGTCTCTAGTCTCGGGCCTCACCGAGGTCGACGAGGACGAAGGCGAAGACGCGGGCGCCGCGCTCTTCCTTGGCACCCTGCGCTTGGCATCGGGAATCCTCGCCGTGCTCTGCGCAGTGGTGATGATCACCGCGTACTTTCTGCCCAGCCTACTGTCGCCGGAAGCGTTGACGACCCTCTTCGGCAAGGACCCGGCGCCGGTACTCGAGCTCACGATTCGTGTCGCACCGTTCGTGATCCTGATCTGTCTGTCGGCCTTGATCAGTGGCGCGCTCAATGTCCGCGGTCACTTCCTCATGCCCAACCTTGGGCCCGTGATTCTAAACGTCGCCTGGATCTTGGCCTTGGTCGTGATCGGTACCAACTACGGCTGGGCGACACCAGCGATCGATGCCACAGGCTTCGCCACGGGTATGACCGACACCGCGCGCCAAGCCGTGTCCGATTCCGAATACGCGCGCCACCTTTCCATGACGCGGGTGCTCGCCTGGGGTGTGCTGATCTCGGGCCTCTTCCAACTTCTCTGTCAGCTCCCGCCACTGCGCAAGCTTGGCTTCCTCGGTGCGAAGCCTGTCACCCGCGCTCCCGGCGGACCGACACCTTGGAGCGTACTCAAGACCGCCGCGCCCTTGGCGTTCGGTGCGGCCGTCTACCAGATCAACGTCATGGTCGACGGCCTGATGGCCGAGTGGCTGCCCGACGGCGGGCCGACGTCCCATTACTACGCCAACCGCATCCAGCAGTTCCCCTTGGCACTGATCGCGATCGCGGCCATGAACTCAGTCTTTCCCCGGCTCAAGGAGCTCGGACACCGAGGCGACCGCGCCGGCCTGCGCGCCGTCCTGGACAAGACCCAATACGGCGTCGCATTCCTGGCGCTTCCAGCGAGCTGCGGTCTGTTCCTGTTGGCTGGCCCTATGGCCAGCTTTGTATTCCAACACGGCGCATTTGACGCGGCGGGTGCCGAGCGCGTGGGCAACGCACTCTCGGCCCTGTCCCTGGCTTTGCTGCCAGCCGGCGCGGTGCTGCTACTGACCCGGGCGTACTACGCCCTGGACGATTACCGCACGCCGGTGATTGCTTCGAGCCTTATGTTGGCTACCAACATCGCGCTCAACTGCCTCTTCCTGTTCGTCTTCAACATGGACGTCGAGGGTTTAGCCCTGGCCACGGCCATCAGCAGCTGGGGCAACCTGCTACTGCTCATCCCAAGCCTGCGCCGCCAACTCGCCGGCGACGAGCCCTTCGGCTGGTCCCATTGGGTCAGCCGCTTGGGCCCCATGGCGGCCTGCTCCGTGGTCGCAGCGGCCCTGGCCTACGGCGCCAATGCGGGGGTCACCGCCTTAGTTGCAGACCACCTCTCCGCGACCCCAACCCGTGGCGCGGGCCTTCTGGCGGCCTCAATCCTCGGTGTGGGCGGGTATTTCGCCCTCGCGACCGCCCTGGGCATCCCGGAGATCAAGGCCGTCCAAGCGCGCCTCCTCCAGCGTCGAAAGTCCAAATAGCCCCAGGGAATCGGAGCTTGGCTCCATTCTTTGGCATGTAGCACCCTTGGGGACCCAACGGCCTCTGTTTCGAGTGCTCTAAGGGAACCTAAGTCGCGTCACCACAACATCTAGTGGAACTGCGGGGCAATTGTTCTTGCAGGGTCCTCCCTGTAGGTAAATCATGGCACCTATGCACTAGGATGTGCCCTAGTGCTGAGTTTTGACCTAAATCTTTTGCAGGTATTGGCTTATGAGTAAGCTTGCAGATTGATGACGGGTTGAGATCATGCCCTTCAGCCCCCACTCCCACAGGACAGAGCAGCCCTTGAAGACGATGGAAACCGCCGGTGACGCCATGGATCAGACCGCCATGGAGCCTAATGCCGCCCTCTTGCACGTCGATCCCCCCGCGGATCTTCCCAACCCCAGCCTGACGAACAACGCGATCGAGGTGCTTGGGCGACGCTATCTGAAAAAGGACGTGGAGACGGGCAAGCTGCTCGAGACCCCGCGTCAGCTCTTTTGGCGCGTCGCAACCCACATTGCGAAGGCCGAGCAGTCCTTCCCGGGAGCATCCCCGGGTAAGACCCTCGCCATTGCGGGCGAGTTCTACGAGCTGATGGCCAAGCGCGTGTTCATGCCGAACAGCCCTACCCTAATGAATGCCGGCCGCGAGATGGGCATGCTCAGCGCGTGCTTTGTGCTTCCGGTGGAGGACTCGATCGAGGGTATTTTTGACTCGATCAAGGCCACGGCCCTGATCCAAAAAGCTGGCGGCGGCACGGGCTTCAGCTTCTCTCGTCTCCGCCCCCGCGGCGACGTCGTGGCGAGCTCCGGCGGAACCACCGAAGGGCCAATGTCCTTCATCCAGGTCTTCTCCAAGGCGACCGAGGCGATCCAACAGGGTGCCTTCCGACGCGGTGCGAACATGGGCATGTTGCGGGTTGACCACCCGGACATCGACCACTTCATCCACATCAAGGACGACCTGTCCCAGCTTAACAACTACAACATCTCGGTCGCGATCACGGATCGCTTCATGGACGAGCTGCGCTCGGATCCGACAGCGATTCACCAGGTGATGAACCCGCGCAGTAAGGAGTGGAGCAAGCTCGCGAAGTTGGACGCCGAGCACAAGCCAACCGGCGGCCACTGGACCGTTGGTGAAATCTGGGAGACGATCATCGAGCACGCCCACCGCACGGGCGAGCCCGGCGTGATCTTCATCGACCGCATCAACCAGAAGAACCCGATCAAAAACATCGGTCTGATCGAGGCCACGAACCCCTGCGGCGAGCAGCCTCTTCACCCCTACGATTCGTGCAACCTTGGGTCGATCAACCTGGGCCGTTTCATTCGCTCGGCGACCAGTACCGACGAGGGCGTCAGCTTTGATTGGGACGGCTTCCGCTCGACCATCCACACGTCGACGCGCTTCCTCGACAACGTGATCGAGGTCAATAAGTACCCGCTTCCGGCCATCGATCAGATGTCCAAGACCACGCGCCGCATCGGTTTGGGCGTGATGGGTTTCGCGGACTCGCTCTTCAAGTTGGGCATTGCCTATAACTCGGAAGAAGGCTGTGCCTTCGGCGAGGAGATCATGCGAGTTCTCAACGAAGAGTCCCACAAGGCGAGCGAGATGCTGGCCGAAGAGCGCGGTGTCTTCCCGGCATGGGAAGGCTCCGACTGGGAAGCCCAAGGCGTTCGCCTGCGCAACTCCTACACTACGACGATCGCGCCCACGGGAACGATCTCGATCATCGCCGATTGCTCTGGCGGAATCGAGCCGATGTTCTCCTTGGCGTTCGTGCGTCAGATCATGAAGGACACCAACGGCAAGCCCACGGTCTTGCGCGAGGTGAACTACGTCTTCGACGAGCGCGCCCATGAAGAGGGCTTCCACTCGGAAGAGATGATCGACCGTATTATCGAGGATGGAACCATCGCCCACATGGACGAGGTCTCGGCCGAGACCAAGCGCGTCTTTGTCACCGCCCACGACATCACCCCCTATTGGCACACACGCATGCAGGCCGCCTTCCAGCGCCACTGCGATGCGTCGATTTCCAAGACGATCAACTTCCCCCAAGAAGCGACTGTCGAAGACGTGAAGGAGATCTACGAGATGGCCATGGCCCTCGACATCAACGGCATCACGGTCTACCGTGACGGTTGCCGCGAGATGCAGCCGATGACCCTAAAGGCCAAGGATACGCCCGCAGCAGGTCAATCGGCGCCCGCGCCCGATGCCGTTGTTGCGGACCCCGTGCCTGTGCGCCTGCCCGAGATTATGCCCAGCCTGCGCATTCGTCAGGCGACGCCCTTCGGCAACATGCACGTCAAGGTCAGCGTCGATCCGAAGTCCGGTCGCGCACGCGAAGTGTTCGCCCAACTCGGAAAGGGCGGCGACGTGGCGAACTCCGACCTCGAGGCGATCTGCCGACTGCTGTCGTTGTGGTTGCGCTCGAACGGAAGTCTCGAGTTGGCCATGAAGCAGCTGTCCGGAATCGGTTCGAGTCTCACGGTCGCCACCAAGGATGGTCGCATCATGTCCCTAGCCGACGGACTTGCCACCGCCTTGCGGCGCTATGTTTCGGCCCGGGACAAGTTCGGTCTTGAGGCACTGCTTCTCGGCCGAGTGGACCCGTCCCAAGTTGACATGAAGGAACCAGCTGCAACGGCCGGTCTCGCGCCGGGCTCCGGTGGACCTAAGGGCGCCGAACGCTTCAAGTTGAAGTGCCCCCAGTGTGCGTCCTCGCTCGCCTTCGAAGAGGGCTGCGCGAAGTGCTACGGCTGCGGCTACAGCCAGTGCTAGAAGCTCGCCGGTAAAACGGTCGAGGCTAAACGCAAGAAGCGAGGGCGTCCGATTCACATCGGACGCCCTCGCTTCTTTTAGTGGGGCCGCGCAGATCGCGCGGCGGCTACTCGGACTCGCTCGTAAGCTCCCGAATGCGTTTGATGGCAGCCTCGGGAAAGTCCGCCTTGGTGATGCGGCGGTAGCTTAGCTCCCCGAAGTCCGGTCGCGTCAGCTGGAGGGAGTCCTCATCGAGAGCGATGCGAAACTCGCGCGGCTCGTTGGGGGTCTCCCACTGCAGCTCGTAGCCAAAGTTGCTGTGGCCCATGACGTTGGCTAACTGCAAGATCCCCTTCTCGTTGATGCGCCAGCGATGGAGTCCAGCCTGGGCAAGGTGGTCGGGGAAGTCCGTGTCGTTCTCGCCCTCCGTGGGACGAGCGTGGATGATCATGGACAGGAAGCCCTCACCCACCGTTAGGAATCCGCGGATGGACTCTGGTTGGATCGTGGCGGTGGGGTGCCGAAAACTCATCAGCGTCCAGGTGCCGATCAATGGCTCCCACTCTGGCTCGATGGCCCACCCAGTGACGGGGACGCGCACCGGGACTTCGTCCGCAGCCGCGTCGTCCTCGCCCTCCTCCAGGGTCAAGCTTGCTGTTTTGGGCCCGTCCGTGTCCTGGGTAAACCAGGTCCCGGGACCGGTGGTGGCAAAGATTGCGGCGACGGCAATGCCTGCCAAGGAGAGGGTCAAATGTTGGAACTGGGAGCGCAGCATGGTTCGATTCAGATGTTGGTGAGGACCGGCGCGGTGTGTGAAGTTAGAGTGGAGGGATAGGCCTTCGGCCACAAGCACTTATACCCTTAATGAATAGCGACATGGTGAATCAGGTCGAGCCAGAGATGGCTGCGGACGAAGGCGTCGGCCACCAGGCCCATAGGTTGAGCCTTGTGACCAACGGGCTGTTGGCCGCCATGAAGTTGGGAACCGGTTTCACGTTCGCCTCCCCTGCGTTGGTGGCAGATGGCTGGCACTCGGCCGCCGATACGATCTCCAGCGGCATCGCCTGGGTCGGGTACAAGCTTGGGGCAGAGCCCGCCGACGAAGACCACCACTACGGCCACGGCAACCTCGAGGCCCTCGGTGGCCTGATCGTGGGCCTGGTGCTCGTGGTCGGCGGCGGCGGTGTCGTGGCAGCCTCTTTCCTTGGGGAGCTCGAAGCGATTGATGAGGGGGGTGAAGTGCTCGCCATGATCGTTGCCCTGATCTCGATCCTCGCCAACCTGGGCCTGGCGGGCGTTACCGGGCGCGC
>JBLHWM010000022.1:0-18664 GCA_047629095.1 Planctomycetota bacterium | reverse complement strand
AAGCTGCGTGACGACGAGGTCGTGATCGCTGAACTCGAGAAGTTCGCGGCACCCTCTTCCAAGGCAGCCCGCCAGGTTCTCGCGAACCTCGGCAACCCGCGTCGCGTTCTGATCGTGATCGCTAAGGCAGACGAGAACTTGTGGAAGTCCTTTAGGAACTTCCCTGGCGTCCAGGTCCGCGTGGCCTCTGATGTCTGCACGTTCGATGTTGTCGCAGGCGGCTTGATCGTGACCGAGAGCGCTGCTCTCGAGATGATCCAAGAGCGCGTGGCTTTCGATAAGACCACCAACGGAGGCAAGTGATGAGCAACCTAGACCGCTCTTACCACATCATTAAGAAGCCTGTCATTACGGAGAAGGCGTCTGACGACTCCGCGACCCGCAATGCCTACACCTTCCGCGTCCCCACGGATGCCAACAAGGTGGAGATTCGGAACGCTATTGAGCAGATCTTCGACGTCAAAGTGACCTCGGTGAACACGCTCAACGTTCGATCCAAGACCCGCCGCCGTGGTTTCACGGCTGGCCAAACCCCCGCCTGGAAAAAGGCCATGGTTTGCCTCGCTGAGGGCCAAGCCATCGACGTCCTCTAGGGGCCAAGGATTTAGACCATGGGTATTCGCAAATATAAACCGACATCGCCGGGGCGCCGCCACGGCAGCGTCCTCGACTTTTCGGAGATCACGCATGTAGGCCCTGAAAAGAGCCTGCTGCGTCCGATCAAGAAAACTGGCGGCCGTAACAACACCGGCCGCATTACTTCCCGCCGTCGTGGTGGTGGACACAAGCGTCGTTATCGCGTGATTGACTTCAAGCGTAACAAGGACACTGTCTCCGCCCTGGTTAAGACCGTCGAGTACGATCCTAACCGTTCGGCTAACATTGCCCTGCTCTTCTACGCCGATGGCGAGAAGCGCTACATTCTCGCTCCGGTGGGAATGTCGGTGGGGCAAGAGATTCGTTCTGGTGACGGAGCTGAGCCCCTTCCGGGCAACGCAATGTGCCTCCGGGACGTCCCGATGGGAATGACTGTCCATAACATCGAGCTACAACCCGGTCGCGGTGGCCAAATCTGCCGCTCCGCTGGTAGCTCGGCACAGCTGACTGGCCGCGAAGGCAGTTACTGTACTGTTGAGCTGCCCTCGGGCGAAGTTCGCCGGATCCATGTCTCCTGCCGCGTCACTATTGGCCGCGTCGGTAACACGGATCACCAGAACGTCAAGCTCGGCAAAGCCGGCCGTCGTCGTCACCTCGGACGTCGACCCAAGGTTCGTGGTACTGCCATGAACCCGCACGATCACCCGATGGGTGGTGGTGAAGGACGTACAGCGGGTGGTCGCCACCCCTGTTCGCCCAAAGGTGTTCTTTCTAAGGGTGGCCGTACGCGCCGCCGCAATAACCCCACGGACAAGTTCATCCTGCGTCGCAGGAAGAAGCGCAAGTAGGAGTATATTAAGTGGGACGTAGTATCAAAAAGGGTCCATACATTGACCCCAAGTTGGCCGGAAAGGTCGACTCTCAAAATGCCGCTGGCACCAAGAACCCGATTAAGACCTGGGCTCGTGCATCGATGATTCCTCCGGATTTCATCGGTCACACGTTCATGGTTCATAACGGACGCCAGCACGTCAAGGTTTTCATTTCCGAGGACATGGTTGGTCACAAGCTGGGTGAATTCGCAGCGACCCGCCAGTTCCGCGGTCACACGAACAAGAAAGAGGCGCGCCGATAATGGAAGCTACTCAGAAATTCACTGCTAAGCACCGCTACGCACGTTCAACCGCCCGGAAGGCCCGCCTTGTTGCGGACGCCATTCGCGGCATGAACGTCAACGAGGCACTTGAGTTGCTCCAGTTCGCTCCCCAGCGAGCCGCATCTTTCTACCTCAAGGTGCTGAAAAGCGCCGTCGCCAACGCTGCTCAGTCTGAGAACACCAACCTAAACCGTTTGGTGATCTCCGATGTCCGCGCTGATGATGGTCCCTTGCTGAACAACCGCATGCGGTGGCGTCCAGGCCCCCAGGGTCGCGCTATGCCTTTCCGCAAGCGCACCAGCCACCTCACCATTGTCGTCAGCGAAGCAACCCAACCAGCCCCCTCAGAGGCCTAGGAGAATCCGAATATGGGTCAAAAAGTCCATCCCTCTGGCTTCCGCCTGGCTGTTATTGAGCCTTGGAAGTCGCGCTGGTTCGCCGGCAAAAAACAGTTTGGTGAGATGCTGCTGCAGGATCGAAACATCCGTCAGCACGTCGCCAAAGAGTTCAAAGGTGCGGGTATCCCCCGTATCGAGATCGAGCGCTCCGGCGGTTCGATCAATGTGATCATCCACACCGCGCGTCCCGGCGTTCTCGTCGGCCGCAAGGGTGTTCGCGTCGAACAACTCAAGAAGGATCTTCAAGAGAAGACCGGAGTCACCGTTCACCTTACTGTCCGAGAGATCAAGCGAGCTGAGCTCGAATCGACTCTTGTGGCTGAGGGGATCGCTGAGGCTCTTGAGAAGCGCATGGCTTTCCGCCGCGCCATCAAGAAGTCCATCCAGTCGACCATGCAGGCAGGTGCCCTTGGCATCAAGATCGAATGCAACGGCCGTTTGAACGGTGGTGACATGTCGCGAACCGCAAAGGAGCGTGAAGGCCGAGTGCCTCTCTCGACCCTGCGGTCCCACGTGGACTACGGTACAGCCCTCGCCCATACCACCTTCGGCATCATTGGTGTCAAAGTCTGGATCTATAAGGGTGACATCGAGCCTGGTAAGAAGATTGATTACAAGAAGCCGATGGCCGGAAACCCCGTCCCTCGTAACCAAGGTCGTGGACGTGGTCCGCGCCGCAATGACAATAGGGGTCGCTAGGAGTAAGCTATGGCTCTAATGCCCAAACGGACCAAGCACCGCAAGGTGATGCGTGGTCGTCTCAAAGGAAATGCCTCTCGTGGCCAAAAGGTGTCATTCGGTGATTTCGGTCTGCAGTCCTTGGACTACGGCTGGATTACTGGCCGACAGATTGAAGCTTCACGTATTGCAGCAAACCGTGCCTGTGGTGGCGCAGCGAAGATCTGGATTCGGATCTTCCCTCACAAGCCCGTCTCCTCCAAGCCCCTCGAAACTCGAATGGGTAAAGGTAAAGGTGACGTGGAATTCTGGGCTGCCGCAGTGCGGCCCGGCACCGTGCTCTTCGAGCTCGGTGGTGTCAACGAAGAGAAAGCCAAGTTGGCCTTCAAGCGCGTTGCCCACAAGATGCCTATCAAAGTCCGCATGGTCCGTCGTCTTCCCACGACCTAATCCCAAGGACGAGGAACAAAGATCATGAAGATTGAAGAAGTACGCAGTAAAACCGACTCGGAACTCCGTTTCGAGCTCGGCAACCTGAAGAAGGAACTGTTCGACCTACGCTTTCGCTCTACGACGGAGACCAGTACGGATCCGTCCCGCGTTCGTGTCGTCAGGCGTTCCATCGCCCGCGTCAACACCGTTCTCCACGAACGCCAGATCGGCGTACGTGGTCAGGAGATCCGCTAGACATGTCCGATACCCGTAACACTCGTCGCTCCCTACAAGGGACTGTTGTCAGTGACGGTATGGATCAAACCATTACCGTGCGCGTCGAGCGCCGCTACAAGCACCCCCTTTACGGGAAGTACGTTCGTAGCCACAAGAAGTACATGGCTCACGACGCCGACAACTCCGCCCAAGTGGGGGATACCGTCGACATCGTTGCCTGCCGCCCGATGAGCAAGTTGAAGCGATGGCGCTTGACTGGCGTTGTCACCAAGGCTCTCCAGGATGGAGGTGAAGTATGATTCAGATGCAATCCACACTCGATGTTGCGGATAACACCGGGGCCAAAATGGTGCGCTGCATCAAGGTCCTCGGCGGAACTCACCGTCGTTACGCAAGCCTTGGAGACATCATTGTCGCCTCGGTCCAGAAGTCCATGGCCGGCTCCGAAGTGAAGCCCGGCACCATTGTCAAGGGCGTGATCGTCCGCGTGAAGAAGAACACCCGTCGTCGCGACGGTTCTTATGTTCGCTTTGATCGCAACGCTCTCGTGCTTGTCGATGACGATGGCAACCCCAAAGGTACACGCATCTTCGGTGCCGTCGCCCGCGAACTCCGCGAGCGCAGCTACATGAAGATCGTCAGCCTTGCTCAGGAGGTCGTCTGATGGCTACCAAAATTAAGATCAAGAAGGGTGATCAGGTCGTTGTGATCTCGGGTAACTCGAGAAACACAACTGATCCCAAGAACGTTCTTGCCGTCTTCAGGGATGACAACCGTGTGCTCATCGAAGGTGTCAACCTTCGTTGGAAACACCGGAAGGCCACCCAGGAGAATCCCAAGGGGGAGCGAGTCCAAGAAGAGTGCCCGATTCACGTAAGCAACGTGATGCTGTGGGACTCATCCCAGAACAAAGCCGTGCGTAAGCGCCCGGCAACCGAGAACTAGCCATGATTGCCCGTCTTCAAGAAAAGTATAAGGACACCGTGATTGGAGAGCTCAAGGAGCGTTTTAGCATCGAAAATCCGATGCGCGTACCTAAGCTCCAGAAGATCGTTGTCAACATGGGTTGCAAAGGTGCGGTGGAAAACAAGAACCGTGTAGACGCTGCAGCCCGTGACCTTGCTATTATCACCGCCCAAAAGCCTACTATTCGCCTTGCACGCAAGTCGATCTCTGGCTTCAAGCTTCGTGAAGGCATGCCGATTGGCGTGGCCGTCACACTCCGGAACGAGCGCATGTGGTCCTTTGCGGACCGCTTGATCTCCATCGTCCTTCCTCGTATTCGCGACTTCGGTGGCGTCAAGCCGAAGTTGGATGGTACCGGTAACTACACCCTTGGACTGGCTGATCAGCTGGTGTTCCCCGAGATCGAATTCGACAGGATCGAGTTCTCTCAGGGAATGGATATCACCTTCGTCACATCTGCCGACAGCGACGAGGAGGCCTATGCCCTCCTCAAAGGTCTCGGTATGCCCTTCAAGGAAAAGAAAAAGAGCTAAGCCATGGCTAAAACCTGCCTAATCGCCAAAGCAAAGCGCCCTGCGAAGTACAAGACGCGCGGCTACACCCGCTGCAACTTTTGTGGTCGCGCCCGTGCTGTATACAAGAAGTTCGGCCTGTGCCGGATTTGTCTCCGTGAACATGCGCACCTTGGGGAGATCCCCGGTATGCGCAAAGCTTCCTGGTAAGTCCCTAACTCTATAAGGATCCCCGATACCCCCTCCTATACGGTGGGGGAGAAACTGCCATGATGACCGACCCCGTAGCCGACATGCTTACCCGCATCCGGAACGCTAACGCGATCCGACAAGGGAAAGTGACTATGCCGGCCTCCAAACTCCGCGTCTCCATCGCCAGCGTGCTGGTGGATGAAGGCTTTGTGACCTCATTTGAAGTGCTTGAAGGCGACCCCCAAAGCACCCTCAAGTTGAGCCTCAAGTATGGCCCAGACGGCGAGCGCCTCATCCGCGCTATCGACCGTGTGAGCAAGCCTGGTTGCCGCCGTTATACGAGCGTCAAAGAGCTTCCCAAGGTCCTTCGCGGCCTGGGCATCTTCATCCTTTCCACCCCCAAGGGCGTGGTCTCCGACCGGAAAGCTCGCGAGCTTAACGTCGGCGGCGAAGTCCTCTGCAAGGTCTACTAAGCTATGTCACGTATCGGAAAAGCTCCCATTACGCTGCCTAGCGGCGTGAGCCTCGACCTCAAAGGTCGCGAGGTTGCGGTGAAGGGCCCGAAGGGCAACCTGTCCCTTACCCTGCGCCCCGAGATCAATCTCACCATTGACGGCCCCACGGTCACACTCGAGCCGAATGGCTCTGGTGCCCCCCGTGCCGCTCGTGCATTCCACGGAATGACCCGGGCCCTGGTCCACAACATGGTTGCAGGTGTCTCCACTGGTTGGTCCAAGACGCTCGATATTATCGGTGTGGGTTGGAACGCTAAGGTTCAAGGCCAGAAACTCACCCTCAACATTGGCTTCTGCCACCCTGTTGATTTTGATGTCGATAGCGACCTCAAGGTTGAGTGCCCTAGCCCGACCCAGATTGTGATCACTGGCCCTGACAAGCAGGCTGTTGGTCAACTCGCAGCACGTATCCGCAAGGTGCGTCCGCCCGAGCCCTACAAGGGCAAGGGTATCCGTTATAAGGGCGAAGTCGTTCGTCGTAAGGCTGGTAAGAGCTTCGGTAGCTAAGTCCAATGAAACCTATTCGTCTCAAAAACAAGCAGGCTAAGCGTCGTCGTCTATCGACCCGCGCGGCTCTGACTTCTTCTCCCGAGCGTCCGCGCTTGTCGGTGCACCGCACTTCCAAGCACATCTACGCCCAGCTGATCGACGACCACAACGGTCGTACTCTCGCCGCTTGCGGTTCGACCTCGAAGGCCTTTTTGGCCGACGCTGGCGAAAAAGGCAAGTCCGAGTGTGCTGCACTGGTGGGGCAAGAGATTGCCCGCCGCGCAGTGGAAGCCGGTGTCTCCAAGGTCGTCTTTGACCGTGGATCATTCAAGTATCACGGTCGGGTCAAGGCCCTGGCCGACGCCGCCCGCGAAGGCGGCCTCAGCTTCTAGCCCCAGACCAGTACTATGAAAGTTGAAATCCAATACCTCGACCACGTCGAAGCTTCCGAGTGTGAGAACCTCGACGAGATGCTCATCTCAGTCAACCGCTGTGCAGCGGTTGCTAAGGGTGGCCGTCGATTCTCCTTCTCCGGTTTGACCGTTGTCGGTAACCGTGACGGCATTGTCGGCTACGGCTTCGGCAAGGCAAACCAAGTCCCCATGGCCATTGAAAAGGCCGGCAAGGACGGGCGCAAGCACCTTCAACGGGTTCCCGTTGTCGATGCCGGCACCATCCCCCACGAGGTTCAAGGTCGTTTCTGTGGCGCCAACGTGCGTTTGATTCCCGCCTCCGACGGTACCGGCTTGATCGCTGGTCAGTCTGTCCGAGCAGTTTGCGAGATGGCCGGTGTCCGGAACATCCTCAGCAAGTCGTTCGGTTCGTCCAACCCCATCAACCTTGTCAAAGCAACTCTCGTTGCTCTCGGCAAGCTTCGCACGGCGGAAGAAGTTGCTTCTCTCCGCGGCGTCGAACTCTAAGAAGAGGACTAAGACATGGATCTCCATACAGTTTGCAGCAAAGGCGTGGCCTACAAGACCCGCAAGCGCGTCGGTCGCGGTATCGGTAGTGGCTCTGGTAAGACTTGTGGCCGTGGCCATAAGGGCCAGGCTTCCCGTTCCGGTTACTCACGCTCTCCTGGTTTCGAGGGTGGTCAAATGCCCCTTTACCGCCGGATGCCTAAGCGTGGTTTCACCAACGCCCGTTTCCGCACGGACTACACCGTGATCAACGTCGGTGACATCACCGGCTTCAGCGACGGCGACGTCGTGGATCTCGATGCGATCCTCGCTAAGGGGCTCGTTAGCCTCAACACTCCGCTCCTGAAGATTCTTGGCAACGGCACATGCGAAGCCAAGATCACCTTCCGGGCCCAAAAGTTCAGCAAGAGCGCCGTGGCTACGATTGAAGCCGCCGGCGGATCTGTTGTCCTCCTTGATGCCAAAGGCCGGGAGCTGTCGGCTTAACGCCGCACAGAGAAGCTCGTGATCCAGAAGTTCCGACAGCTTATGAGCGTCCCCGAGACGCGGGACAAGATCGTCACCACCCTGGCGCTCTTGCTCGCGTATCGTGCTGGATTCCATATCCCGATTCCCGGCACGAGCCCTGATTTCCTCAGGAGCGCAGCCGACTCAGCCGCCAGCACCGTCTTTGGTGTGATGAACGCGTTCTCGGGCGGTGCCATTGGTCAGACTGCGATCTTCTCGTTGGGCATCATGCCCTACATCTCCGCGTCGATTATCTTTTCGGTGCTCGGTAAGGTCTCTCCTGCCATTGAGGCCATCCAAAAGGAAGGCGCAGCGGGCCAGAAGAAGATCAACCAATGGACGCGACTATCAACGGTCCCGATCTGCTTGATCCAGGCATTGTTTGTCTGGTTCGGAGTCTTCTCCCAGACCAAAGGCATCCTGTCGCCTAACGCCCCTGAGGGGGTAAT
Source organism: Planctomycetota bacterium (assembly GCA_047629095.1). Taxonomy (GTDB): domain Bacteria; phylum Planctomycetota; class UBA1135; order UBA1135; genus CALBMX01. The sequence continues at coordinate 10,616 of JBLHWM010000022.1, read as the reverse complement.
GATGGCCCTAGTGGTGATCGTTTCCCTGACTGCGGGCGCGCTCTTTGTGATGTGGCTCGGTGAGTTGATCACAGAGCATGGCATCGGCAACGGAGCTTCTCTGATCATCATGGGCGGCATCATCTCTTCGATGCCCTCATCGCTACTAACCATCTTCCGCAGTGGCCAAGACTTCTACGGCACGGTCCTTACCCTGGTTTCGATCTGGGTCACCATCGTTGTTGTTGTTGTCTACATGCAGAAGGGCGAGCGCAGGATTCCGATCCAATATGCTCGCTTGACCCGCGGCCGACGCGTCTATGGAGGGCAGAAGCACTTCTTGCCCCTGAAGATCAACATGGCCGGTGTGATGCCGATCATCTTTGCTTCAGCACTGTTCATGATCCCGGGTGTGGTCTTCAAGCTGCTGGGTATGAACTACCTGGGCAACGTGTTCACCACCACGGACGGCTTCATCTACGTCACCTTCTATCTCTTGATGGTGTTCTGGTTCTGCTTCTTCTGGAACAACCTTATGTTCCAGCCGACGGAGATCGCGAACAACCTTCGCGAGCACGGCTCCTTTATCCCAGGCATCCGCCCAGGAGTCAGGACCGCAGACTACATCAAAGGCTCGCTCAAGCGGATCACCCTTGCCGGCGCAGCCTTCTTGGCTCTGATCGCAGTCGTGCCTAACTTTGTGACCGCGAACATTCCTGAGCTGCGAGGCTCCATGGCTTACTTCCTCGGTGGAACTTCGGTTCTCATCGTGGTCGGTGTTGCCATGGACATGGTCGACAAGCTCAACTCCCAGCTAACCATGCACAACTACGAGGGCTTCATGAAGACCGGTGGTGGAGCTGCATGGGCCAAGCGGGGTCAGAAGAAGTAACATGTCACGTGTAGTCATACTTCTTGGAGCGCCAGGTGCCGGCAAAGGTACCCAGGCCGCTCAGTTGAGTAAAAAGCTGGGCCTGGCCCACATCTCAACGGGGGATCTCTTCAGGGAGAACCTCAAGAACAACACCCCCCTTGGCGACCAGGCCCGTGAGTTCATGAACTCCGGCCGCTTGGTGCCGGATGGCCTTGTGCTTGAGATGCTCTTTGATCGGGTTGCGAAGCCCGATTGCGAAGTGGGCTACCTCTTGGACGGCTTTCCGAGGACTCTTCCCCAGGCAGCTGCCTTGGAAGTGGCCCTCGGGTCTGATGCCGACGTCGTGGCTCTCAACATTGAGATCCAGGATTCGGCCATCATCGAGCGCGCCACTGGGCGCCTCCTCTGCCGTGGTTGCACGGCAATCTATCACCGCACATTCAGCCCGCCGGCGCAAGCCGGTATCTGTGGCGAATGCGGCGGAGAATTATTTCAGCGCGAAGATGACCAAGTAGAGGTCGTCGCTAAGCGTCTGAATGTTTATCATGCCGAAACTGCACCCTTGGTCGAGTACTACTCTGACCGGGATGTGTTGTTCGGCGTAAATGGCGAGCAAGCGCCGGACCATGTAACTGAGGCACTCTTGGCGGAACTTTCCGCCAGTAGCGCCGCTGACGAAAGGGGAAGCAACTAATGGCAAAAGAAGAAGCCATCACTGTCGAAGCTGTCGTCACTGAGTCCTTACCTAATGCCCGGTTTCGGGCACGCCTCGTCGACGCGGAGGATCATGAGATCCTCGCTCACGTCAGCGGAAAGATGCGGATGCACTACATCCGTATTCTCCCCGGTGACACCATCACTGTTGAGATGTCCCCGTACGACCTTACCAAAGGTCGAATCGTTTACAGGGGCGAACGGAAACGTAGACACAAGCGATGAAAGTTCGAAGTTCAGTCCGCCGTATGTGTGTCCATTGCAAGATCGTGAAGCGCCGAGGCGTAGTTCGTGTGATTTGCAAACAGGACCCCACCCACAAGCAACGTCAGGGCAAGTAAGCCTGTCTCTAGGAGAAACCGCATATGCCGCGTGTAATTGGTGTCGACATCCCACCGCGAAAGCGACTGGATATATCGTTGACTTATATTTTTGGGGTGGGTCGAACCACCGCTACGAAAACCTGCTCAAGCCTGGGTCTCGACCCGGGTATGCCAGCTGGTGATCTAAACGAGGAGCAAATCCAAACCCTTGCTTCCCACTTGCAGACTGTCTACGTGGTTGAGGGTTCCCTCCGCCGCGAAATCGCTAGCGCGATTGGTCGCCTGCGAGACATTGGATGCTACCGAGGAATGCGCCACCGTCGTGGACTTCCCGTGCGCGGACAGCGCACGCGTACCAACGCTCGTACCCGTAAGGGCCCGAAGCGCACGGTCGCCGGCAAGAAATCCGTCAAGGGTATGAAGTAAGCTATGGCTAAGTCCAACAAGCGCAAAGCGCGCAAGAACATCTCCAAGGCCGTCGCTCACGTGAAGGCCACTTTCAACAACACGATCGTGACGATCACAGCTCCTAATGGCGACACTCTCGCTTGGGGCTCGTCCGGTGCAATGGGCTTCAAGGGCACTCGCAAGAGTACTCCCTTCGCTGCCCAGCGTGCTGCCGACCGTGCTGCTGCCGAGGCCAAGCGCCACGGTGTGAAGGAGATTGAAGTCCGTGTGAAAGGTACCGGGTCTGGACGCGAGTCCTCCATCCGGGCACTCTCGAACGCAGGCTTGAAGATCGTTCAGATCGAAGACAAGACTCCCCTCCCGCATAACGGTTGCCGCGCTAAAAAGCGTCGCCGCACCTAGGCCACAGACTTAAAATGGCACGTTACACAGCAAACAAGTGCAAGCTCTGCCGCCGTGAGGGAATGAAGTTGTTCCTCAAAGGCCAGCGCTGCTTTATCGACAAGTGTTCTCTCTCCCGTCGGGATTACCCGCCTGGTGTGCACGCCCACCGTCGGTCTAAGATGACCGACTATGGACTGCACCTGCGTGAGAAGCAGAAGCTCAAGCGTATCTACGGTATTCTCGAGCGTCAGTTCCGCCTCTACTTTAAAGAGGCCGAACGTCAAAAGGGCAACACGGGTGCAAACCTGCTCGTCCTTTTGGAACGACGTTTGGACAATGCCGTCCTTGCCAGTGGCTTCTCTTACTCCCGAAACCACGCGCGGCAGCTTGTCAACCACGGTCACTTCCTTGTGAATGGCCGTCGCGTTGACATCGCTTCCTTCCGCGTGCGCCCCGGTGATGTCATCACCCCGGCATCCAAGGAGAAGACCGTGAAAATGGTCAAGGACGCTAAGGAACTCAACAAGTCACAAACCGTACCGGATTGGCTTGAGGTTTCCGAGGCAGAGATGTCCTCTAAGGTGTTGGCGCTTCCTAAGCGTGAGCACGTACCGCACCCCATCCAAGAGCAACTGGTCGTCGAGATCTGCTCGAAGTAACCTGCCCAGAGGCATTTACAGATGAGAATTCGTTGGCGCAACTTTGAATTGCCAAGCTCCGTCGTCGCAGATGAGAGCACGCTTACCGGCACCTATGGCCGGTTCGTTGTCGAACCTTTCGAGCGTGGCTTCGGCCACACGATCGGTAATGGCATCCGTCGCGTGCTCCTTTCTTCGATAGAAGGCGCAGCTATTACTTCTGTCCGCATCGAGGGTGCCGACCACGAGTTTGACTCGCTGGAAGGTGTCTATGAAGATGTGGCAGACATCATCCTCAACCTTAAGCAACTGCGGATCCAGCACCCTGGAAAGGGTCAGATCGTCTGCCGGATCGAGAAGTCCGGCAAGGGCCCGATTACGGGCGCAGACGTCGTCTGTCCTGGTGATGCTGAAGTCACCAACAAGGACATGGTGATTGCTAACTTGACGCTTGACGACACCTTTGTCTGCGAGCTCACGGTCGATAAAGGCCGCGGGTACGTTCCAGCAGAGGAGAACACGAGTAGTGACCAAGACATCGGCTGCATTGCAGTGGACGCGATTTATTCGCCTGTCCACCGTGTGCGCTACGCCGTGGAAGCTACCCGTGTCGGCAAGTTCACTAACTATGACCGCTTGGTCATGGAAGTTTGGACGGACGGTTCGATCCATCCCCGGTTGGCTCTAATCGAGTCGGCTAAGATCTATCGTAAGCACCTCAACCCGTTTGTTCTGCTTGACGACCCGAAGTCCGACAACCCGGTGGTGGGGGATCCCTCCCAGTCCGAGTACAACGCACGGAACCGCGAAGTGCAGCGCCTAGAAGGCCAACTGTCTCGTCCCCTTGCTGAACTCGACCTGTCTGTCCGTGCACGAAACTGCCTGGATAGCGCCAACCTTCAGACCCTGGGCGACCTGGTTTCACTGAGCGAGAACGAGGTCATGAACCTCAAGAACCTCGGTAAAACTAGCCTCACCGAAATCAAGACCAAGCTGACCGAGCAGGGCCTGTCCCTCGGCATGAAGCTAACGTCCTAGCCAAGTACTAAATCATGCGACACCGTTATAGAGGCCGAAAGCTCGGCCGTACCGCCAGCCACCGCAAGGCGATGGAAAAGAACATGTGCAACTCGATCATTGATCATGAGCGCATTGTTACGACCATCCAGAAAGCCAAGCACCTCAAGCCGATCATCGAAAAGCTTGTGACCTTGGGCAAGGTGGACACCATGGCTCACCGCCGCCAAGCATTCGCTGACCTACGTGACAAGGAGATGACTGCAAAGTTGTTTGACGTCCTGGGTCCTCGTTTTGCTGAACGTCCCGGTGGCTACTGCCGGATCCTAAAGCTTGCCAAGCCTCGTCTTGGTGACAACGGACAGCGCGTTTTGATCGAGTTCGTTGAGCGCTCGACCGAAGCCGTGGTGACCGAAGAAGTCGCAGCCGAGTAGTTCTACTCGGGCCTGCGCCTAAAAGGCCGCCCCCTCCAAGCCATGCTTGGAGGGGGCGGCCTTCATTCGTGCCCCGGCTTTTGGGCCGGGCACGGGGTCGGTTGGCGGCTATCGGTTGCGGGCGTAGGAGTGGTTGCCACCGCGGCGGCCGCCACCGGTCCGCTTGGGGCTGCCTTGGCGTGCTAGGTGAGCCCGGCCCTTACCTAGGATATGGTCGATCTCCTGGGCCAACTCCGCCGAGATTGCCACGTTGCTATCCGCGTTGGTGCGGATGCGCCGTTTCTTTCCGTCTCGGCCGGTGACGCGCAGGTAGAGGGGGCGCTCGCCTGGGTGCTTGTCAATCAGGGCCTTGAGCTTGGGTAGCAGGGGCAGGTCCATGGGCTCAAGGCCGATCACCAGGGACCCCTCAAAACGCCCTAGGGCATCCTCCACGGTCATGACCTCGTCGAGAAGCATGCGCACCTCGGCCGGACTGTCGTCGCCGGTAATGCGCTCCTCGAGCTTGCCGCGGCAGACCACGATAGTGTCGGGGACTAAGGCATCTTCGAACTTCTCAAAGGTCTTCGGGAAGACGGTGCCATCCACTCCGCCATCGAGGTCCTCAAGGCGGAAGTCGGCCATCTTGTGGCCCTTTTTTGTGACCTTCTTGCCGACCTTGATTAGCAGGCCGGCGATGACCACCGGGGATCCCGGATCGCGCTTGTCCAGTTCGTTGGTGCTGCAGCTCGAGAGCATCCGGAACAGGCCCTCTTTCTCCTCGAGCGGGTGGCCCGACAGGTAGAAGCCCAGTACCGAGTGCTCTGCGGTCAGGACAGCGCGCTCGTCCCACCCCTTGCCATCGTCGATCGAATCGTCGGGGTTCTCTGGCTCAGCCGCCTCAGGGGCGGCCCCAAAGAGGCCGCCCTGCCCCGAGCGACGATCTGCAGCGCCACGAGTCGCATCGGCCATGGCGTTGCTCAGGCTGTCAGCCACAGCGCCACGGTTGTGCCCGGTGTAGTCGAAGCAGCCCGCCTTGATCAGGGCCTCCCAGGTGGACTTGTTCACGCTGTGTGGGTCGATGGCCTCCACAATCTCGTGGAAGCCGACATCCACCTTGGAGTTCTCCTTCTGGATCGCGAGGCGCTTCTCGACCACATTGTCGATGGCCTTCTGGCCAGTGCCCTTGATGCCACCTAGGCCGAAGCGAACAGCCGTCTTGCCCTCGGGAACGAAGTGCCACTCCGAATGGCGAATGTCCGGCGTCAGGGCTTCGATGCCCGCCCGCCGTCCGTCGTCCATCAACCTCTTGAGCTTGTCCGAGTCCTGCATCTCACAGGACAGGTTCGCCGCCAGGAAGCAAGTCCGGAAGTGAGCCTTGAGGTAGGCGGTCTGGTAGCTGATCAGGGCATAAGCCGTGGAGTGCGACTTGTTGAAGCCGTAGCCACCGAACTTGACGATGTTGGCCCAGATCTCACTGGCAACCTGCTCGTCACAGTTGTTCGCAAGGGCACCCTCAATGAACTGCGCCGAGAACTTCTCCATGATCTCGGGCTTCTTCTTGCCCATGGCCTTGCGCAGGTTATCCGCAAGGTTGAGGCTGAATCCCGAGAGCTGGCTGGAGATGAGCATCACCTGTTCCTGATACACGATACACCCGTAGGTGTCCGCGAGCAGGGGGTCGATGGAGGGGTGCAGCAGCTCGATCTCCTCGCGGCCGTGCTTGCGGTTGGTGAACATGTCCGCCATGCCCGACTCGAGGGGGCCCGGGCGGAAGAGCGCGAGGATAGCGATCAGGTCGTTGAAGCAGTCCGGCTTGATGCCCTGGATGAGGCGCTTCATGCCGTCGGACTCCAGCTGGAAGATGCCCTCCGTGTCCCCGGCCATCAGAAGCTCGTACGTCTTCTTGTCGTCCAGGGGCAGGTTGTCAATATCCGGCACCTCGTAACCCAGGCGCCCCACGTATTCCAACGCGCGGTCGATGATCGTGAGCGTGCGCAGCCCAAGATAGTCCATCTTGAGCAGCCCGAGCTCCTCGAGCAGTGGACCCGGCCACTGGGTGGCCGCCATGCCATCCTGGGTCCACAGGGGGACGTATTGGTCGATGGGCTTGTCCGCGATGACGATGCCGGCCGCGTGGGTCGACACGTGGCGCGCTAGGCCCTCGAGGGACTTTCCGAGCTCAAAGAGCTCAGTCCACTCGGGGTGCTCCTTTTGGAGCGCGAGCAGGTCCTTGTCCTCTTTCAGGGCTTTGCGCAGGTTCGGAGCACCGGGTCCCGCGGGCACCTTCTTGGCGATCATGTCCACATCCTTAAGAGGGATGTCGAGCACGCGCCCGACGTCGCGGATCACCGTGCGCGAGGCCATGGTTCCAAAGGTGCCGATCTGGGCGATCTGCTCGTCGCCGTAGCGCTCGCGGGTGTACGCGATGACTCGCTCGCGGCCCTCCTTGCAGAAGTCGATGTCAATATCGGGCATGGACACGCGCTCTTCATTCAAGAAGCGCTCGAAGAGCAGGTCGTATTCCAGGGGGCAGACGCGGGTGATGTCCAGGGCGTAGGCGATCAGCGATCCGGCCGCCGAGCCGCGACCGGGACCGACGGAGATGCCGTTGGCCCGAGACCAGCGGATGATGTCCCAAACGATCAGGAAGTAGGAAATGAAGCCCATCTTCACGATGATGCCCTTCTCGTAGGCGAGGCGCACACGGGCGGCCGCCAGGTCCTTGCCCTTCTCGGTCTTGCCCCCGTAGATCTTCACGATGCCCTCTTCGCAGAGCCGGTCGAACAGGTCTTCGGGACTCTCGCCTGTGTCGGAGACGTAGACGGGGAGGTGGTACTTGTCCGGCGTGTCCGCGAAGTGGCTCGAGATGTCGAGCTCGATCTGATCGGTCACATCCATGGTGGCCTTGATCGATTTCGGCTCGTCCCGGAACATGTGGGCCATCTGCTCACGGGTCTTGAAGTAGAGCTCCGTTGTGTCAAACCGGAAGCGGTCAGGATCATCCCGCCGAGCACCCATGTTGATGCAGAGCAGTGTGTCCTGGGCTGCGCAGTCCTCGGCCCGCAGGTAGTGGATGTCGTTGGTAGCCACGAGCGGAATCGCGGTCTGGCTGCTGAGGCGAATCAGGTGCTCGTTGACATCATCTTGCTCTTTGATGCCGTTGCGCTGCAGTTCGAGCCAGAAGTGCTCGGGCCCAAAGATGTCCCGGAGCTCACCGGCGACCTGCTCGGCTTCCTTGTGCTTGCCCGCAAGGAACAGCTGGTTGATCTCACCGCCAAGGCAACCCGAAAGACAGCTGATGCCACCGCCGTATTGCTCGAGTAGCTCCTTATCGATACGAGGCCGGTAGTGGAAACCTTCGGTGTAGGCGAGGGTCGCAAGCTTGATCAAGTTGTCGTGCCCCTCCTCGTTCCGCGCGAGCAGCGTGAGGTGGTGGTAGCGGTTGTCACGCTTGCTGTGGGGCTGGATGCGAGAGTGCTTGGCCACGTAGACTTCGCAGCCAATGATCGGCTTGATGCCACCCTTCTTGCACTTGATGTGCAGCTCGATTGCGCCAAACATGTTCCCGTGGTCCGTCAGCGCGATCGCTCCCTGCTCGTCCGCCTGACAGGCCTTGACGAGGTCTCCAATGCGGTTCGCCCCGTCGAGCAGGCTGTATTCCGAGTGAACGTGGAGGTGGACGAAATCGGGTCGGCTCATACAGTCGAGGTCTGGGCAGGGGGGAGGCAGGGGAGGCGGACGAGATCGGGCACCGGTCGGGAACTCGCACCAAGATAATCCCTGGGTCCGGCGGGCTCACGGGGAATCCGGACAACCCGGGTGGGAGGATCAAAAAGTGTCCTGGGAAGGTGCCCCCCTGGGGGCGGTGGGGGAAATCCACGCCAAGTGAGGAGAATAGTAAATGAGTTATGGCCTCACTGTTGACACACCCTAGCTGAGCGCATAAAACCTTCCCCTCAAACGCGTGCACCCTTAGCTCAACTGGATAGAGCACCTGACTACGGATCAGGAGGTTACAGGTTCGAATCCTGTAGGGTGTACCACCTCTAAAGAGCCTGGCCGTGCCCCTGCGGCACACGTCAGGTTCTTTTTTTATTCGGGCAGGCGCCGGCTTTCCCGAGACTTTGAAAACATGGAACCGTAGCTTTGGCATGTCATGGCACGGAAACGGAAACACAAGGACGCCCCGGTTCAAGACCAGGGCACTGACCCTCGGCTCCCCGAGGTGGAAGTGGCAACCTCGGCATCGCCCGAGGACGCCTATTTCATGGGGCTAGCCCTAGACCAGGCACGCCGCGCAAAGGACCTCGATGAGGTCCCGATCGGCTGCATCATTGTGGATCCGTCCCGCGCCACCGCCCCCTGCTCCTTAGACGATCTGATCGTGGCCAGGGGACACAACTTGACGCGCTCCCGGCGCACGCCGCTCGGCCATGCCGAGCTCGTCGCTATCGAAGCCGCCGCCGAATCAGCCGCCTACGAGCGACTGCTCGGCTGCACCGTCTACGTCACCGTGGAGCCTTGCTTCATGTGTGCCGGCGCCTTGGTCCACGCACGCGTGGAACGAGTCGTATGGGGCATCCGCGACCCCAAGTTTGGGGGCTGCGCATCCCTCGGACAGGTGCTCTCGGACCCGCGCCTCAACCATAGGGCGCGACTCTGTGAAGGCGTGCTGGCAGAGGAGTCCCGCGATCTACTCGTCGGGTTCTTTCGGGACCGGCGCAACAAGTGACCAGCCAAGGCAGACAGATTCAGAGCGGAGAGGTGCCGGAGCGGCTTAACGGACTGGTTTCGAAAACCAGCGTGGGGCAACCTACCGGGGGTTCAAATCCCCCCTTCTCCGCCAACAACACTTAGACTGTTGTGGCCGGGGAAACCCGGTCCGGTCTGAGCAGAGTGCAAATAGGAATCAAGTGCGGAGAGGTGTCTGAGTGGCTTAAGGAGCGCGCTTGGAAAGCGCGTGTATCTTCACGGGTACCGGGGGTTCAAATCCCCCCCTCTCCGCCATTCCTTTTTTGACCGCAATCAAGCAGAGGCGGCAGTGGGTCCGGTCCCTCGCAATGGGCGTCGTTCGAATCGGGTCAGGCCGGGAACGGAGCAGCCCTAAGGATGTGCTCCCATGTGCGAGGTGCCCGGACCCTCTGACGCCTCTGTGTTTTTCTCTTCCGCGCTCGCTCTCTTCGTCGTCCTTACGGTTCCTGTCCGCGCTCTCGTGCCTCGAGGTACTGGGGCGCTGCGCTGGGCTATTTGCCGCTGCGCTAGGCTTTTGGTTGGGCGCTTTGCGCGGCAGCTTGGCTTTGTTGTTGGGCTTGGGTTTTGCCTTGTTGGGGGTGCTTTCCTTGGTTGGGGCGCTTCGCGCGATGGGGGAGGTTGGGCGTCCGGCGCCTCGGTCAGCAGCAGGGTTCCGGAACCCGGACGGCCGGAGGAGGCAGGGATTTATTGAGCGTTTAGGGGGCCGTCCCTAAGGGATTCCTCCACCCTGCTGCTGACCGAGACGCCTTCTGTGGGCGCAACGACTCTGAGAGAGGGGGGAGTGAGAATTGGGTTGCCATTTGAGGGGGCTTGGGCGGTTGAGGGATGGGGATGGACTGCGTCGTTCGGTCTTTGGTGGCCATATGGTCCACATGCCTTTGCTTGAGGCTTCGCCTCCTCTCTCCACGACGGAGGTGCGGATTCAGGGCAAAACCCGACGCCTAACGCAACCGCTCGAACCCTATGGCTGGCGAAGATAGGCGTCGGATTTTGCCCTGACTCCGTACAGCCCTGACTCGCGGTTCGGGACTCATGGCGGTATGGATATGCCCAGCACTTAAGTACCGCACTACACGGGCGATTGCCCCCCCCCTGCACGCCTCAAGCCTACGCA
>JBLHWM010000021.1:0-19529 GCA_047629095.1 Planctomycetota bacterium | reverse complement strand
GATCGGCGCGTTGCGCAGGATGACCTTCGACGTCGCGCCGCCCATGGTCTCCATTCCTAGGGAGAGTGGTGTGACATCCATGAGCAGGATGTCGCGGGTTCCACCGGCGAGCACGTGGGCCTGGACGGCAGCGCCAAGGGCGACGACCTCGTCGGGGTTGAGCTCGGTGTGGGGCTTCTGGCCGAAGAAGGACTCGACCAAGGTGCGCACGGCGGGGATGCGGGTGGAGCCACCGACGAGAACGACCTCGTGGATATCGCTGGCCACTAGGTCTGCGTCAGCAAGGGCGCTGCGGCAGCACGCGAGGGTGCGCATCATGACGGACTTGGAAAGGGCCTCGAACTCTACCCGTGAGATCTCCCGGCGCCAGTTGAGGTCGTACTCAGGAAGGCTGAGGTGCAGCTCGCCGGCCGGTAGGTTCGTGAGCTCGATCTTGCACTTCTCGGCGGCCAGGCGCAGGGCCTGGTGCACAACGGGCGAGGCGAGCTGATCGGCGCTCAGCTGGCCCTGGAGCTCGCCAATCGCCAACTTGACCAGAACGCGGTCGAGGTCGTCGCCCCCTAGGTGCGTGTCGCCGTTCGTGGCGAGCACACGGAAGACGCCGTCCTCGATGGACAGGATCGACACGTCGAAGGTGCCGCCGCCGAAGTCGTAGACCGCGATGGTGTGGCCACCTTCCTTGGCCTCGGTGAGGGCCTTTTGGTCTAGGCCGTAGGCAAGGCTCGCGGCCGTGGGCTCGTTGATGATGCGCGCGACTTCGATGCCGGCCAGGTGAGCGGCGTCGCGGGTCGCGGCGCGCTGGGCTTCGTCGAAGTAGGCGGGTACGGTGATGACCGCACTGAGCGGAGCGTGGCTGCCGATGGCCTCGCCGGCAACGGCGGCGACCTGGCGCAGAACGCGCGCGGACAGCTCCTGGGGTGTGTAGCTCTTGCCGTACACGTCAAAGGAGACGACGCCGTGCTCGTTCTCCGATGCCGGGAAGGGCACGCTGCCAAGGTCTTCCTGGACGTCCGCAAGACCGCGGCCCATGAAGCGCTTGAAGCTGAAGATCGCCTTGCCGGGATCCGCGATGGCGTGGGTGCGCGCATCGGTGCCGACGCGCGGCTCCTCGCCCTCTTCGAAGAAGACCACCGAGGGAACCGTTCCGGGGTGACCGGGCGGCTTCAGGATCTCGGGGCGACCATCATGGTAGCGGGCTACCAGGGAGTTCGTGGTGCCAAGGTCGATGCCGACGACGGGGGTCGGCTCGTTATTGAGGACGTTGAGTTCTAGGAAAGCCATGGGGCGGGCACGCTAGTTTGCTTGGGCAAGGTCGAGCGCGATGGCGGCAATAGCGCTAAGGGCTCGGTCGATGTAGCGGACGGCATTGAGGTCCCGGCGAATGTTCGCGAGGTCCGTGGCGCCAGCCACTTGATTGAGTTGCGCTTCGGCGTTGTCGAGGGTGTTCTCGATCAGCTCGGCGCGTTGGATGTTGAGCTCGGCCTTGAGCTCGTCGATACCGGCTTTGGTTTGGACTGGGTCGTCCGCAGCTTTGAGCTCTTCCATGGTCTCGTTCCACTCCATGACTTCCATGAGGAAGGCCTGGGGCATCTGCCGTTCAGTGGATTCAGACGGGCCGCCGAGGTGTTCGACGATCCAGCTCGCGCGCTTGGCAGCGTCTCGTAGAACCTCGTAGGCAGCGTTGACCTCGGCGGTATTGTGCTCCGCGATTTCAACTACCGTCTCGCCGGCGGAGCCGTGGAAGTCGGGGTGCAAGAGCCGCTGTAGCTTCAGCAGTTGCTTGCGCAGGCTGCTCCGATCCATCCTCGCGGCGATCGGCAAGCCGAAGACCTCAAAGGGAGACAGGCTAGCTGTCGCCGCAAAAATTGACTCGCATCCGCCGCAGGCTAGCGGGGATGCGAGTACTTCATTGCAGTGGCTACAATCGGCCATGGATCGAGGTGGGGCTCGCTAGACGGAGAAGGACTCGCCGCAGCCGCAAGACTTCGACGCGTTCGGGTTACCGAACTTGAAGCCTCGACCCATAAGGCTCTCTTCGAAGTCGACTTCGCTGCCGTTCAAGTACAAGAACGACTTCGGGTCGCAGACCACGACGGCGCCTTTGGACTCAAACTTTTGATCCATTTCGGAGGTCGTGTCGTCGAAGCCCAGGGTGTAGCTGAAGCCCGAGCAACCGCCGCCCTTGACGCCAACGCGCAAGACGGTGGTGTCCGGCAGGTCCTGTTCCTTAACGATGCGATGCATTTCGGAAATCGCGCGTTCTGTAATAGTGATCATGGTGTCTTCCTAGCCTTGCTTGTTTTTGTAGTCCGCGACGGCAGCCTTAATGGCGTCTTCCGCCAGCACGCTGCAGTGAATCTTAACCGGGGGGAGGCTGAGCTCTTCCACGATTTCAGAGTTGGTGATATTTAGAGCTTCCTCGATGGTCTTGCCCTTGACCCATTCGGTGGCCAAGGAAGACGATGCGATCGCCGAGCCGCAGCCGAAGGTCTTGAACTTCGCGTCCACGATCTTGTCGCCTTCGACTTGGATCTGCAGCTTCATCACGTCGCCACACTCGGGTGCGCCGACGAGTCCTGTGCCGACATCCGAGGCTTTCTTATCAAGTGCGCCAACGTTGCGGGGGTTGTCGTAGTGGTCAATGACCTTGTCGCTGTATGCCATAGTTGTATTCCTTTTCTAGTGTGTCTTGGTTGTGGTTGTTCTTAGTGCCCGGTCCAGCTAACAGTGGCCAGGTCGATGCCCTCGAGGGCCATCTCGTAGAGGGGCGAGAGGTCGCGCAGGCGCACGACTGTCTCGATGATGCGATCGGCTGCGTAGTCGATCTCTTCCTCCGTGGTGCTGCGGCCGATGCCGAAGCGGATCGAGCTGTGGGCGAGCTCGTCGCCGACGCCCATGGCGCGCAGCACGTGGCTCGGCTCAAGGCTAGCGGACGTACAAGCGGAGCCCGAAGACACCGCAAGGTCGTTGTTGATGCCCATCAGTAGAGACTCACCTTCGACGTATGCGAAGGACAAGTTTAGGCAGCCGGGCAGCAGGTGGTCGGCGTTACCGTTGAGGTGGACCTCGTCGAGGCTCGCGCGGATGCGCGCCTCGAGCCTGTCGCGAAGGCCGGTCGCGTGAGCGATGTCCTTGTCGAGATCAACGCGGCAGACGCGGCAAGCTTCGCCGAGCCCCACGATGGAGGCGACGTTGAGCGTTCCCGAGCGCATACCGCGCTCGTGGCCACCACCGTCAATCTGAGAGACGAGGCGCACACGCGGCTTGCGACGGCGCACGAAGAGCGCGCCGGCACCCTTGGGCCCGTAGAGCTTGTGGGCCGAGAGGCACATCAGGTCGACGTTGTCCTCGTACACATCCACGGGGATCTTGCCGACGGTCTGGGTGCCGTCTACGAAGAGCAGTACGTTCTTCTCGTGGCAGAGTGCGCCGATCTCGCGGATCGGGTTGATCGTGCCGATCTCGTTGTTGCCCCAGATCAAGGCCACCATCAAGGTGTCCTCGCGCATGGCTTCTGCAACTTGCTCGACCGAGACGCGGCCCGTCTTGTCTGGAGTCAGGTAGGTGACGTCGCAACCCTTCTTTTCAAGGTGCTTGCAAGTATCGAGCACAGCCTTGTGCTCGACGAGGCTCGTGATGATGTGGCGTCCCTTGATCTTGCCGTGCTCGGAGTCGCCGTACATTTCGACGGCGCCTTTGAGGGCTAGGTTGATCGCTTCGGTAGAGCCGGAAGTGAACACGATCTCCTTGGAGTTCGCGCCGATGAGCTTGGCGACTTCGTCCCGGGCAGTGTCTACGGCTTCCTCAGCAGTCCATCCAAAGGAGTGGTTGCGGCTGGCGGCGTTGCCGAAGTGCTCGGTGAAGTAGGGGAGCATGACCTCAAGTACGCGAGCATCCACGGGCGTGGTGGCTTGGTAGTCAAGGTAGATGGGAGTCTTCATGGTCAGTGGTGCCGCTCTAGTTGGAGTGGCTCATGTCGAGGGTCAAGGATTGGGCAGCGCCCAAAAGTTCACCAATCGGGTTCGCATTCACCGACTGTGCAGTCGGCGCGGCGAGGTCCCTTAGGGTGGTTTGCTGTAAGAGACTCCAGATACTGTTGCGCAGTCGCTGGATCGGAGTCTTGATGGGGCAGGTGGAGCTCATGTCGCAGGATGAGCCCGAGTCGAGCAGGGGCAGCACAGCGTCCGTCGGGCTTGGCGCAGGGGAGCAGTTGGACTGCTCGGGGCCGCCTTCGAGCACGGCCACGGCCTCGGCCACGCTCAGAAGCTCGGGCTCGCGAACCAGCTGGTAGCCACCGTTGGCACCGCGGTGGGAGAGCAGCAGACCGGACTTGGAGAGGGCTTTTAGCACCTCGGCCAGAAGTCGGCGGGGCACCTGGTAAGCATCTCCGATCTCACGGGCGCTCACGAAGACGCCGGGCCTGTCCACAAGGTGGACTAGGGCTATCAGGCCGTATTCGGTGCGTTTGGTGAGTTGGAACATGATTGGGCACCAAAATGGTGCTATTTGCTGACAGGGGAAAATAGCCCATTTGGGGCGCATGGGGAGGATAATCCCGAAAATCTCTCGTCAACGTGAGGTTTGGATACAAGCCCCATCCCAACGATCTGCGCATTCCTAGCCCAAGGCCCCATCAAACCATCAAGTTCGCCCGCCCATAGGGCCGATAGGGGACCTTATATGAGTGAACAACAAAGCACCTGCTTCACCTGCGGAAGAGACGTCGGGTCTCCGCCCCAGCTGAACCGCCTAGAAAATGGCCTTCCCTGCCCCAACTGCAGGGATCGAGTCCTAGATTTCCTCCCGCCGATCCTCCCCGGCCCCGGCTCCAGGGAGCTCAAGCCCGGTAAAAGCGAGCAAGTCAACGCAAACGGACTGACAGTCATGAGCCCGATCTACGAAATGGGACCCGACGAACCCGCCTAAGAGCCCTCATAAGCGACACTAACCAAGCCGAGGACCGACCGCCAAAAGCGCTCCATCCTCGGCTTGGGTTGTTTTTGGCCCCTGATGACTGGACTCAGCCTTGCGCTGATTCCATGGCAGCCAAGAAGGCCCCGCGCACGGAATCGGGCAGGTGCATTAGGCTTCCCGCCGGCATGGAGATGCAGGCCAGCTCCGTGGAGCCGGTGGCAATCAAGGTGGGCGAGCTCCCGATCTCGGGCCGCACAACGCGGTAGGCGAAGGTCACCGACACCGGACCAACGCGCTCGATGCGGGTCTCGACGACGAGCTCTTCCTCATAAAGGGCCGCCGCCCGATAGCGTAGATCCGCCTTGCGAACCGGCAGGCCAACGCCATCGCGCTCCATAGCCGCATAGCTCGCACCGAGGGCACGCATCATCCCGGTGCGCGCCTCCTCCAAATAGAGGAGATAGTTCGCGTGGTGCACGCGGCCCATTTGGTCGGTCTCACCATAGCGGACGCGGACGGAGTGGCGGAAGACGCCCTGTTCGAGGGTGGGTGTGGGGGTAGAGTCCATGGGGCCCATTCTCGCAAAAAACTGGAGGTAGGGGCAGGTCCAACGTGCCCAGTTCTGCACTCAGGGGGATGCAGCCCGACGCCAATCCTGATAGCCTTCCGGCCCTGAACCCAGTTTTCTACCCCATGAGCTCATCCACCACGTCCCAATCCCCAGCCGGCAACGCCACAGTGGCCACGCTGCTCGGGTGGTTCTTGCCCGGCGCTGGCCAGCTTTACCTCGGTCAGATGGCACTGGGCGTGATCGCGTTTGTTGTGGTCGAGGGGTGCTTCGGCTTGGGCTACCTGCTCAGTGACGGGCGTGTCTGGGAGTTCCTGGACGCGGAGCTTCGCAGTGACTTTGCGACTCTGCTCTCGCCCGAGGCGGGCAACCTCGGAGGCTGGCTCTTCGTCAAGAAGACCGCGGCCTATGGGCCTGGCTTTCCTCGCATGCACTTGGACACCGTGCACATCGGCTCCATGTTGATGGCCATGTCGGGCGTCTTGAACATCTGCTTCATGGTGCGCGCTCACTTGGACGCGCGGGTTGGCAACAGACGCGGCAGTGTCTCCGTGCCGCCGGCCCTAGCCGTTGGCGCCGCCTGGTTCTTCCCCGGCCTCGGCCACTTCCTCCAGGGCCGCAAGAAGCGCGCGTTGATGGTTGCGGGGCTCCTGTTAGGGCTCTTCTTCCTTGGCACCTACTTCGCCGAGGGCACGAACCTCTCCCGGGAGCGGCACTTCTACTATTGGGCCGGTCAGTTCTTCCTGGGCCTGCCCGCCATGGTCACAGAGCTGGTCTCCGGTCGCCCCGCGGTGACCGGTAGGATCGAGTTCATGGACGTTGGCCTGCTCTTCGCAAGCATGGCCGGGCTGCTGAACGTGCTCGCCATGTTGGACGTCTTCGCCTGGGGCGAGGATCAGGTGCTCGGTAATGACCCTGTCGAAGCCCGCCGCAAGCAGCGCGAGGACAAGTAGGCATGACCCCATTGATTCTGCGCCTCCTGCTCTTTGCTATCGCTGCTCTGGCCATCGTGACCATGGCCGCCTTCTATGCCGAGGCCGACGACACCGCCGCCCTCAAGAGCATCCCCCGACGCTTCATTCGCTTCTACTTAGCCTGCGCATTGCTCACGGTCATCGTCTGGGCCATGGGCGCGTTCATGGCCTAGAGTTTGGATCGCCGGCCGGAGTGTCCGGGGAGGGCACCACCGATCCGCCGTCCGCCACGATTGTCGAAGGTGTCCTCGCCGGGGAATTCCAAGCGCGCATTGCTGCTGGCTCTTTGGAGGCTCTTGGCGCAGATTGAATCGAGACTTCAGGTTGATGCCATCCCTCGCTCGTCCCTACCATTCGACTCGGCTAGATGGGGTAGCGCTAGGCCCAGAGGTTGATGACTAATCCCCCATGGAACACGACCGTGAGGTCGTAGTCTTTATCGCTATCGTGACCGGGAGACTCGTAGGTCCAGTGAAGGGCAGCCCCGACCGCCTGTGTGGATTCCGGGGGACCAAAGAGTCGATAGACTTGGGACATACTCATACCGAAGTACCTGGCCACGGCGAGCTCTTCATCCTTGGCGACTTCTTTGGATGTCGCGAGACAAGCGGGATGGTCTCGATAGCCTGGAGTCCCGGTGTGTAGGGGCGTTGCCGCTATGGTCAATCTGGGGGTGAGCCCGTCGGGAGTCGCCATTTGCCGAATGGCCTGCTCTAGGGAAGACAAGGCGGCGAGTACATCGCTGTTGTCGGAAACCACTAGGGTGCGCGCCGCGGGTGCGATGCTTGCAGGCAGGGGCATCGGCCGGACCTTCATGGCCTGGACTAGGTTCCTCAGATCCAGTTGGAGGTCGCCTAGCTCAGGGCCGAGACCCACTCCTTGGACGTTGCCCAGGGCCTGGGGCGGAGCCTCGGACAGGATTAGAGATACGCCCAGGGCTCCTAGTAGGCCGCCGATGGTGCCGGCGAGAAAGATTGAGGGCAGGGTGCTGTTGGGTGACATAAGGATCGCGATCGGGGGTGGGAGGCCCCTGCTCTAT
Source organism: Planctomycetota bacterium (assembly GCA_047629095.1). GTDB lineage: Bacteria > Planctomycetota > UBA1135 > UBA1135 > CALBMX01. Next base: position 12,034 of record JBLHWM010000021.1, on the reverse strand, counting down.
CCCTGTCGACTGCCTTGGCTACGAGGCTTCTTCCTGCTCCGGCGCCCTAGTCGGCCTACTTGTCGGCTTCGGAAACCGGGCCGGCCTCGACCTTTTCGTTGTCGGTGTAGCCGAGTTCGGCGAGTCCCTTGATCTCGGCGGCGGACTGTTCTTGGTCAGTGACTGTGCCGGCATCAAGGGCCCAGAGAGCTTTGAAGTCGGCCTCAAGCTGCTGGGCGAGAGCGTGCTCGGGGGTCTCAGGCTTCACCTTTTGGCCGCGCTTCTCGCCCTTGTCCGTGGCGATGTCGAAGTGCTGGGCGTGCCGGGGCTGGCCGTCAGCACCAGGCCTGGAGATGATCTTGTGCTCCGTGCTGCGGGTGGCGATGACAGGGTCGCGATGGAAGGTGCGCATGAGCAGCGCGCGATCCTCGTCCGGTGACTCGTTGATCAGCTTGGCAAAGGGCTCGCCGTCTAGATCGCTGGGCGCGGGCACGTCCATCCATGCACAGATGGAGGGCAAGATGTCCATGAGCGAGGTGATGTTCGAGACGCGCTTGACCGGGGACTCCATGTCCTTGGGCAGCTTGACCACCAGAGGCACGTGCATCATCTCGTCGAAGACGGTGCTGGAGTGGCCGAGAACATTGTGCTGCCACATGGCCTCGCCGTGGTCGGAGGTCACGATGATCAGTGCCTCGTCGTAGATGCCGGACTGCTTGAGTCCTGCGACGATCTCGCCGAGTACGCGATCGCACTCGACAATGCTGCCATCGTAGAGGCCGCGTACCTGCCGCGCGTCCGCATTGGAGATGCGGTTGGGGCCCTCGCCGATGATGGCTTGGCCGCCCTTCATCGTGAAGTCGTACATCCACTCCTTCGTAATGCCGTCCTTGAAGGGGCCCTCATAGTTGGGATCCACAAGACCCGTGAGGGTCCCGGCTGGCGGATCGTAGGGCAAGTGGGGCTGTAAGACGTGCAGGTAATAGAGGGGCGGGCGCTCAGTGTCCCGGCTTCCTTGCCAGCGCTCGAGCACGGCCGGGAAGGCTGTGGGCTCGACGATCTCGATGGGCGCCTCGGGGTCTTCCGAATTGCGGAAGAGCTCCTCGTAGACCTCGAAGCCCTGCTCGAGCTTGTGCAGGGTGCCGCCCTGGATGTTAGCGAGGGCGCCGAAGGTCTGGTAGTTGCGCTCGGCCAGCAGCTCGGCCAGGGTGATCTCGTGGTCGGGCAGGATGTGCTCGGCTTGCGTGACCCCGTGACGATCCGGGAGCCTGCCGGTGAAGAGGCTCGGGATACTGGCGAGGGTGTAGGGCGTCGGGCTGAAGGCATTCTCGAACGTCGTTCCATCCGCGGCGAGCAGGTCGAGGTTCGGAGTCGTGTTCTTGTCGTAGCCAAGGTGCTTAACGTGCTTGGCCGAGAAGGCATCAAACAGGATGATCACGACTGGCTTACCGGCCAGAGGCCCACTTGCACCACCGTTAGCCGGCGAGGAGTTAGGCAGCACGGAGTCCGAACAGCTGCCTGTCAGGGCAGCGAGCAGGACTAGGGTGAGCAGAGTGGATGGCTTGTGCATGAATAGAGTCCGAGTCAGTCAATCAGGGGGCGCCGGTTGGCCAAGGGAGCCAAGAGCTTATCCCAAGCATACGGGCCTAGGGGGGAATCTGTGGGCGCTTTGAGCGGAGTCCTTTAGGCACCGCGAACAGGAAGGCGCCAGAGGCTTCCCGGCGAGCGAATGATGGCCTCGGCTAGCTCGAGTTCGGCCAGTCGAGGCAGCAGGCTTGCGGTCGTCTCTCCAAGCTTCTCGCAGAGCTCATCCGTAGATAGGGTCTCTCCGTCGAGGGCGGCGAGCAGCGGGTCTGGGATATGGGGCGAGGACGTTTGGCGGGGCTGCTGTTCGGCAGCACCGAAGGCAAGTTGTGGGTGCCCGACGGCCTCGATCAAGGCGGCGGGGCTCTCGATCAGCTCGGCGCCCTCGCGGATCAAACGATGACAACCACGGCTCATGGGGTGATCGACGCGGCCTGGTAGGGCGTAGACGTCGCGGCCCTGGTCGGCTGCCCAGTGGGCGGTGATGAGCGAGCCAGAGACGTGGGCTGCCTCGATGACTAGGACGGCGTCGGCAAGACCTGAGATGATGCGGTTGCGCTGGGGGAAGTGGCCGCGACGAGGCGCGGTACCGGGCGCGAACTCGGAGATTAGAAGGCCATGGTCTAGCATGCGCGTCACGAGGGGACCGGTGGGCCAGGGGCGGTCGACCCCGCAGGCAAGCACGCCAATGGTCTTGCCGCCAGCGTCTAGGGCGCCAGCGTGGGCGAAGCTGTCGATGCCGCGGGCGAGTCCGCTGACAATCGTGATTCCTGCCTCGACAAAGGCAATGGCAAAGCGGCGCGCCTGGGCTTCACCGTAGGGTGTCGGGGAACGAGAGCCGACGATGGCGATACGCGGGGCGGGGCTTAGTAAGGTCAGCTCCCCCCGAGCCCAAAGTTTGGTGGGCGGGGAGTCGATGGTGGTTAACGAGGGCGGCCAGTTCGTGGAAGCAGGAGTTAGAGAGTGCATGCCACTGTAGACGTGCGGCGAGCTTCTTGGTGGCAGGCGAGGGAGCGAATTCTAGGCCGTACTTTCCCCCAGTCCTGCCCTTACTTTGAGCGCGGTGGCTTTACTCGTCGCCGCGGTCTTCGCGCTTCTCGCCTCGGTCCTCATCCTCGTAGATGCCCCAGTACTTATTCCATATGGCTTTGAGCTTCTTGGGAAGGGGGGGCATGGTCTCTTCAATCTCCAGGTCGCGCTTGTTGGCGTTCCACCAGGTTGTCCAGCGGTCCTGGGACTTGCCTTCATCGGCGCCGGTCAGAGCGGTTAGGGCAAGGCTGATCTCGCCCATGTAGGGTTGGATCTTCTTCTTGGCGGCGCTGTTCATGATCGAGATCAGCTCCTCGGCGGACTCGTTGCAGCGCGTGTTGCCCAGGCTTAGGATGCGGGCGCGGATGACCTCGCGGTGGGGGTTGTGCAGCATGTCATCGGCGAGCAATTCCACGTGATCGTGATCGCCGTAGGAGCCGATGGCCTTCAACAGGGCGGCGAACTGATCGTCGTCCTTCTTGAGGTTGCGCTCGCGCTTGTGGGCGGAGACAAGCTCGGTGAGGGCGCTGGGGATTTTCATCTGGCGAAGGGCGTCGATGGTTGAGATGACGACCTCGGCCTCCTTGTCCTTGAGTCCCTTGGCCAGCGCCTTGGCCACATCTTCGTGAAGCACGTCCACGGCGGCGGTGATCGCCTCGAGCTTGTCGGCGACCTTTGAGCCCTTCTTGAAGGCCTGCTTCAGCAGCTCGACCGTGGCCTCGACCTTCTTCGGATCGATCTTGGGCTCGTCCGCTTCCTCTTCCTTATCGTTCCCGCTCACCAGCAGAGCGATGGCCCCTTGATTCGCAAGTGGAGCAGCCGGTGCCTGGAGCTCGAGTTCGACCACGGGATTCGAGAGGAGGGCGGCGGTCAGGATGAAGTCCAACATGGTGGTGGTTCCGGAGGAGGTTGAGTTGCAGGCGCGAGGCCACAGTACTTGATTTGGGGCGAAACCGGCGTGTTTGGGCCAGGTTCCGATTTTTGGAGGGCTAGGAATGAGTGGGGGGCGCAGGGAGCGGATTTATCCGTCCCTGCGCCCCCGATTCGATTCCTTGTGTTGGAGTCCTACTCCTCGGAAGCGGGCTCTTCCGGAGCAGCTTCTTCGGTTTTAGCTTCCTCGGCAGATCCCTCGGCCAGGGCAGCGGCTACGGGCTCGGTCTGCAGGAAGGCGAGGCCTTCGGCGTCTTCGACCGGGCCTTCGACCGTCACTAGGAGGGGCTTGAGCCCGTCGAAGTTCGGTTGCAGGACCTGCTCGGCTAGGGGATCTTCGATGTAGCGCTCGATGGCGCGTCGCATCGGACGCGCACCGTAGTTCTCGTCGAAGCCCTTGGTCATCAGGAATTCGATTGCATCCTCGGCGATCTCAATCGTGATGCCGCGAGCGCGGACGCGCTCGAAGACCTCAGCAAGCTGTAGGCGCACGATGCGCGCGATGTCGGGCTTCTCCAACGGGTTGAAGATGACAAGCTCGTCGATGCGGTTCAGGAACTCGGGGCGGAAGTGACGCTCGACCTCGTGCATGACGTCGATCTTCATCTTGTCCTTGCGGTCGGTGTTGGTCTCCGTGGTCGTCGGCTTACCAAAGCCCAAGGATGAGCCAGCCTTCATGACGTGGGAGCCAAGGTTGCTGGTCATGATCAGGATCACGTTGCGGAAGTCCACATGGCGACCGAAGGAGTCCGTCAGGCGACCTTCTTCCATAACCTGCAGCAGCATGTTGAAGACGTCCGGGTGGGCCTTCTCGATCTCGTCGAGCAGCACCACGCAGTAGGGACGACGGCGGACCTTCTCGGTCAGCTGGCCACCCTCTTCGTAGCCGACGTAGCCCGGGGGCGCGCCGACCAAGCGAGAGGCGTTGTGCTTCTCCATGAACTCGCTCATGTCCATGGTGATGACGGCTTCTTCGTCGTCGAACATGAACTTCGCAAGTTGCTTGCAGAGATAGGTCTTACCCACGCCCGATGGGCCCAGGAAGATGAAGCTACCCATGGGACGCTGGGGATCCTTCAATCCCGAGCGTGAGCGGCGCACAGCGCGCGCGATGGCTTTGATCGCAACGTCTTGGTTGATGACAACCTCGGCGAGCTCCTCTTCCATCTTCAGCAGGCGCGCAGCTTCGGCCTCTTCGAGGCGCGTCAGCGGGATACCGGTCATCTTGGAGACGGTCTCGGCAATGACCTCGGCGTCCACGATTCCGTGGGCCTGCTTTTCGGCCTGCTCGGAGCGCCAGCTCTTCTGGATCTCTTCGCGCTTCTTGCGCAGCTGGTAGGCCTTATCGCGCAGGGCGGCGGCCTCTTCGAACTGCTGGTTTTGAACCGCAGCTTCCTTGGCAGCGTCGAGCTCCTCGACCTCCTTCGTGATGTCCGCGATGTCCGGGGGAGCAACCATATTCTTGATACGGATACGCGCACCGGCCTCGTCGATCACGTCGATGGCCTTGTCGGGAAGGAAGCGGTTGTTGATGTAGCGGGTCGCTAGCTCGACGGCGACCTCGAGGGCCTCGTCGGTGTACTCGACCTGGTGGTGCTCGGCATAGCGATCGCGCAGGCCCCGAAGGATCTCCACGGTCTGCTTGGGTGTGGGCGGCTCGACCATCACCGACTGGAAGCGACGCTCGAGTGCGCCGTCCTTCTCGATGAACTTGCGGTACTCGTCGAGAGTCGTCGCGCCGATGCACTGAATCTCGCCCCTTGAGAGGGCGGGCTTCAGCACGTTTGAGGCGTCGATCGCACCCTCGGCGCCACCGGCGCCAACGAGGGTGTGCAGCTCGTCAATGAACAGAATGACATCGCCCGCGCGACGCACTTCGGTCATGACGGCCTTGATGCGCTCTTCGAACTGGCCGCGATACTTGGTACCGGCGACCATCATGGCGAGGTCGAGTACGACCATACGCTTGTCGCGCAGCACTTCCGGCACGGTGCCGGCGATGATCATCTGGGCGAGGCCCTCGACGATGGACGTCTTACCGACGCCGGGCTCGCCGAGCAGCACAGGGTTGTTCTTACGGCGGCGTGAGAGGATCTGCACCACGCGTTCGATTTCGTTCTCGCGACCGATGACGGCGTCTAGCGTGCCGTTGCGGGCAAGCTCGCTGAGGTCGCGACCGAAGGAGTCGAGGGCCGGGGTCTTGGACTTGCCGCCACCACCTTCGCCACCGATGTCATCGGCTGCGTCGAGCTCGTCGTCTTCGTCCGTGGGATCGGCGCCGAGAAACTCGAGCACCTCTTCGCGCACGTCCTCAAGCTTCACACCAAGGTTCGTCAGGACCTTGGCAGCGATGCCTTCGTTCTCTTTGATCAGGCCGAGCAGCAGGTGCTCGGTACCGATGTAGTTGTGACCCAGGTTTTGGGCCTCTTCCATCGACAGCTCGAGCACTTTCTTAGCGCGCGGCGTGAACGGCAGTTGCCCCATGGTGACCATGGAGGGGCCGCTCTTGACGAGCTTCTCGACTTCGGCGCGGATGCGGTTGAGATCCACACCCATGTTCTTGAGAACATTGGCTGCAACGCCGCTGCCCTCTTGAACGAGGCCGAGCAGGACGTGCTCGGTACCGAGGTATTCGTGGTTGAAGCGCTGGGCCTCTTGGCGGGCCAGGTTCATGACCTTCTTGGCGCGGTCCGTGAAACGATCGAACATTGGTTTCCTTGAATTAAATCGAGTGCTGTGGGGGCTTCCTTGGGGCCAACATAGCCCCGGGTTGCCATAGCAGTTGTCAGTCCTGCTTCGGCACTATAGGACGATGTCTTTAGCCTCTAAAGAGGTGCTTGGATACACCTATACGAAAGGCTGGGAATTGGTGCGAGAAGCGTTCGGGGTGCGCAGTTGGTGGTCCCTAGAATCAAGCCTTGCAGGTTGTTCGGACAACAGGACTTAGGGGTTTGGGGCTTCCTAGAGTTGCAAGGTATAGCCCAGGCAAATCGCGCCATAGGGCCGCGTGAAACAGTTTTTGCTCCGGGGCGAAAATCCCCGGCTCAAAGGCGGCCCGTGCCCCTTTAGTCGGCGGCCGTCGCCTCGAGGGCTGTCAGCTCGTCGCGCAACTTGGCGGCGTCCTCGTAATCCTCTTCGCGAATCGCAACGTTCATGCTCTCGCGCAGCTTTTCAATGCGAACGGACAGCTCGACTTCCTTGGCGTCCGTGCCCGGAGCGCGGCCCGTGTGCTCGGTGGCTTGGTGCATGCGCATAAATAGAGGCACGAGGTGCGGGCGAAACACGTCGTAGCACTCCTGGCAGCCCAGACGCCCCTGGGCGCGCAACTCGTGCAGGGTCATCCCGCACTTACAAGCGGGCCCCGCGGACTTCTTTGACGCCTTGGCTGTCTTCTGCAACAACTTGAAGAGCATCGCCTTGTTGTCCCCGGGAACTTGTCCATGGGGCAGGTTCAGGTCCGCCGCGCAACTCGAGCACATGTGCCGCAGAGTCACCTCGCCAAGCTCGCCATGGGGCGTATCCGTAGCCGGGAGTAGGTCTGTCACATAGACCGAAGCCTGATTCTCCTCACATAGTTCGCACCGCATAGGCCCATTCTATAGACCATTGGGGCGGTGTCGTCGAGGACAAAGTCCTTGAGACTGCAGAACTACGGGGCGCAAGTGCGCGCCTGAAGAACTGTCAGGCCCCGTCACTTATGAGGGGCTTGACCCGGGTGCGTCAAAAGATTGAGGGGGGAGCACGGCCTGTTGGCCCCAGACAGTGGAACTGCCCAGCCCTATTCAGCGAGGACAAATGGGCCGTCTTGGAATCGAATGTGCTCTATGCCGCGGAGTCGATCACTTCCATCGCGGTTGGGGACTTGGTCGACAACGGTCGTCTCTACTGCGCCGATGACCAGCTCATACTCACTACGCATGCCATGGAAAATCGCGACGTCTTGACCCTCACCACCTTGCAGGAGGTCGTCGCCACCCGATCCGGTGAGCTCGTTGTCTCCAGCGTTGCCCGTTAGCGAGTTGTCGTGCCGGTTTCCGACAATGCCTGCGTGCGAGGAACCTCGTAAGCGGACCGAGACGAGGTGACGCGTCTTAGTCGTGTAGCGCTTACCAGGGACAGAGTCGAGGTGGAATGTACCTTCGAAGTCCACGGGAAGTTCGGCGGTGTAGGTCAGTGCCTTGGGGTGAAACATCTCCATCAATGCGAATCCTTGGGGGTCGAGCTCCCTCAACTTGGCCCGACTGCCACATGCGAAGGCGCCGAAGTGGGACATCCCCAGGGGCAGCTCTTCGGGTCCCAAGACCTCGCCCTCGTAAAGTGTAGGGGGCAGTGTCCAAAGGTCGAGGTAGTTGTCGTAGGCCGCAGCGAAGTATTCATTGCGATGGGTCTCGGGCTCATCTTCGGGCCAAGCGCTCCAAAGGCCGGCGCTCGTGGCATGGAGGTTCGCCTCGTGGAGCAGCTCGTCGTATTCGGGCAGGACCGGCCGAATGCCGTAGTCGTGAACGAGGTGCAGTACCTCTTCGTAGGTAGCGTCACGGGTGCCGTGCCGCATGTACTCGGGATCGCCAGGCGCGGTGCACTCGTTGGCCCGCAGGTCTTGCATGGAGAGGTGCAGCTCCCCCAGTTCTCCCTCGAAGGCGAGCTCCATTTCATCGACATTGTTGAAGAGCACCATCGTGGCCCTGCGCTCGGACATGGCATCGGCAACGGGGCTCTTGTCGGATCCAAACAAGGAGCCCGGTGCGTCGGTCAAGAAGTGTTCAAGCACCTTGCGCACGTGCAGAATCTGATCGTTCGTCCAGTCTTTCTGGGCGAGGATGTGAATCGGCCGACCATTGGGAGCCGTCACCCTCGAGTAGCGATCAAAGTGCTCGCGCAGGGTGCCATGTACGGATTCAGGTAGGCTGGCGATTCCGGGCACTCCCTTTGGAATCTCGATGGCGTCAAGTCCATAGGAGAAGTCGCGGCCCATGGGCCCCGACTCTTGGGAGTCCTCTGTGTGGAAGAATCCATATTCCTCCAGCTCCTCGGCCGTCATCCAGTGGATCCCGTCGGCGGGAGCTGCCTCGAGTGTGAACCAGTAGAAGTCTTCCGAGATCTCCATGGTCCGGTAGAAGTCAAGATAGAGCTCGTGCTCGGGGTTGTCCCGCGGGAGATCGGCGCCCTCCTCGTTGAAGCCGCTCCAGGAGTGAACGCCGAAGCGCGCACCCTCCTCGGCAGAACGTGTGGCTCCGGCCAAGAAGAAGTCTGTGCCTCCGGAGGCCACCTCGCCATGGCTTGGCATATGGGTTGCGAAGCCCATGCGCCGTACGAGGTCAGCCGCGCGAACCATCGAATCGTCGTCCATCGAACCGGGCACATCGATCATCACGATCGTGTCGACTTCAGGGTGCTCTAGGACGAGCTCAAGCACCCGCCCCGGGGTGGTGGGGCCGATCACACCGTTCATGTAGGCGAACTGGCCCTCGACCTCGAAGGTGGCGCCGCGCATCTCGTCCTCGAGCAGGGAGAGCAGCTCCTCTCGAGTCACGGTGCCGTCAGCGTTCTTATCGAGTTCGCCGAAGTCCTCGGTGAAGCCCTGCCGTTCGGATACAGGTAAGTCGTCGAGGGAAAAGGCTCCGTCTCCGTCTTGGTCTACATCATCTAGGAAGCCGAGCAGCTCCTGTTCAAACTCGGCCATGGGATCGCCAAACATGTCCGAAGCTAGGAGCTCGTCCAAACTGACGCTCTCACTTCCGTCGGCATCAGCGCTCAGGATCATGGGGGCGAGATCTTCTGGGACCTCGGCCACTGTCAGGAGACCATCTCCATCGGTATCAAACTCCGCGAAGGTCGACTCGACCTCTTGCCGTTCTCTACGGCCAGACGCGATGAGAAATGCTGCAAGCTCGTCCAGATCGAGGCCGGCATCCCCGTTGGCGTCAGCCTCCGCCGTGAGCAATAGCATGGCCTCGGCGCCCTCATAGGCTTCGACCTTGCCGTCATCGTTCCGGTCGAGGAACTCTAGTAACGCGGCGAGGTGGGTGCCCTCGGGAGCGACCCCTGAGGGAGGCCTTGGCAGGGCCGGAGCGGCTGCTTGGGGGCCAGCACAGGAGAGTACTGCGAGGGACGCAATCGGAAGCGCCCCCAGGAGACAGGTGAAAGAACGCCTGCCACGAAAGAGGTTGCACGGGATAATCATGTCGGCCTGCCCTAGGCAGGTAAGTTTGATAATCGGGCGGTAGCAACCTCTGGCCCCGCGGCTCCGACTTGGGTAGAAGACCGTACGGGACAATCGTGATGGAATTACGCAAAAAGGTAGCCGAATAGGCCAAGCCAGCGCTCTACGTATCTATCTCGAGCGTGCAGTCTAGGTAGTTCAAGACCTAGCGTCTTCAAGGGCATGTAGACCTGAAGGCGGGATTGCGGCAGTCGCTGACTCTCTTCCCACATGGTGCAGTGTCTGACCTGGCACGGCGCGTTACTCCGAGTGTTCGGGCAGCGCCGCCCGGAAGGCTAGGGCGCGCTGCTGGAAGTTGGAGAAGGCGTCGAAACTTGAGCAGGCCGGGGAGAAGAGCAGGGTCGGGCTGGCGAGGTCTGTGGTTCCACGGTGGATGGCCTCTTCCATGGTCGGGAAGACGCGGGCTTCGAGGCCGGCCTTGGCGAAGGCGGCTTGGAGTTCGGCGGCCGCTTCGCCGAAGCAGAGCGCGAAGGCCGTGTTCCGTTTGGCACAGCTCGCGAGGCGCGCGAAGTCCTGGCCTTTGGAGCGGCCGCCCACAAGTAGGGTGACCGGGCCAGTCAGCGGTTCGAGTACGGACTGGGTCGAGTCGGGTGTCGTGGAGACGGCGTTGTCGATGACGCGGATAGCGAGCGTTCCATCTGGGCCGCAGTTGGCATAGGTGCCCAGCTCCTGGGCGCGGTGGGGCAGTCCTTTGAGACTGGCTAGACCCGTGGGAATGGCCCGCTCGGGAACGCCGAGAGCGAGCGCCATGCCGATAGCGGCCAGGGCGTTGGTCTGCTGGAATGCACCCGGTAACGGGAAGTCGTCGAGGTCGGCGAGCTTAGTACCCCAGGCGAGAAAGTCGCCTTGATTCAGCACCATCTCGAGCGGCCCGGAATCGAAATCGCCCGAGGGTGTTCGCTCTCGGTTTATCGGTGGCTTCACACCTGAGTCGAGACCTGAGAACGTGCCCCAAACAGTACTTTCGGGGCCGTTAGCACTTAGATAGCTCACATCGTCCTGGCTCGCGATCGCCCTACCATCGTGCGCGAGCAGCTCGCCGATACGCGCCTTGATTCGATGGTAGCCAGCCAGGCTACCGTGGCGATCGATGTGGTCCTCCAGGAGGTTCGTCACGCACACGGTGGCAGCCCGGGCGAGGGCCCGATCCTTGGGCAGACCCTCCAGCTGGTAGGACGAGAGCTCGACCACAGCGACGGCATCCGCCGCGTGCTCCTGGCCCAGGGTCGAGAGCAGGGACGCGCCGATGTTGCCGCCGAGGTGAACCTCGACGCCGGCCGCATCGAGTAGCCCCGCCAAGATCTTCGCGGTGGAGCTCTTGCCCTGGGTCCCGGTGATCAGTGCGAGGCGCATCGTGGTCAGGCGCAGGAAGAGCTCGATGTCCGTGGTGACCCAAGCGCCGGCTGCTCGCGCGGCGGCCAGGTACTTGTTGCTCGTTGGTACCGCGGGGTTCGCGACCACCAGGTCGGCGGCGGCGAAGTCGGCCTCGTCGTGCGCGCCGAGCTTCCAGGTGATGGCCGCCCGCTGCCGGTCGCTAAGGAGTGCCATGGACTGCTCCAAAGAGCCGGCCGTGGACAGGTCGGTGACCGTCACAAAGGCGCCTTGGCGCAGCAAAAACTCGGCTGCTCCTCGGCCTCCGCCGAATCGTCCAAAGCCCATAACGAGGGCGCGCTTTCCTTGCAGGTTCCGGGCCCCTGCTCTCATCGTCGCCGGCGCGGCTCGGCTTCGATCCGGCTAGTCTGCTCCGCGGGCCGCGAGGGCAGGTCCTCTGGCGCAACATCACCGGCGGTGCGGAAGTGCTCGGCGCGCAGGCGCACGAGGTCGAGCTCGACCGTATCGATGCGCTCGGGGGTGGGCTCGAGGTCGAGGGACACAAGGCGATGGTCTTCCCAGCCGATGGGCAGCAGGACCTCGCTGAAGAAGTCCATGGGGAAGCGTGCGTACCAAGGCGGCGAGATGCGCACGTCGCGCTCGACGCGGGTATATCCGGCTAGGGCAAGGCCCAAGCGCTGGGTACCGTAGTGCAGGAAGTCAACCGTGACCGGCGTGTCGCCAATGTAGCTGTCCCCAAGTCGGACGCTGGCTCCGGGGGGCTCACTCGTGATGGTGAGCGTCTTTTGCGCGGCGCAACTGCTCAAACCCAGCGCTATCGGCAGGGTGAGTAGAGTTGCTGTGCAGAGCTTTGTGCGCATGGGAGCAAAAATGGCGGAGAAGGGGGGATTTGAACCCCCGGACCCCCGAAGGGGTCACCAGATTAGCAATCTGGCGCATTAAGCCACTCTGCCACCTCTC
>JBLHWM010000020.1:0-19830 GCA_047629095.1 Planctomycetota bacterium | reverse complement strand
CGCCCCCCGCCCCTCCCCGCCGGGCGCCCCGGGCCGGGCCCCCCCCCCCCCCCCCCCCCGCGACTCGTGACTTTGAGCTTGGGCTCACTCGGCGCCTACTCGGTTGCTTCGAGCCAGCGCTCGGCCTCAATGGCGGCTTGGCAGCCCATGCCCGCCGCCGTAACCGCCTGACGATAAGTGTGGTCGGCCACATCACCCGCTGCAAAGACGCCCTCAAACTTGGTCTGCATGCCCTTCTCGAGCACAAGGTAGCCGAGGTCGTCCGTCTCAAGAGCGCCCTTGAGGAAGGCCGTGTTCGGCTTGTGACCGATCGCGATGAAGAGGCCGTCGAGGGCGAGTTCGCTCGTCTCACCGGTCACCGTGTTCTCCAGCTTCACGCCGGCGGTCTTCGGACCCATCACGCCGCCCTCGGTCGAGAGGACCTCGGTGACTGTCGAGTTCCAGACCATCTCGATACCATCGTGGTTCAAGACCCGGTCGCGCATGATCTTCGAGGCGCGCAGCTCATCCCGGCGGTGGATGAGATAGACCTTCGAGCCAAAGCGCGTTAGGTAGGTCGCCTCTTCACAGGCAGTGTCGCCACCGCCAACCACGGCGATGACCTTGTCCTTGAAGAAGGCGCCGTCGCAGGTGGCGCAGGCGGAGACGCCGCGGTTGCGCAGTGCGGTTTCGGACTCGAGCCCAAGCCAGCTAGCGCTTGCACCGGTGGATATGATAATCGTCTTTGCCTCGTGCCAAACCCCGTCGGTGGTCTTGACGCGCTTCGGCGTCTTGTCGAGCTCGACCTCGACCACGTTCATCGGCATGATTTGCGTGCCGAAACGCACGGCCTGGGCCTTGAAGTGCTCCATGAGCTCGGGGCCCGTGACCCCGTCGGGGAAACCGGGGTAGTTCTCGACCTCGGTAGTCAACATCAGCTGTCCACCGGGCAAGAGGTCCGGGGACTCGACGCTGGGCTCGCCCTCGATGAGCAGCGGCGTGAGGTTGGCCCGGGCCGTGTAGATAGCTGCGGTGTAACCTGCGGGACCTGAACCGATGATGATGACTTCGTGGACCGAGCTCATGGGGAGAGATTGCGTTGGGGGGACAGACGTGCTGGGGAGCAGCGGCAAAAGCGTGCTGCTAGGGCGGGGATGTTAACAAGTTGGAGCCTATACTTGGGGCTCGCCATCGCGGCACTTCCCATGCAGACCAACGACCAACTCCCACAGCCCGACTCACCAGGATGGAGCAGCGGGCACGACGCCCTCTGGGAGACCCGCATACGCGATCTCGGCCAAGAGCTTGCAGCAGCGACCTGCCTCAGCGTGGGCGATGCCGCCAGGGAAGATGTCACGGCGAGCAGCAGCGGCGCCTTCGCCGACCTGACCAGGACCGCGGGCATCGGGGCCGGGGACACGACCTTCGGCCTGGATGTGGAGCCCGAGCGCATCGTGCAGGCCTGGGCGGAGGGCCATGCGCGGACTGAGCCACTGTCGGTGCTGACCGAGGATTCGGGTTGGCGGCACCTGGGGCCCTCCAGCGCTGGCCCCGGTTTCCAGTACCTCGACGGTTTTGACCATGGCGGCCCGCGCGTGGCGATCGACCCGGTCGACGGCACGCGCAACCTGATGTTCGACCTGCGCTCAGCCTGGGCCTCGATCGCCCTGGCCCCACCCGGCGCTTCGGTGCCCATGCTCTCGGAGGTCAGCCTGGGCTACCTGCGCGAGCTGCCCGACTCGCGCAGTGCCGAGGCGCGCCTGGTCGTTGGCAAGCCGCGCGATGGGGCCTGCCGGCTGGAGATCGTGAAGGCTAGGGATAGGCCGACCTTGCTGCGCGAAGGCGCGCTGCGGTCCGACGACTCGGACCAAGTCGACGGGGGCTTCTTTCCCTTCTTCCGCTTCCACCCCGACATGCGCGAAGAGCTCGCCCAGATCGAGGCCACCTTCTTCGCCCGCTTGGCCAAGCACGAAGGCGCGGACCAGAACAACATCTACGACGACCAGTACATCTCGAACGCGGGCCAGCTGCTGCTGCTCGCCTCGTCGAAGTACCGCATGGTCGCGGACCTGCGCGCCTATGTCGCCCAGCGCCGCGGCAGGCCGACCGTCACGTCCAAGCCCTACGATGTGGCCGCCGCGATCCCTATCGCACGGGCCGCGGGCTGCGTGGTCACGCACCCGGACGGGAGCCCGCTCGATTTCGAGCTCAATGCCACCACGCCCGTCTCGTTTGTCGCCTGGGCCAACGAGCCCACGCGAGCCCGCCTAGCACCGCACCTCCAAGCTACACTCGGTCTCTAGCGGGGTCGTAGCGGGCGAAGGCCAGCCCCCCCACCACGGCCAGGCCGAAGTCAACCGCCACGAGCACGCCGAGGGCCGAAAGGGCGACTAGGGTAAAGAGCAGCTCAGGGCTAAGGTTGTCGATTTGGATCAGAGCGAGCCAGGCGAGGGCACCAAAACACGCGGCGAGGCCGAAGGAAACCAGGAACAAGGTCATGCGCGCGAAGGTCAGGAGCAGGCCCCGACCGATGTGCTGGAGCTGCCCGGCTTGACCGGGCACAAAGCGCACGGGCCAGATCAGGAAGGCGATGTTGTCCACGGCAACCCACGCAAAGACGACCGCTGGCAGTCCCAGGGCTAGCAGGAAAATGAAGAGCCCCGTGGCCTCGGAGATGATCAGCCAAATTAGTAGCAGTGCGCTCACCACAAGGCTAATGGCCAAGGTCTGGGGTAAGAGCGAGCCAAGGAACATCTTCCAAGGCTGCAGGGGCCAGGACTTTAGGATGTCGAGTTGGGCCAGATCCTCGCGGAAATCAAAGCGTAATCCGTTGGTCAAGTAGAGCGTCCCGAGCAGGGCGAGCACGGCCGAGCCCATGTCGTTGAGGTCGGTCAAATCCTCAGCGGACTGGCCGCTTAGCTCCCCACCAAAGAGGTCCCCACCAAAGATAAGCCGGACGCCAAAAAGCAGGAAGCAACCTAAGAACAAGGAGATCACCAGAAATCCGCGCGCCTTGCGCCAAATGCCCGAGAGCTTGCGCCAGGCCACCGTGCCCATGGGGCCTCGGCCAAACATGTGAGGGACGCCAAACAGGCCGACCCGCGCGCGGCCGCTACTGGCAGCACGTCCTACGCTGCCCACATTTCGGATGCGCAGCGCGCTGCTCTTCGCTCCTTCAATCGCCATCTCGCGAAAGTCCACGGGCACCCGCGCCGCGAGCTCAAGCACCGACAATAGGATCAAGACACACAGGCTGCCGTTCCCAAGCAAGGAGGTCAGGCCGCTACCTTGGGCCAACCCGATGAAGGGATCGAGAGGCCGAGTGAGCAGCCGCACGAGGGCGGGAAAATCGACCTGCCCAAAGCTGTCGGAGAGGGCGGCACCGAAACTCGGGATCCAGCTAGGCAGCATTTCAGGAGCCTGGCGCCCAACGGTCACTACGGGGATCAACAGCAAGAGCATGAGCAGCAGGAAGCGGCCGCCCGAGCGCAGCTTATCCGTAACGCGAACGAAGGCCGGATTACTCTCCATGCCCGCGCTCAGAAGTGACGCGAGGAACCCGAGCACCGAGCTGAGCCCAAGGAAGAGCGGCACAGCTAGGAGGGTGCCCATGGAGTTGCCTGTGCGGACCATGGCGAGCACCGCGAGAATCGGCGCGCCGGTCATCGTGCGCGCCACGACAGACCACAACCGGTACCGAAGGAAGTCCCTGCGGGAGACCGGCAAGGCGAGCAGCCGCTCGAGCCGATCGGGTGGGATGTGAATCCCACGGGTCACGATCCCGCTGATGAAGACCAGCACGAGCACCCCAAGGCAGATCGTGCGCAGGATGAGATCGCTCTCGGGAATGCCGCCAAGGGCATCCAAGGTAGCCGAACGGTCACCGGACCCTAGCACGTCCGGACTCCGGAAGAGCGAGCGCATCCACACCGCGAGCAGCAGCGCGCCGAGCAGCGCGAAGGTCGCGCCCTTCGGCGTCTTGAGTCGGCGTAGGATACCGCGGAAGTAGCCGCGACACTCGAGCCGCATCAGTCGCCGCAGTCCAGGGGATGGAATCGCGATCATGCCTCGGGCTCGGGCTTAGCCTCTCGAGACTTTTCGGTCACGGCGAAGAAGACGTCCTCTAGGCTCGAGTTCTCGGGAATCTGGAAGCCGGCGAGGGCCTCTTCGAAGGTGCCCTCGAAGGCCTTCTTGCCCTCATCAATGATCAAGAGCCGATCCGCGAGCTGCTGCACGAGTTCAAGTAGATGCGACGACAAAATCACGGCCGTGCCACTGGCGGCGATCTCTTGGATGGCGCGCCGGGCCGTGCGAATCCCGCGCGGGTCGAGGCCCGACAGGGGCTCATCCATCAGCACAAGCTTGGGTTTCGGGAGCCACGCCATCGCGAGTGCGAGCTTCTGACACATGCCCCGACTGAGCTCTCCACCGAGGGCATCGCGCTTGTCCTCTAGGGAGAAGAACTCCAGGAGTTCCTTGGCTCGGGACTCCCAGTTGGCCACCCCAAAGAGTCCGGCCACAAGGTCCAAATGTTCCCAGACGGTCAGGCTGTCAAAGGGCTTCGGATCGTCGGGGATCCAAGCCAGGTGGCGACGCGCATGATGACCGTCCTCGGTGACGCTGTAGCCCGCAACTGTGATGCTGCCATGCTGTACCGGCAGAATGCCTGCAATCGACCGCAGGGTTGTGGTCTTGCCTGCGCCATTGGGCCCCACCAAGCCAAGGATCTCTCCCGGCTTCACGGTAAAACTCAAGCCCGCAACGGCGATCTTCTCAGCGTACTCCCGGCGCAGGTCTGAGACCACGAGCACCGGCCCTTCAGGGTTGGATTCCGACATGGTGAGCTGGGGGTGTTCTCTCAAGAGGCGGGCGTTAGCTGCCCTTGGTGGCTAGGATTCGAATCATACTCTCGAGTCCCGTAGTGATCCGGCCAAGGGCCAAGAAGTCCAGGCGATCGGGGGTGTCTGTCACGCGGTGATAGTGTGGGTTGCGAAAGTTTGCGGTGTCCGTGACCATAAAGCCAGGCCAGCCTTGGTCCACGAAGTGCACATGGTCGCTGCGCCGGACATCCCGGATCGAGTCCGGGGCCACGAGCCCTTCGCTTGGAAACTGAGCACCCTCGCGGAAGGCTCTGATGGCCTCGCGGATGAAGTCACCGCTCGCCTCGCTACCCACAAACGCGATGAAGTTGCCGGCGTCCGGGTAGAGGGGGTTGAGGGCGGAGCTAGGGAACTGCTGGGAGTCGGGTGCGTCCGTGAAGTAGCCAAGCATCTCAAGTGAGATCGCACCGGCAACCTGCTGCCCCTCGGCTGCTAGTTTGCGCGCGTGGAAGCCACTGCCCATACGCTCGTAGCCGGCCTCTTCTCCATCAAAAAAACACAGCTGCAAACGATAGCGCATGCCCGCGCCTGGAATCGGATTCGACGTTAGCCGAGCGGCGAGTTCAAGCAGCGCGGCCACTCCACTAGCGTCGTCGTCCGCGCCCATCGAATCAGGCACGGTGTCGTAATGGGCGGAGAGCACCAGCAACGGGGCGTCCATGGGGCCCCCGAGGGACACGATGTAGTTGACGAACTCGAGGCCTGTGCCGAGCGCGCTTTGGGCAGTTGGTTCGCCTGCGTGAAGTGCGAGGTCCACCGGCACGAACGTCTCTTTCACAACCGCGAGTCCCGCGAGCCCGAGCTGCTGCTCGATCCAGTTTCCCGCGGCGGCTCGCGCTTCCCTGTCCAGCGTGGAGCGAGGCCCGAAGGCAGTCAAGCTTCGAACCCGAGCCTCGAGTATGGCCCCAAGGGAATGGTCGTCCATAGTCCAAGGTTCAAGGGGCTGGGCATAGGAAGTGCCCGGCATGCTTGCGACGCGCAAGAGCGATCTTCCGACCCATATGCCTGCGGCCAAGAGCAGAACAAGGACCGCGAGTCCAGCGCGCCGGACGTACTTGATCCTAGGTCGGCTCTTGTTCACGTTCCGTTTCCCCAAGGACCGTCGAGACCATGTTTGTGAGCTCGATCACCCCATAGGGCTTAGGAAGGAACCAGCAGCGCTCTGTCTCCGCAGCGCGGGACGCCACGCCCTCAAGTGTGTATCCACTGGAGAGAATGATCGCGACCTTGGGGGCCAGTTCCCGGATCTTTAGCATGGCTTCGATGCCACCCATGACGGGCATCGTTGCGTCTAGCAAGACAAGGTCCGGCGTCTTGCCCACCCGTTGCAACTCCTCGAAACTCGTCACTGCCTGGGAGCCATCTTCAACACACACGGCATGCACGTTTACCGAAGCGAGGGCCGCACTCGCGAATCTAAGTACACCGGGCTCGTCATCGGCAAGCAGGACGGTGACGTTCTGCTGGGGATCAGCTGTACCTCGAAAGAGACGCGGTCCAAGCTTGGGTGCCGCGGAGATCGATCGCGTTGAAATGGGCAAATAGGCCCGGATGCGAGTGCCTATCCCAGGGGCAGACTCCACCACCAGAGCTCCCTGGTGGCTACGAACGATCCCGAGCACTACGCTCATACCAAGGCCACGCCCCGCAGCTTTGGTGCTGAAGAAGGGCTCGAACATTCGCTTGCGGGTCTCCTCTTCCAATCCCTTGCCCGTGTCCTCGACCTCCAAGTAAATGCACTTGCCAAGGGCAAAGTCTGGCCCCGTGAAGGCGTCCCTTAGATCGCCCCCCATCACTTCGGCGTAGCCCGTTCGTACCGAGACGACTCCGGGCACACGGCCAATGGCATCCGCGGCATTGAGCACAAGGTTCATCACCAGTTGGCGAACTTGCGTCGGGTCCCCGTCAATCCCGAGAACGCCATCGTGGAGTTCTGACTCGAGGCTGACCTTACCCGGAAGGCTTGAGCCCAGCAGATCGTTCATCTCTAAGACCAGGGCATTCATATTGAAGGCCTCGCTCTGGACCTGCCCACGGCCTGAATAGATTTGCATCTGACGCGCGAGCTCGGCGGCTCGCTGGGACGCCTGCTCAGCTCGCAGCAGATTGCTTGCCATCTCCGAGTTCACTGGCAGCTTCTGCATGACCAGCTCGATGTTTCCGATGATCGGAACGAGCAGGTTGTTGAAATCATGGGCGACACCGCCGGCAAGCAGCGCGAGGCTCTCACTCTTCTGCGCTTCGCGCTCGCGGTCTACCGCCAGGCGTCGCTCCTCTTCTTCGCGAATCCGTCGCGTGTTATCGACGAGGGAGACGAAGACCGAGGACAAGTCATCCAAACAGCCGGGCGCAACGGTCAAGCGCATAGTGTAGAGCAGTTCGGTACCGTCGAGGGAACTCAGGGGGAAGTCGACCTCGAAGGTCGAAGCGCCCGAGTAGAGGGCGATGATCTCCTCCTGATAGGCAGTATTCGCGCGACCATCGACCATCTTCGCGATGTTGGCTTTGTACTCTTCCGGGGATTTCGCCTCGAACATGCGCAAGAACGAGTGATTGATGTCGAGGGTCTTCGAGAGTCCTTGAAATCCCGACGCCGCATCGGGATTGGCTACAAAGTACTCGCGCAGGTCCACCACGCCCTGCGCACGTAGCTCGTCCATGCGCTGCTTGGCCTCGGACATGTCTTGCTCGAGCAGACCAATCGGCGAGTGCTCAAAAATCGAGCGATAGCGGGCCGAGGTGCGTTCGAGCTCAAGCTCGGCGCGACGGGTGTCCGTCATGTCGAGCTGCGTACCGGCCACGCGCTTGGGGCTGCCGTCGCTGCCGCGCTCGACCACACTTCCGATGTCGAGCACCCAGATCCACTCGCCCGTGCCAGACCGAATGCGGTGTTCGGTTTGGTAGGTCGGACTCTCCCCGCGCAGGTGACGGTCCATTGCGCCCTCCACAATCTGCAGGTCGTCTGGGTGCACTAGGCTGCGATACTCAGCCAAGCCCAGGTAACCGTCGCTTTGCTTCAGCCCAAGCATGGAGAGCCACTCTTGGTTGAGGTGCAAGACGCCTTGGGCAACATCGAGGTCCCAAACACCGAGGCTCGCACCATTGAGTGCAAGCTTCAGCCGCCACTCGGATCGAACGATGCCGCGCCCACGGTTGACCATGATCCAGCTCAGTGCCGCGAGCAGACAGCCCAAGGCAAGCCCGATTCCCGACAACAGCGACTGCTCCTCCGTCAGGCCCGACTCGAGCCAGGCGGGGGTCGGCCTAGCGCGCACGATCAACTGCTCGGGCACGAGCCTCAAGTCTATGGAGGAGGAGTGCCGCCAGTCCACCTCACCCGTGGCGTCAAAGTTCGCGTACAGAATCTCCCCGTCCATGTTCAGAACGGCGTACTCGGCAATCCCCTCAAGGGACTGCTCGGGGACGCACTCTTCGAGTAGATCCTTCAGCCGGAAGCTTGCATTGAGCACGCCGATCTGCCCGTCTCCCTCGCGATGAACAGGGTGAAAGACCGAGAATCCGAGTCCACCCTGAAACAGGGAGATGATGGACGTGGAGCTCAGCTCTCCACCCTGGCCGCCTTCCATCTGGATAGCGCTGGCAAAGGTCGCGCGCACATCAGCGTTCGGATGCTGCAGGAGGTTCTGACGTAGGGCCGCCTCGTTGGACTGCAGAGGAGACGTAACTTCAATCACACCCTCAAGGGAGACCCAGTTGATGGCCTGAAAACCGGGGCGGCGCCTCACAAGGGAATCCGCGCGTCTCCGGAAATCGACCAGTGTGATCGCCACATCCCTAAATCCGCTTTCCAGCTCGTTGTCCATGCCCAAGGCCTCTTCGGCCGCAAAGCTCAGCAGAAGGAGTTGAGCCTCGGTATACAGCTCGATCTGGACGGCAACCCTCTCGGCGATCTTGTCGATGCGGTGGTTGAAGCTATCCGACGCGCGCTTGTCGACTTCATTGCCGAGAAACCAACCGCCCAAGGAAGCCAAAATCAGCAGGGAAGCGGAGAGGGCAAAGTCACGAGGGGATGTATGTGTGGGCCGTGCCATGTGTTCCTATCCTGACGAAGCGCAACCAGCTTGGGAAGCCTGGTTTTGCTCGAAGCGATGAGTTGTGGGGACAGTTTGGTTTGGCTACCGCCAGATTGCGGTAGCGCGGGGCTTTTGGGAAGCGCCGTAGAGCATTAGACTAGGTGCATGGCATCTGCATCATCCCTACCCAATGGCGGCTTAGTTCTCATTCGTATTGCACTCGGCTGCTTGGTCACATCCACCGGGTGGGCGTGGGCAGCTGGCGGTGAACTCGATGGTGGTCAGGTGCGCGCCGTAGTCCGGCACCACCTTGATGATCTTGCGGGCCCCTTTGCATTCTGGGGCGACAAGGTCCTGCTCTACAACCCCGATGGCCTTGCGTTTTTAGTTAGCTGGAGCGTACTGATCGCGGGTGTCTGCCTGCTACTCGGCGCGCTCACCCGGCCGGCCGGTTGGCTCGTGACGTTCCTGGCTTTCCATCTGTACCTCTACGGTGTGGACGCTATGGCAGCACCCGCCATTCTTTTGATGGCTGCTGCTGCGGGTTGCGCGATCTCAAGGGCGGGGCGTCGCTTTGGTTTGGACATCGCCCTAGACGGAACGCTGCCCTCCTGGATCACCTGGGTCCGTGGTCGCTCGGATTTCTTGAGCTAGCCAGCCTCCTTCGCACTCCAGCTCCCCAGCATGCGGTAAGGAGACTTGTCGAGAACGGCCTTTACGATCTCGCCGCCTCGTTGGTTGGGATGATCAAACTCGATCACAAAGTTGAGGCCGTCCCGGGTCCCCATGAATGGAGCTCGCACACGGGTGGCATCCAGCGATTCCAAGCCAATTCGTAGATTGCGTAGGGCGCGTGGCTCTTCGACCGGGCCAACCAAGACAGCCGATCGACTGCTCGTGGGAGCCGCGTCCATGGAAGGCTCTTGGGGAAGACTCAAGACGAAGAAACGCGTCACGTTTTCAGCATGGTCGGAGAGCCCCTCGGCCAAGACGTCCAGGCCGTACATTTTCGCGAGGACCCGGCTTCCCAGAACCGCGCGGCCTCGATCCCCCGTGGCCACCAAGTCCTGGGCGGCCGCCGCGGTGTCTGGAGACGAGCTCTGGGCGAGTCCAGCTCGGGTGAGCCAATCGCGGCACTGACCAAGGGCGCTGGGATGAGATACAACCTCGGTCAAGCCTTCTAGGCGAGCGCCAGGCACGGCCATTAGACAGTGGCGGACACTCAGGACGACCTCGCCAGCGATCTTAAGGTTGCGTCCCCCGAGGGCATCGGCGAATCCCGTAAAGCACCCCGTGATGGAGTTCTCCACCGCGACTATGGCGGCCCGCGATCGCCCCTCTTCCACGTCGACGAAGGCCGCCTCTAGGCTCGCGGCTGTCAGGGTGGCGCAGCTCTCGCCGAAGTAGCGCCGCGCGGCCTCTTCGCTGAATGCGCCGGGTGCGCCACAAAAAGAGACGGGGAGTAGATCGATAGACATGGGCGTGGGATGGTTCGAAGGTGGGAAATGGCTCGATTGAGCTCCCTTTTCATCGGAGTTTTCTCGACTGGAGTTAAGGGCCAATTCACCAAGGGCGCGCCTGTGAGGGAGGCCGCGCATAAGGTCGCTAAGAACTTGCCGTCTTGACTCCACATCTCAAAATGGGATCTACTAGACTCCCTCTCCTTAAGGTCCCGGGCGAAGCGCAATTCGGTATTGATCACTTTGAAGTACTGCTCTGAAAAACAGACGCTAATCTGCACAATCCTACGGTGGATTGGGTCCCCGGCCCGATGTAGGTTCTCCATGCCGCTTCTGTCCAGCTCCTCACCCCGCACCCTCGCTCCAGCCCCCTGGAGCTGTGTACCTTGAGTTCCCCCCAAGATCCAGGGCGGCTCAAGGTGCTCTTCCTATGTCCGTGGCTTCCGTGGCCGCTGAACTCTGGGGGCAAGATCCGCACGTTCAACCTGATCCAGAGTGCTGGGCAGTGGGCGGACATCCACCTGCGTGCGGTGCTCGAGCCAGACCAAGGCCAGGAAGACGTGGACGCCCTCGCTCCCCACGTCACGTCCCTCAAAGCCTTCCCGCGCGAGCGCCCCGGAGCGATGATGCGCTTCACCCGCTCGAAAATGGAACGCTGGTTTCACTCCCCCAAGCTGGCCGAGGCGGTCCACGCCGAGCTGGAATCTGAGCGCTACGATGTCGTTCACATCGACGAACTCCTGCACTCGCGTATTCTACCGATCGCGAGCAAGGCTACCCAGCACACAGGGCACCGGCCCGCCGTGGTTCAGCACCACCACAAGCTCGACACGAACTTCGCCAAGAGCATCAACACCAACCGCGGTCTGCAAAAGCACTTCGACTCGTGGAAGCTCAATCGGCTCGAGCGCAAGGCTGCGGACCAGCACACCCATCACCTGCTCTGTAGCGACGACGACGCTGC
This sequence comes from Planctomycetota bacterium, assembly GCA_047629095.1. Lineage (GTDB taxonomy): Bacteria > Planctomycetota > UBA1135 > UBA1135 > CALBMX01. The sequence goes on along the minus strand of JBLHWM010000020.1, from coordinate 8,513 downwards.
CATGCTCGGGGGGCGCTATCCGAGCCTCTCCTGCTCGGTGGTACCTAGCGGCTACGATCCTTCCTACTTCACCCAAGGAGACAGCCGACCCGCTCGGGACACCGAGCACATCGTCTTCGTCGGCAGCATGGACTACGGGCCCAACATCGGCGCCGTCACGCGCTTTGTCACTCGTGTGATGCCCCTGCTCATCGCCCGCCGACCCGCCCTGCACTTCACCATCGTTGGCCGCAATCCGACTACAGAGATTCATGCGCTCGGCTCACCTAACATCACAGTCACCGGTGGTGTGCCGGACGTTCGCCCCTACTTGGCCAAGGCTTCCCTCATGGTCGTGCCCCTGCTGATTGGCGGCGGTACTAGGCTCAAGATTGTCGAGGCCATGGGCATGGATTGCCCAGTGGTGAGCTCCACGATTGGCGCGGAAGGCCTAGGGCTCAACCACGACCGAGAGCTGCTGCTCGCGGATGACTCCAAGCTCTTTGCCGAGGCGATCCTAGATCTTCTCGATGACCCGCAGCGCGCCGAGCAGCTCGCCAAACGAGCCCGCAAGTTTGTCGAGGCGAACCTCACTTGGAAGCACCTCGCCAACAACCTCGTCGAGGTCTGGCGCAAGGTTAGCCAAGGTTAGCTCCCGGCTTGGCCGGACTTGTCGACCTTGCTTTGCAGCTTGATCTCTTCCGGCACTTCGACCTCAGCAGCCGGCTCCATTGGCGCGAGAACTTCCTGGGCCACTTCATCCTTCGAGAGCATGGAGCGATAGAGCTCCACGTATTCGACAGCCATTTGCCCTGCGCTCCAGACCGGTGCGGAGCTGTTCGCCCATGCGGCACGCTGGGCGTCGTCCTCGGCAAAGAGCGCAATGGCATCCTTCCAGGCTTGGCGGTCGTCCCTAGACACGACAAGGCCGGCGCCACCATCTGCGACACTGGGCAGGCCGCCCGCATCACTGACCAGTACCGGCAGTCCGGCTGCCCGCGCTTCCCGCACGGTGAGACCGAAGACCTCTTCCCATCGGGAAGGGGCGGCAACGCCATCCAATCGGCTCAATAGAGTACCTAGAGCACCGTGTCCAAAAGGCCCCATCACGTGTAGATCGGGAGTCTGCTCATCGAGGACGAGCAAGCTCTCCACGTAGGTCGAGTCCCCGTGGTAGGAGGGCATGTGGCCGTGGATTTCGAGCACCAAGTTGGTCGCGCGACCCTCGGCCTTGAGCTCCGCGAAGACCTGGGCAAGTTCAAGCACACCCTTACTAGGAAGTACCGTCCCCAAGATACCTAGGCGCACCTCACTCCGGGGACGTAGGCAGCTCTTCAGGCTATCGACTTCGAAGCGCAGTCCTTGCACATCGATGCCGTTTTCAACCACAGTCAGTTCATCGGGATGCAGGCCTGCTGCAATATAGATATCTCGGGTTCGAGCCGAGGGCGTGGCGAGCAGGTCAGCGTGGTGCAGGCAGTGCAGGGCGAACTCCGTGCGGCGGCTGGCCACCACGGCATCGTCCGCCTCGAGCTGTTCTGGCTCGCCGCTGGGATTCCCGTTCTCGTCCACCGAGTCGTAGGGGCCGTAGTGCTTGCCGCGTCCGCTGGGCATCACATGCGGGAAGGACTTGGCGAGGCAAGTGCCACACGCCGTAGGATCAATTCCCTCGCAGTTCACGTTGTCCACACGAAACATCTGCCCCCTAGGACAGATCGGCCAGTAGTCGTGCAGGGTCATGAGCTGCTTCACACCCCGGGACTTGGCCGTGGTCAGGACGCCGAGTCCGAAGCCCGTGAGGTGGTGAACGTGGAGTACGTCGGGCTCGACTTCATCGAGCCAAGCCGCAAACACCTGCTCCGCACTGCGGTTGCGAACCACCTTGGCAAGTGAATCGTGGTCGTGGTAGCCGTAACTCATGCGCGTCACTTCGACGCCGCCCACCGTTGTACGTGTGGTCCCAAAGGGCTCGGCCTTGCCCGTGTAGTCTAGGCAAATCGCGGATACGCGGTGGCCAAGCTCGAGCAGCTCGCGCACGAGGTCACTGGTGTGACTCTCAATGCCACCAACGTCGGGAGCCCAACCTTGGGAAACAAATCCAATGTGCAAACTTGTCAAGCTAGGAGATCTCTATAGATACGGCGGACGATGCCGGTGTGGTCTTCTAAGGTCATTGGCATGGTGGAGTCTGGCGACCTACCGATCCGGCCAAGCACAACATCTCGCATGCAATCTGCAAGAGCTGCGGCATCGCCGGCTGGAAAGCATACCCCATATTTGGGTGGCTCAATCACCTCAGCCACGCCTAGCATATCACTTCCAAGCACCGGGACACCTGCGGCCCGGGCTTGGAGAATCGTCAGGGGCGCATTCTCGTCCCATTCGCTCGGCACGACGACCGCATCGAGCTTGGCGAGCACCTCAGGCGCTTGCTCGGGTTCGAAGGGTTCCTCGACGACAATCCTGGGACCCAATTCGCCCCCTAAGACCTCTTCCGCATAGCATCTGTGCCTCCCGCCGGTCCCTCGACCGAAGAGATGGAGCCTCCAGGGCTCCACGGATTCGGGCAGGCGCTGCTGCATAATCCGGCAAGCTTCGAGCAGCGTGCCGAGGCCCTTGTGGGGGGTAAATTGCCCCATAAATCCAAAGCGAATCGGTGAGGAAGGCCGGGGCCGAACCGGCGCGGGGCGCGCAATGGCATAGGGCCGGTCATCAAAAGAGTAGACCAACTTGGCCAGTTTCTCACGTGGCAGCCCCCATTCGAGGAAGACCTTTTCGAAGACCTCGGTCGGTGCGAGGAACCTGTCCACCGATTCCAGGGCAGTGCGAACCTCGGCCTCACGGAGAGCCACGTCCTTCGTGGTTACGATTTGGCCCAGGCCGCCGAACTTGGCAAGGGTGTGCACCAAAATGCGTCGCATGGCGACTTCGAGGGGATCCCCGTCATAGCGCGAGGGCTCTCGAATGCACTTCGCGCAGACATCCGCCGGGTGCGGGCCCTTGCAGGCGGTGAGCTGGGAGTTGTACATCTGCCCACGGTGGCAGAGCAGGCCGTAGTCCGTAAGTGTGACCACCGACGGAACGCCATGGCGCTTGGCGACTTGGGGGAGATTGACCGACAGTCCCCAGAGCAAATAGGTGAAGTGCACGATGTCGGGCTGCTCCTTCTCGAGCACCTGTTCGAAGATGCGCTCGACCTCAGGATCGGAGTAGCTGCTGCGGAATTCCTTCCGTGGGTCGCCGGCATTGTGCAGCAGGTACACGGGCACTTCGCTCCGCGTTCCCGGCGCAGACGGCACGGGCTCGGTCACCTGCTCGAGCTCATAGCGTGGCTTGCTGCCATCTCGAACGGGGTGCAGGATCGCGACATCGACGCCACGGTCCACAAGCCCACCCACCAGCTGCCAAGTGTAGAACTCGGTCCCCCACCGTCCACGGGGCGGGAAGCCGTTGGTCACAAAGAGCACCTTCACGCGCTCACCTTCGCAATCGCTGCGTCGCAAGCGGACTCGAGCCCTTCCAAGAAAGACTGCCGGTCGAAGTGTTCCAGTGCGCGCGTCCTCGCCTGGCGGCCCAGGCGTTGGCGACCCTCTTCGTCTCCACCGAGGCGCAGCAGGCTCGCGGCCAATCCTTCGATACTGCCGGTCTCCACTACCACACCTGCGCCGCCCAACAGCTCGGGGGATGCGCCAGAGTCCGAAACCACGCAGCACAGACCGTGGGCCATGGCTTCGATGGTAGACAGGCCAAAGGGCTCGCCCCAGAGGCTCGGCAGCACGAAGATGTGGCTCGTGGCGAGCTGCTTCGAGACCTCCGTGGGGCTCAGCATGCCGAGGAAGTGAACCTGCTCTTCGATGCGCGCCTCTGAGGCTAGCACCTCGAGTTGCTCTTGGTAGGCGCCGTCGCCCGGGTCTGCGCCGGCTAGGTGCAGCTCGGCGTCGAGGCCCTCGCCAACAGCCCGGGCGAAGGCCTGCAAGAGGATGTGCTGGCCCTTGCCGTGCCAGAGCATCGAGGTGGCAATCACACGGAGCTTCTGGCCAACCTCTCGGGACGGGACCTCGGCAGTGGCCGTCGCCAGGGACTCCATCTGTGGGGACAACCCCGTTGGAAGAACGCCAACCCCATCCGGCGCGACCCCGGACTGCAGTAGCTTGCCTCGGAGCCATTCGCTCGCACAGAGCACCGGCGCGAGGTTCGCCCAAGCCCGAAGCCCTGTCCATAGAAGCCCGAAGAAAAACAGGCGCCCACGCTTGTTCGAATCACCCTTCATTTGGCCAAGCCATAGGTTCTCAGCCCAGCGATCGCAGAGGTAACCGAGGCACGGAATGCCCATCCCGCGGGCGGCCAATACGGGCGCCAAGGAGGCCATACCAAGATTGAAATAGACCACGATATCGGGCTTGAATGAGAGAATAGCCCGCTTTGTCGCCCGGTGGTTGGACGGCCGATAGAAGTGTGTGCGCAGCCTCTCTAAGACACCAGAGTTGCGATCCTGTTCGAACAGATTCACGCCCCCATCGATGGCCGGCGCAAGGGTTGCGAACACCCCTGGCTCTGCCTGCAGTCGCTCGCCTGCACCGCACAACACGGCGACCTCGTGACCGCGTCCGCGCAGCCCCTCGACGGCATCTCGCGTCAAGAGTTCGTACCCGCCCTCCACATAAGGTGGATAGCGCAAGCTGATGGCAAGGATTCGCGTCATGGTCTGCTGCCGAGGAATCCGAGCTCGATCAGTTTGTCCACTTCTTCGACACTGAGCTTCTCCTTGCGCCAACTCGAACCGTGCAGTGCCTGGCGGGCCTTACTGGTGTTCGCAAAGCGAGTGATCGCAGCCGCGGCGAGCCGCGCCTGTTCGAGGGGCGGCACTCCATTGGCAAGGGTCTCGTCCGCCAGGCGAAAGTCTGGCAAGGGGAACATCTTGGAGTCATAGAAGCGCATGCGCGAGTGTCCCTCGTGCATCTCCTCGTCCCCGAACCAGCCACGGCGCAAACCTGTACCGTGGCCTCCCAGGGCAACCCCCGGGAAGACGTGCTCGAGGATGTAGCGTTGGCCAATGACCGCGCCTCCCTCTTGGTAGCCGCAGGTCGCGTAGGCGAATTCCCGCACGGGCTCAGAGCCTGGCCTTAGGGCAGGAACCTGGGAGAGTCCCAGCATCCCCCCCGGCTTGTCGATCCCTTCGAGTTCAAGCAGAGTCGGAATCAGGTCCGTCGTACTGGCCAGGTTTTTCGAGCGATGCCCCGGTTCAAAACGATCTCCATCCGCGGGGCGAATCAGCCAGGGCACTTGCAGATCTGCGCTGGAGTACAACCCATGATCGAGGATCAGTCCGGCCTCGCCAAACTGGACCCCGAAGCTGCCGACTATGCAGATCGTCGTCGTCTCCCAGAGACCGGCGCGCTTGAGCTCGGCAAAGAGGGAGCCGAGCTTCTTGTCGAGGCTGCGCAACCGGCCATCGTAGCGTGCCTCGTACTGCCCCATCGAGACTGCGCCGCCCATCCAGCGGGAGCGCGGCTGAGCGAAGAACGCCTCGGCGGAATTCGAAATAGGAGGCACGGCCTTGAGCTCTGGGCGCGGCTCAAAGTACCCGTCCGCGCCGGGATCGTTGTGGTTCCACACGCGCTCGAGGTCCGAAACTTGGATGTAGGAGAACCAGTCCTCGTCGTTGTCGAGTCCGCGGGCCCAGTCCAGGAATCGCCGTGAGGTTCCCGCGATGCCGACGTCGTCCCCAGCCGGCCCATTGCCCGGGCGCAGCTTGCCCATGGGTGAGAACTCTTGGAAGCCAGCCCCGAGTCCGTTCACGGGGTTCAACTGCTCGTGATCCACGAAGGCAGCCGTGCGGTAACCAGCCCCAATAAAGGAGACCGCGGCGTGGGGCATCTTGTCGGTGATCTGAAAACGCAGCTCGTCTGCTATAGGGCTCTCCATGATGTAGAGCCTACGGGAGAGGTCCGCATCGCTCCCCATGAGCATGGCGCAGTGGGCTGGAAGCAGCCGCGGGGAGGCCGACCAAGTCCTGTCGAAGATGACGGCTTCCCTGCCGAATGCATCCATGAAGGGAGTCGTGTGCCGATCGTACCCGTAGGAGCTCAGGTGGTCCGCACGCAGGGCGTCGATAGCGATCACAAGCACACCGCGTCCAGCCTGCTCGCTACCTGGCTGTCCGCCTGTGCAAGCGCTCGTCACCACCATGCCCAGCATGAGCAGGAGTCGCCCGAGGGCCCACCCGGTGAGACTGCGATCGAAGCTGAAAGAGGGGCGGGTCGGGGACATGATGTGGACGGCGGGAGGCAGGAGTGCTTCTGAGAGCACGACTAGCCTACCTTTGGGAGACGCGGCCTGAGCCAGTCCCGAGTCAATACTTTGGCTCTGGCTTCGCCCCCTTTTGCTGCCATGCTCCCCGGTGTGCCCGAAGCCGAGGCGGACAGATCGTTTGAATCTGCCCCAGATGCCTTGCTACGGGCAGCTACTTCTTTCAACAGGCGGCTACGCCTTGAGGGCTTCGAAGACCCGACCTTGGACAAAGTGGCACTCGAGCAGCTCCCTAATGTTGTCGCGCTTGACACCCGTATAGAAAACGCCTTCCGGGTAGATCACGAGGTTCGTGCCCGACTCGCAGGGTCCAAGGCAGGAGCAGCCATTTATGCGCACCTCCTCGACTCCGAGCTCGAGCAGAATCATGGGAATCGCGTCCATGATGGCCCCCGATCCAGAAGCTCCGCAGGAGGGTTCAAAGCTAGGTGGCCGGTTGACGGTACATACAAAAATGTGCCCCCTGACCTTGGAGTCGCCCTTAATCATGCTGAATCAGAGCATGGATTCCATGGGCGTGCCACAGAAATGACTGGTGGAGTGTCCACATTCCAAGGATTACGAATCAGTCCTGATCGATCTCAAGGATGTGCTTGGCCTCGATCCACCCCATGGTGCTATCCACGCGTACACGGAGCCAGCCCGGCAGGCTATCCACACGCTCGACCATTCCACCACCATCCACCCGTAAGATCACAGGTAGGCCGAGATCCGGCTCGCTGCGCAAGCCAACGCCGCCGCTCGCCGTCACCATCGCTCGGTGGGCGGGAGTGTGCTCGGCGCGCCATGTATGCAAGGCGCCAAGGCCCAGGGCTAGACCGAGGAAGACAACGCCTAGGAACCTCGTGAACCGGCCGCCGCGCAGCGCCTCGCCCAGGAGGGCAAGTCCGAGCAGGGCGAGCGCACCATAGGTCACGAGCTCTAACTCGGGAAGCCGCAGAATGGAATAGAGCCGCTCGACGGTGGCCGCAAAGTCGCCACGATCGGCGGCATCGAGCCCCGCCCGAGATCGCGACAGTTCGAGGTTGGCCCAAGTGTCCGACTGGCGTGGAGCGTGCTCGATGGCGGCGGTGTAGCGCGCCACGGCCTCGAGGAAGTTGTCCTCGCGGAACGCCGCGTTGCCCAGGTTGTGGAGCAGGGTGCCCCGTTGGGCTGAGCTGGTCGCTTGGTCCAGCGCTGCGGACCAATGGGCTTTCGCGCTGGCGTAGTCACCGCTGCGATAGGCAGCTTGACCGGCGGAAGGAGCTTGCTCATGGGCAATCGGAACCTGGCCGAGACTCGAGCCCGCAAGGGCAGTCCACAGCAGCGCGCAGACCAGGGACCTCCAAAGGGAACAACAGCTCATCGGGCTTCTCCATGCAAGTTGGTCGCGACCGCCACTAGGTCGAGGGCTTCGACGCTGCGGGCGAGGGCGAGCAGCTCGCCGTCACTGGGCAGGTTGTTGCCGCCGGAAGACCACACGGCCGCGTTTAGCGCGGACATGGCCTTGGCGACTTCGGCTAAGGACTGGTCCACATCCAAGGCCGGACCGAGGTCGCGACCAATCCAGGCCCCTTCGCCTTCGCCGCTGCGAGCGCTGAGGAAGCCACCGAAGGCGTGCAGGCGGCCACTGGCGGAGTCGCTTCGTTTGAGACCGCGCTTCAGGTTTCGCCGCGCGGCTCGGCGGCGCCGGTTACCGGGCGCAGCGGGGTCGCCGCTGCGGCGCACGAGAACCCGCAGCCCGATCCATCCCGCCCCGAGCAGCGCCAAGGCGCCGCCAAGCTTGCGCAGGAAGTCCGGGTCAGGAGTCAAGCCGTCTCCGCTATTGGAGGTCACGATAGAGCCTTCGGCCCTGATGTCGCGGATGTCCTCGACTAGCTCGGGTGCCCCTTCGGCTTCCAAACTGCCACTGCCCTCGAGGGCGTGAACGCGAATCGGAATCGGCTTGGTCTCCACGCGCTCATAGTTCTCGGTCAGTGGGTTGTAGACCACCAGCGGGATCGCTGGCAGCTGCTTCACGGACTCGGACAGGGGCGCGAAGTCGAAGACGCTCACGCGCCGGTTGCGCTCCTTGAGTTCGTCCGTCACTCCGTAGAAGTTGATGTTCTCCATGCCCTCCAGGTGAGCGCCATTCGGCAGGGTGAAGAACTCCAGGTTGCCCTGTCCGCTCCACTCCACCCGCAGCTTGATCGAGTCCCCTGCGTTGACCTCCCGGCGGTCGATTTCGGCACGAGCTGTGATCGAGC
>JBLHWM010000019.1:0-19945 GCA_047629095.1 Planctomycetota bacterium | reverse complement strand
TCCAGTCCAGCTCGAAGTTGTCCAACAGGATGTCAGCTTCGAGCCTGCCGGGGGTGAAGTGCGCCGCCTCGTCGAACAGCTTGCGCGCGGCTGCGTTCTCGATCGAGCGGCGCCAGATCTCAAGGTCAGTCACCAGCTTGATGCAGGGCCGGTTGCCCGGATCGGCGATGTGCCCCATGCGCGCGGCGAGGGTGTCGAGATCCAATAGGGAAGAGGTCACGAACTCGCGCAGTTCGCGCAGCTCGACCTGCACATTGGTCTCGCTCGGATCGTCGGTCACGTCCGACTTGCGATCCCGCATGCGACTCTTTTTGCGCAGCTCGGCCACCAGCTGCAGATAGGATTTCTCCACCCGGTTCTGGTCCTCGTGAGCGCGCAACAGGTCCTTGGTCTCTTGCTTGGTCAGGCGCAGCAGTCGGCCGATGTAGAAGCCCAGGTCACCGGCGCGGCCGGCGAGGTCCATGGCAGCGCGCTGTTGGTCGTCCGCGGCGAGAGCCAGGGTGCGAGCCTCGCCCTCCGGCGTCATGCTCTTGGGCAGGCCAACCAGGGGCAGCTGCAGGCCCTGGCCTTGGCGCATTCGATAGAGGTCGCCGGGAGTGAGCTGGACAAGAGCGCTGGCCCAGTCCTCGGTGAACTCCAGCGTGGTCACCAGGGAGACCGGCTCGAGTAGGACCACGGACGCCGCATGGGTCACGATCCCCACCGGGTGGCCGCGCCGGAAGTCACGGTAGGAGAAGGTCACGTGGTAGGCCTCGCGGTCCTCCACGAGGGTGCGGTCCACGGCATCGCGGATCGAGCCGCGGGTGTAGGGCAGCAGCTCGCCCGAGCGCTCGAGGCGCGCGGCCTCTTCGCTCCAGATCTCGTGCTCGTCGATCTGCACCTGGGATTGGCGCACGATCAGCGCCACGGCACCTGCCGCGATCAGCAGCATCGGCGCGGTTGTGCGACGGGCGCCAATCATCTGCGCCTCCAGAGCGGGCCCAGGCCCGGCAGTCCAAGGCACAGGGGCATCGCGATCGGGGCTAGGGCCGAGGTCAAGAGCACGCCGCGCCAAGCGCCGTCGTCGAGCCACGAGACCATGGCTGGGCCGCCTTTGATTTCGGGCAGGTTCGCCTCGCGCACGAAGTGCCACCAGGCGAGCAGCATCAGGGACGCGCCGGCTACGACTACGATGCGGATCAGCGGGCGCTCGACATCGATCCCACGGCGCAGGGCGTTCTGCCAGAACAGCACGGCGATCAGGCCGGCCAGAATCGGCGCCACGGCTTGCACGCTGAAGGCAACCCGCGCAATCAGAGTGACGAGCACCAAGCCCGCGAAGCCCGGGGGCGACTTCGATGTGGCCAGGTCCTTGCGGCCGAGGCGCGCAGCCACGGCTAGGAACAGCAGCAGCCCGAGGTCCGGCACCCAACGCGGCGACATCAAGCCACTGGCGAGGAAGCCCGTCAGGGCGTGGGCCCAAGCGCTCCAAAAGAGCAGCAGGCCCCAGCTCAGGCGGATGCTATTCATTGGCCTTAGACTCCCCGCGACTTGGGACGCGGACGAAGAGCCGCGACGGCTGCTCGCCGGCCGTGGTGTCCGTCACCAGGATCTCGTGGTAGTCGGCGCTAAGGGGTAGCCAAGCCTGGCCCAGATACAGGCCCGCGGGAATGCCCGCGATACCCGTGCCCGTGTACAGCACCGCGTGGACCTTGCCGGCGTGCCTGAGCTCTCCAGCCTCGTCCAGGTTTAGCAGCCCATCCATGCGCACCGAAGTGCGCCACCCGAAAGCCACCGTGCCCGCGCCCCGTGCGCCCAGGCTCACCAGCTCGCCGAGCACCTTCGACTCGCCGCGGCGCTCGCCCTCGTCGATGCGCCCGACGGCCTTGATCGTAAGTCCGGGCTCGGCGATGCCCATCACGCGGGAGCTCATCAACGACGGCGGGCGCAGGGTGTCGACTTGGCCCACCAAGCGCGAAGCCGAGATCACTGCCGCGCCAGACTTCACCCCATGCAGGCTGCCCTTGCCAATCACAAAACCCGTGCGACCCGCCTCGGGGTCCCCATGGGAGAGCAGCTTGGCACCGAGCCACTTGCCATCCCGCAGACTGCTCGGCGTGGCCTCACGGGGCTCGCGATCGACCTGATCGGGCAGCACAACAACGAGGTGGAATAGCCCGGATTCGAAGTTGCGCAGAGGCTCTACAGACCAGGGCCCGCCCTCGCCTTGCAGCGCGGTCAGGCTGCCCAATAGGAACCCATCCGCCAGGCCAGAGGCGTTGTCCTCGAACAGATTCGGCTCCTTCACACGCACCATGCCCGGACGAAAGCGGCGCTCGCTCGGGTTGTGAACGGCCAGGTGTTCGAGCTTCCCTTTCACGCGGTCGAGTCCGCCAACGATCAAGTCCAGCTGCCGCGAGCCAAAGCCCTGGGGACTTCCCGCATGGGGAACCACCGTCGCGCCCACAAAGAAATCGGCCCCGGTGACTAGGTCCACATCCAGGGTGCTGTTCTCCCAATCCAGCGCGACCACGCGGCCCACAAAAGCCTCGCCGTGCACCACGGGAAAACCCGGCTCGATGCCGGTCAAGTCATCGACTTCCAGAAAGAGCAGGTCCTTGCGATTCCTGTCACGACCACTCACGCGACCCGCCACGAATTGTCGCCCCTCCAGGAGCGCCCTAGAAACCGGCATGGCCTCGGCCAGGAGCTCGGCACCGATACTGAGTCCGAGCTCCTCGTCAGGCTGCTGCTCGGCTTGTAGTCGGTCGTTCCGCTCGCTGTAGCTACTGGCGCGCAGCCAGCCCAATGGGGACGCTAAGATCGCCACAACCCGCGCCGGGCTCACCGCGAGATTCAGGGCGCGGTCGACCTGGGAAATCGGTCGAATCGACGCGACAACAAGGAACCCAAGCAGGATTCCAGCGGTGGTGTTTGGTGAGGCCTTCAAGACATTCGATTATCACGCGAAGTCCCGAAGCTCTCCAGAACAAACACCAAGAGGCGGCCCTTATGAACTTGCCGGCCCGAAAGATGTCCCAGACTGTGGCCTTGGGACTAGGCCTTAGTACTCTGCCCGCTCTCCGTCTCTACTCTAAACTTCCGATGCAGCAAAACAACCGACTCCGCACCCTGCTCGCCACTCTTGTGCTTGGCTTCGCCAGCTGCGCAAGCACCGCTTCCTCTGACGCTATGGCCGTCACGGACTTCGAGGCAAACACCGCTCCCATCTACATCCAAGAAGCCATCACCGTGACTCAAGTCGCTGGCGCCCCCAACAGCCCAAGCTGGTACGAATCCGCGATCATCAACCCAGAGTTCAAGAAGGCCCTAAGTGTGTCTCTCCTATCCCTAGGTTGGCTCCAAGTTCCAGAACAAGCGCGCTATCACCTAACCGCCAACATCCAAGAACAAGAAACCAACATGCGAGGTCTGGACGCCGAAGCCTGGGTTACCACCCGCTACGTCCTAATCAAGGCCAAAGCCACCACCCCGATTTACGACCACACCATCAAGACTGGCTTCCAAGTCCCCCACGGAGTCGCCTTCACCGGTGTAGAAAAGATGCGCCTAGCCCTAGAAGGCGCCGCCAAGCAAAACATCACCGAACTACTCCAGGGCCTAACCAGCCTCCCTCAGTAGCCCCGACGATACGCTCAAGCCAAGGTGCTCAGCAACGGACTAAAGGATGCCTGCTGCGTCCCCGAACGCGCTCAGCGCAAAAGCGCGAACCGCCCGAAAGGTAGAACGTCAGAGCAAAAAGGCGTCACAAATCAGAGCGACTACAAACTAGACCGGGCGTGTGAGCACGCTCCTGTTTAAGAGCGAGTCAGCGAGAGGACGGCTTAGTCGTCGCCTGAAGCTAGCTCACCGCCGAACAGGTCTAGGTTCTCTAGGTAGACACCTGTTCCTCGGGCGACGGCGGTCAGTGGGTCCGGGGGTACGGTCGCTGGGATGCCGATGAAGTCGGAGATTGCTTGATCGATACCGAACAGTAGGGCTCCGCCGCCGACAACCGTGATTCCGGCGTCGACAAGGTCAGCGGCGATCTCCGGAGGAGACTCCTCCAGGATGCGTCGAATCTCCTCGCAGATCAACTTCACGGGCTCGGACAGGGCCTCGCGAATCTCAATCGATGTGACCGTTGTGCGGCGGGGCAAACCAGTGATCGAGTCGCGTCCCTTGACGTCCATGGAGAGCTCTTGCTCTAGGGGCCAAGCCGATCCAATCGTAGTCTTGATGCGCTCTGCACTCTGGTCGCCGATCAGCAGGTTGTGCTCGCGGCGCATGTGGGAAACGATGGACTCGTCGAGCTCGTCACCGCCAACGCGGAGCGAAGTCGCCACCACCTTGCCCGCTAGGGACAGCACGGCGATCTCGGTCGTACCGCCACCTATGTCCACGATCAAAGAGCCGCGCGCCTCGGTCACCGGCAAACCAACGCCGATACCTGCAGCCATCGGCTCGTCGATCAAGTGCACCTTGCGCGCACCGGCGCGTTCGGCCGAGTGGATCACCGCCCGGCGCTCCACCGCAGTGATGCCAACCGGTACGGCGATCACAACCTGGGGCTTCACCCAAGCGCGGCCGTCGTGGACCTTCGTGATGAAGTAGCGCAGCATCTTCTCGGTCACCTCGAAGTCCGCGATCACGCCGTGGCGCAAGGGGCGAATGGCTTCGATGTTGCCCGGGGTCTTGCCCAACATTGCCTTGGCTGCGTTTCCCACGGCCATACCGTTGGCGAGCACCTCATTGGTACCGCGCTTCACCGCGACCACACTGGGCTCATTCAGAACGATGCCCCGACCCTTGACGCACACGAGCGTGTTCGCGGTCCCTAGGTCGATCCCCATGTCCAAGGAGAAGCGCCCAAGTAGGTTTTCTAGTGGCTTGATGAAGTTGGACATGGTCGAGGAGGGCCCTTGTTGGAACGTGCTGCTGTGGAAGATTGCGGAAAGTAGCCTCGCCGCATCCTAGAGTTTAGCGAGTCCCGTTCGCTGCGCAAGCAGACAGAACATAGGAACTCTCAATATGCCGCGAATGTCTTGGTTTGGAGGACACGAAAGAAGGGCCGCACCCATTTTGGACGCGACCCCTTTACTTTGGCGCTCGGCAAGACTCAGTCCCCGCGGCCCCCGGAGTCTCCGCGGGATGGGTCCTTGCCTAACTAAGCCCGACTACTTGGCTTGTGCGTACTTATCGGAGAAGAGCTTGCCTTCGCCGTAGCTCTTGCCAAGCTCGTAATCAACGAGAACAATGGCGGTAACAAGGATGAGTGCAGTCAGGATAGCGATGCCGGTCTCAAGACCGCCTTTGGGTGCCTCTTCGACAACTGTTGCTGCCGCTGGCGCCTTACGACGGGGAGTGGCTTTGCTTTGGGAAGAACGTGCTCGGCTATTTGCCATGGGATAACTCCTTTGGAAATGGGCCTGGCTTAGAGGCGGGTGTCAGCGTGGTCGCCTTCGGTGATGGTGGTGCCATCAACGGTCTTGATCACAAGGGCGGAGCACATGCCGGGCATGACGCTCTCGACACGAACCTGTGCCTTGTACTGGCTACCGGACCAGACTTCGAAGGTCATGCCGCGGGTCACTTCATCGTCGGAACCGACGTTGAGGGAGACCAGGGAGATGCCGTCGCGATCAAGCACGCTGAGAACAGTACCGTTCACAATGGGCTGGGGCATGATCTCGCTGAGCGGGATGCCATAGACCTCAACGGCGGTTGCCAAGGTCGTCTCCAGGCTGGAGATCTGCTTGCCGGCGCTGTTGTTCTTGGCCTCAAGCATGGCGATCATGGCGTTGGCTTGGTCGAGGTTGTCCTCGGCTGCAGCGCGGGCCTGGTCCGCAGCCATCTTGGCGCGGGTCGCGTCGTCGGCGTCGCTCTTAGCTTGGGCGGCCAGGGCAACAGCGTCGTCCTTGGCTTGCTCAACAGCAGCCAGGGTGTTGTTGAGGTCCTGGATGTTGCTGCCGATGGTGGTGACGCTACCGTTAAGAGTCTCGTTGCGAGCCGTCTGGGCCTCGAGGTCGGACTTGAGGCCGCTCGAGAGGGTCTCGAAGTCGTCGCGCGAGTTACGTGCGGTCGAAGCGCTGGCCTTAGCGGTGTTGAGTTGGGCTTGCAGGTCAGCTGCGGCGGCATCGCCGTCGAGCATTGCCTGTTCGTGGGCTGCCTGTAGTGTGTCAAGCTGGCCCTTGTACTCGTCACTCGTCGAGAGGGCGTTAGACGCCCACCCGAGGAAAACGGCCGAGAGGATCAGGTTGAGAACGAGGAAAATACGTCCGATGGCGCTCATGGTGCTCCGTGGATTCTTACTTTGAGACGTCCGGGGGGGTGCCGGAGGGGGGGGGATGTCGAACGATGAGTATCGATCCGACGTTTGGAAGATGACGAAATATAGGGACGAGACCGGCGCGGGTCAAGCGCAGACCGTGGTGTCCCTACGTCGCCCCTGTTTATCCACTACCGGATAACGAGTTACCACCGAGAACTGAGGAACATCACTAGGATTTGTCCGCGGCACCGAATTCGTCGACCGGTCGGCCACCGAAAAGCTCCCTCAGACCGATCAATAGCATGGGGCCCAGGATCCACAGAGCGTTCCACAGGGGGAAGGTCTTGGCGTAGAGCGTTTGTTTTTGAGCGGCCGAATCCTTGGGAACTGGCACGGTGAATGCCACCGTTCCCGTCACCGCGCGGTCCTTGCCCTCGACCCACAAACGACCGACTTCACGCCCGGAAGGCCCCACTAGGGCCGAAATCCCGGAATTCGTCGCCCTGGCGATCGCACGCCCCGAGCTCGCTGCCCACAAGCTACTCATGGCCATCATCTGGTCAAATTCCTGGCTCTCTTGGTACCAGGCCTCATTGCTGAGTACCAGGTTGAAGTCCGCCCCGCCCAGGACTGCGCCCTCCAGGAACACATCCTCGAAGCCGTTGTCAAAACAGATCGCCGCCCCGGCCTTCCAGGAGCCGCGCTTGTTCTCAACCCGCAGAATCCCGGTTTCTGTGGCCCCGCGAAAGTCCGGGGTGTAGGGCATCAAATAAAGAGCAGCTTTTCTGGCCCAGCCCCAGTTTTCCAGGCCGCCCAGGGTCTCGGCGCCAGGGACCAGGTGCCTCTTCCAGCCACTGCCCGTGCGCTCGCCGTCTGCATTCCACATCATCGCGGCGTTGGTCCGGCGCACGCTGCCGTCCTCTTCCGTGTACAGGATCGCACCCGCTGCGAAGGCGGTCTCGTGCAGGCTGGCCGAGGCCTTGGCCACGTCGATGCCCTCCAGAAGCTCGACGACTTCCTGGGAGATCTCGCCGAAGAAGCGCGGCTCGCGCAGGTCGGCGATCAGGTTGCGCTCGTGGTACGCCAGCTCGGAGATGCGCGCGCCGGAGCCTCCTAGGGGAAGGTCCCATTCTGGCCATTCGAGCTCGTTACCGGGCTCGATTACGCTCTGGGCCGACTCGAGCCCCGGGTGCACAAAGACGCCCGGCAGCATCGTCTCACCCCAGCAGACCAGGTCCACGGGCGTACCGGCTTCGGCCTCGCGGAACACACCTGCCAGGCTCAGGGCCGTCTGCAGGTTGACCAGATCCGCCGTGCGGTTGCCCGCGTTGTTGAGCTCCTTCTTGCGCTCCTGGGGGATGCCGGGTTGGACCAGCAGCACCCGCGGGCCGTCCTCGAAATCCTGCTCGTAATTCGGCGACGTGCCGAAGCCCGAGGTCCTGGTGAAGGCGACCGCGAGCAGCAACAGGCCCAGGGGCATGTAGGCGTCCCGGAGGCGCGGCAGGCCGCCGTCGCGAATCGAGTGGCCCGATTTCACCCCGATCGCGGCTTGGCCGAACTGGGCCAGCAGCCCGCCGAGGGCCGCGAACAGGAAGCCCATCCCGCCCACGCCGAAGAGCCCGGCGATGCCGATCAAGGGCTCGCTCTCCGCCGCAAAATGCCCGACTCGGATCCAGGACACGCCGAAGGGCGTCGGCAGGAAGGCCCGCAAGCTCTCGACGGCGGTGTAGGCAAGGGCGGCGGCCAGGGGCAGGCCGCAGTGGTGGCGCAGGCGCCGCAGCAGGGTGCCAGCCGTTATATAGTAGAGGCCCCACCCGCAGCCGATCCACGCGACGGACGGCGGCGTGATGTAGGCGACCCAGGACATGATGCCCGCCCCCACCACCGCGCCGGCGCACCACTCGATGCCCTTGCGCCGGGGACCGGTGCGACCGGCCGCCATGGCCCAGAGGGCCAGGCCGAGGATCGCGACGAGGGGCGAGGCGGGCCCGAAGAAGCCGTGGCCCGGGCCTCCGAGCACTAGGATCAGGGAGCTGGCACCGAGCAAAAGCGCGCGCGGCAGCGCTCCTAGGTCGGGACCGGGACCCGCGTCCCAGGAGCTGCTGCTCTTCTTCGTCACGTTTGGCATCACAGAAAGGCTAGCAGATGGACGCGCGGCTCACCAGCCGCCGATGCTGCCGCAGGCGAAGGGACGCCATTGGATTAGCTCGCCATTGGCGACGGAGCCGCCGGCGGGGATGATGCCGAAGCCAGCCGCGCTCGAGAGCCCGGCCACATCCGCGGAGCCCTTCCACGGGACCGGCGTCAAGAGCGGCACGCCGTCCGCGCCGACGGTTACGGCCACGGGTAGGTTGATCTCGCGCTCGGCGGCGGACTTCGAGCCGCCGTTCCAGCGGCCCACGGCGATGCGCGGCGCCTGGTCCTCCACGCTGCCGCCAGACAGGCGCACCAGGGCGGGACGCACGAAGACCTCGAAGCCGAGCAGGCTCGAGACAGGGTTGCCGGGTAGGCCGAAGACGGGCTTCTTGCCGCGCATGCCGAACCAGATCGGCTTGCCGGGCTTGATCGCGACCTTGTGCAGGACGGGCTCGGTGCCGATGGCCTCGAGGCAGGGGCCGACCAGGTCGTACTTGCCCATGGAGACTCCGCCGGTGGTGATCAGCACGTCGCCGGCGTCGAAGGCCCGCTCGAAGGCGGCCTCGAGCAGCTCCCGGGAGTCGGCCACGATGCCGATCTCCAGCAGCTCTACGCCGGCCGCTTGGGCGGCGGCGGCCAGGAAGACCGTGTTGCCCTCGCGGATCTGCGCGGGGCCGGGCTTGGTGCCCGCGGGCACCAACTCGTCACCGGTGGTCAGGATCGAGACCCGGGGACGGCGGAACACCGGCACGGGGTCGCAGCCCACGGCCGCGAGTAGGGCCAGATCCACGGGATCCAGGCGCCGTCCGGCCGAGAGCACGCTGCGTCCCTCGGCGAGGACCTCGCCCTTGTGCGCGACGTTTTGAAACGAGGGCACTCCGCCCTCCGAGTGCATCAGCCCGGCGTCATCCTCCCGGGTGCGCTCGACCATGACCACGGCGTCGGCGCCGTCGGGCATCTCCGCGCCGGTGTAGATCGCGATGCACTCACCTGGGCCCACCGCGCCGCCGAAGGCCTCTCCGGCCCGGGATTCCCCGAGCTTGCGCAGGCTCCACGCCCCGTCGCCGGTATCCTCCGAGCGAACGGCGTAGCCATCCATCATACTCTTCTCGAATGGTGGAAGATCGACATCAGACACCACCTCCTCGGATAAGATCCGTCCTGCCGCTTCCTTGATTGGAATGGCCTCCGTGTCGGTGATGGGCTCAATCCGCCCCAAGATTTCCGAGATAGCTTCCTTTGGTGTTCGCATGATGGTTCGCAGTCTAACGTTCAGCGCGCCGAGACTCATCCGCCATACGCCACCTTCTCTCCCCCCCGTCTCCCCTCCCATGGCTACTCAACGCCCTGCCTTTGCAAAGGCACAGCTGCCCCTCTCTTTAATTCTCGTCGCCGCGATCTCCATCGGCTGCAGCGTAGAGGCCTCCAGCGATGGCCCAACGCCCGCAAACGACAACGCGGCGCAGACCGACGAGACCGCGGTACGCCTGCGCGAAGCTCCACGGGTTCGGGTCGAGCCCGTTGTTCGCCGCGAGATGCAACGTGTGCTTGAGACCACCGGTGCTGTCGAGTCCATGAGCGAGCTCGACATCGTCGCCGAGGCAACGGGACGCGTCATCGAATTGCTTGTGGAAGAGGGCGACATCGTTCAAAAAGGCGACCTACTTGCGCGCATCGAGAGCGCGGACCAAGAGCTGGCCTTGGCCGATGCCGCCGTGGCCTTGGCCGAAGCGGGCGCGGCCCTCGAGCGCAGCGCCCTGGCCGAAATGGAAGCCAGCACGCGCATCCGCACGGCAGAGCTACAGCTGGAGCAGGCCGAGCAAGATCACGCGCGCAACCTGCAGCTCACCAACGGCGAGAAGGTCAACGCCCTCTCGGCCCAGGCCCTGGAAGCCGGGCGCATTGCCCGTGATAGCGCCTCGGAAAACTTGGCCCAGGTGCGCTTGGCCGAGCTGAAGAGCAAGCTGGACACCAAGTCGGCGAAGTCCGCGGAAGAGCGCGCGCTGCTGGCCCAAAAGCGAGCCAAGCGCGCCCTCGAACGCTGCGATCTGCGCGCCCCGATCCAGGGCGTGATCTCCGCCCGCGCGGCAGAGCTCGGTGGCAACTTAGCCGCAGGTGTCATGGCATTCCACATCACCGCGCCGGATCGCCTGCGGGTCGTCTTCTTTCGCCCCCAACGCGAGCTCGACCTGTTCCTAGGCTCGACCACGATCACCCTGTCCTCGACCGCCGAGGCCCTGCCCGGCTTCACCTTCGAAGGGCAGATTCTGCGCACCAGCCCCACCATCGATCGCGCCTCCGGTGCGTTCCGCGTGACGGCCAAGCTCAACCCGAGCAGCCTGCCCAACGAGGCCGGTGAAACAGGCCGCCTGCTGCCGGGCATGCTGCTGCGACTCTACATTGTAACTGGACGCCATGTGGACACCCTGGTGGTGCCCAAGCGCTCGGTGCGCCGGGAGGGTTCCGACGTCTTCGTTCTGGTTGCCCAGGACGGCGCCGTGCGACGCGTTGGCGTAACCGAGGGTTTTACCGACGAGAACCATGTGGAGGTCACCCCGATCGAAGGGGCTAGCCTCGCAACCGGTGAGCTTGTCGTCACTGTCGGTAGCCGCGAGCTGCAACAGGGCGACGAGGTCAAGGTCGACGACGAGACGGTCGAGGACGAAGCGTAGCGCTCCGTGAATTCCACTCCCCCATCGAAGGGTCCCCTCGGGATCGTCACATCGCGTCCGATTGCCATCACCATGCTCATGGTGGCCATGGCTGTCTTCGGCTGGGTCTCCTTGGGCAAGCTGTCCATGGACCTGCTGCCCGAGATCAGCTACCCGACCCTGACCGTTCGGACGAACTGGGAAGGTGCCGCGCCCGAGGATATCGAGTCGCGCATCTCCGAGAGCCTTCAGGAGACCCTGGCTACCCTGCCGGACCTGGTGCGCACCTCGTCCACGAGCCGCGCCGGTGTCTCCGATGTGACCCTAGACTTCGGTTGGGGCACCGAGATGACCGCCGCCGTTCCTACGGTGCGCCAAGCCATCGACAGTGTGCGCCTTCCCAACGGATCCGCGCGGCCGCTGATCCTGCGCTACGATCCGAACCTCGATCCGATCCTGCGCATTGGCGTCTCGACGCCAAGCGCTCGGCAAGCCATCGGCACGGCCGAGGAGCGCTTGATCGAGCTGCGCTGGATCGCAGAGCAGCGCATCAAGCGCGAGCTGGAGAACCTCGACGGCGTGGCGGCCGTGCAGGTCCATGGCGGCTTGGAAGAGGAGATCCGCGTGCGCGTGGATCCGCACCGCTTGGCGGCCCTGCGCATCGGCTTGGCCGAAGTGGACATGCGCCTCGCCCAGGAGAACCTGAACGCTTCCGGCGGATCGCTGCTGGAAGGTTCCACGGAGTACCTCGTGCGCACGCGCAACGAGTTCCAGAGCATCGATGAGATCGCCGACCTAGCCATCGCCGAAAGGAGCGGGAATACGATACGTATTCGCGACATTGGCGAGGTGACCCGTGGGCACAAGAAGCGCGAGGTCGTGACGCGCATCGGCACGTCCGAGTCCGTGGAGATCGCCATCTACCGCGAAGCTGGCGCGAACATCATCGACGTGGCGGAGCTCGTCAAAGACACCCTGCTTGGCACCGCGAGCCAACAGTTGAAGCTCGAAGAAATCGAAGCCGAAGGTCGCGAACCCGGGCCCATGGACCGCGGGGCCACCGGATTCCTTGGTTATCAACTCAAGGACGAGGCAGACCTAGAACTGCTGTCGGACCAGTCGATCTTTATCGAAGGCGCGGTGAACGACGTGAAGCAGGCGGCCATGCTCGGCGCCCTGTTTGCCGTACTCGTGATCTGGGTCTTCCTGCGGCGCCTCTCCACCACCTTCGTGATTGGCACGGCGATCCCCATCTCGGTGATCGTGACCTTTGCGCCGATGTTCCTGCTGGATGTCAGCCTGAACATCATGTCCCTCGGTGGCCTTGCCCTGGGTGTGGGCATGCTGGTGGACAATGCGATTGTTGTGCTGGAGTCGATCACCCGCTGCCGCGAGGAGGGCGACGATCTGACCACCGCCGCGATCCGCGGAACCCGCGAGGTCTTCGGGGCCGTGACCGCTTCGACCTTGACCACAGTTGCCGTCTTCGCGCCGATCGTCTTCGTGACCGGCATCGCCGGCCAGATCTTCGGGGACCAGGCCATCACCGTGGTCACGTCCCTGTTCGTATCCTTGATCGTCGCCCTGCTCTTCATCCCCATGTTGAGCTCACGGCGCTGGCTGATGGACGCTGGAAAGCTAGCCGAAGAGGTCAAGGCCGCGCCGCCCGCGAGCCCCCTCGAAGGTCTGAGCTTCGCACCCAAGGACTTCATCGGCAGCGTGTTCCTATTGGTGGGTCGCACGCTGCTCTGGGCCGTCGCCATCCTCATGCGCGTCGCCGGATTTGCACTTGGGCTGCTCTACAAGCTCGGCGCGCTGCTCTTGAAGCCCGTGGCCATGGTCTTCGACTTTGGCTTTGGTGCGCTTGACCGCGTCTACGCCGCCTGCCTGGGCCTTGCCCTGCGCGCGCCGATTCTCATCGTAGCGGCCGCTGCGCTGCTGTTCATGAATGCATGGCAGCGCCTGCCCGGACTCGGCACCGAGCTGCTGCCCGAGATCCATCAAGGCGAGTTCATGGCCCACGTCACCCTGCCCGTCGGCGCGGCACTCGAGGTCACCACGGAGGTGATGGAAGAGCTCGAGGCGGAAGTCGCGCGGCTCTCTGGGATCCGCAGTACGGCCCTCACCGTCGGCGTCGAAAAGGAGACGCTGACGAGCCGCATCGAAGGACCAAACACCGCGCGCCTTTCGGTGCGCCTCGATGACTCCCACCGGGACCCCACCTCCGAGGAGGCGATCATCAAAGGCGCGCGCTCGATCATGCTCGCGCACCCCGCGGTCGAGACGGTTGAGATCCAGCGCCCGACACCCTTTGCCCTGGAGGCGCCCGTGGTCATCGAAGTCCGCGGCCACGACCTCGACGCGATCGCCAAAGTCGGTCGCGAGGTCGAGGCGCGCCTCGCCAAGGTCGAAGGTCTCGACGACGTCTCGACGAACATGCGCCCCGGCCACCCCGAGGCTCTGATCAGCTTCGACCGGGATAAGACCTCGGAGTTCGGCCTGGACCTGAGCGCCGTGTCGAACCTGGTGCGCAACCAGCTGCTCGGCAAGGTGTCGACGCGCTTTAGCCAGGGCGACGAGCGCGTGGATGTGCGCATCCAGGGCGACGAGTTGGCCCTGGGTAGCCTCGAGGATGTGCTCGACCTAGTCGTGAACCCGAGTGCGGAGACGCCCATGCCCCTGCGCGCCGTGGCGAACCTCGAGCTGGTCCAAGGACCCGCGGAGATCCGCCGCGTGAACAACTCGCGCGCGGTGATCGTCACGGCCCAGGCTGCCGGCCTCGACCTGGGCGGTCTGTCCGCCCGCATCGAGACCGCCTTGGTTGACCTGGAGACACCGAAGGGTGTCACCTGGGCCATGGGCGGTCAGAAGCGCGAGATGGACGAGACCCAGGAGTCCATGCGTTTTGCGCTCTTGCTGGCGATCTTCCTGGTCTATGTGGTCATGGCCGCTCAGTTCGAATCCCTGATCCAACCCTTTGTGATCCTGCTGACGGTACCCCTCGCGGGCATCGGTGTGATCCATGGACTGGAGTGGACGGACACACCCCTGAGCGTAGTGGTGTTCATTGGCGTGATCATGCTAGCTGGCATTGTGGTGAACAACGCCATCGTGCTGGTCGATCGCATCAACCAAAAACGCGCTGCGGGCCTGGAGCTTCGCGAGGCGATTCTCGAGGCCGGACGCGCGCGACTGCGACCGATCCTGATGACCACGGCGACCACGGCCCTCGGACTGCTGCCCATGACGGGCCTGCTGGCCGACGTGCCCTATGTGGGCGAGCTTGGCTCCGGCGAGGGCGCCGAGATGCGCGCGCCCATGGCGATCGCCGTGATCTCGGGGCTGGTGTCGTCGACCCTACTGACTCTGTTGGTCGTGCCGACGGTCTACCGCCTACTCGCCGGACTGCGCCTCACGGGTGCAGCCTCGACCGACAAGCCCCAAGCCGAGGTCGCCAACTAGAGAGCCATGCCTACGCCAACCACAACACTCCCCAAGCGCAGCGGCTTCTTCGGCTTCACGGTCGGCCGCCCCGTGGCTCTGCTCGTGATCTTCATCACCTTGGTTGTGGTCAGCCTGATCGCCTACTCGAAGATCCCCCTGCAGCTCTTGCCCGGCGGATTCTCCAACGACCAGGTCATGGTCTGGATTCCGAACCCCGACGCGAGTCCCCGTGAGAACGAGGAGAAGGTAGCCCGGGTTGTGGAAGCCGAGCTGCGGACCTTGCAAGGCCTCAAGCGCGTGCGCAGTTGGTCGAGCGAGAGCCGCGTTCGACTTAGCGTCGAGTTTCAGCCCAGTGTTGACATGGAGCTGGCAAAGGCCGAGGTCAGGGATCGATTAGAACGCGCCCAGCCGAGCCTACCCGACACCACCGAACAGATCGGCATGTGGTCCGAGTCCGGGGGCACCCTGCCCCTGTCCTACTTCAGCATCGGCATCGGCGGCGACTCCGCGGACAAGGACTACCTCATCGACGAGGTCATCATCCCGCGCATGGAGGCGGCCGATGGTGTCAGCAAGGTGCAGGTCTGGGGTGTCATGCAGGACACCGTGCGCATCGAGCTCGACGAGGACCGCGTCGCGGCATCGAACATGGATGTTAGCGCGCTGATTCGCAAGCTCAGTCGCGATAACTTTGCCCTGCCCCTGGGAGAGGTCTCGAACGCGGGTTCGCGGCTAATTCTGCGCTCGGACATGCGCTTTGGCGAACTGTCCGATATTGAGAACTACCCCATCGGCAATGGCATGGTTCTCAGCGACGTGGGACGCGTCCAGCGCAGCAAGAGCGTGCGTGACCAGATCAGCCGAGTCGATGGCAAGTTCTCCTACTTCGGCATCGCCCAGAAGGAGAGCCAAGCCAACGTCGTCACCGCATCGAACAACTTCCGCGATGCGATGGACAAGCTGATGACCGAGCTGGATCAGGATCCGGAGCTCGGCGGCCAGGTCAACTTCGTGCCCTTCTTTGTGCAGGGCGACATGATCCAGAGCAGCCTCGACCAGCTCAAGCGGACGGCCCTCGGTGGCGGTGTCTTCGCCGCGCTGATCCTGTTCCTGTTCCTGCGCCGCTTTCGCACGACCCTCTGCGTCGCCCTCGCGATTCCCTTCTCGAGCCTACTCGCACTCGCCTTCGAATACTTCACCGGCGGCTCCTTCAACATGCTGACCATGATCGGCATCACCCTGGGCATCGGCATGCTCGTGGACAATGCCGTGGTCGTGGTTGAGAACATCGTCCGCCTGAAGGCCGAGAGCAAGGACGACCTGGAAGCTGCCGCCCGGGGAACCGCCGAGATCGCCCTACCCGTCACCCTCGCCACCCTGACCACCGTGGTCGTCTTCATGCCGATCATCTTCATGAGCGGCAACCCGATGTTGCGACTCATGTTTGGCGGTGTGGGCATTCCCCTCTGCATGAGCATGCTGGCCAGCCTGCTTGTGGCCGTAGTCTTCATGCCCGTGGCCATCGGCCGGGTCGTCGGCGAACGCGGCCCCCTCGCTAGCAAGATCAACCGGATCCTCGACAAGGCCCTGGAGCTTCCCGCCAGGCTGCTCGCCTATGCGATCGGCGCCGTGCGCTTCGGCTTCCACAAGCTCATCAGCATCGGCTTTCATCTGCAGAAGCTCGTACTGCGCCTACCCGGATTCCTGTTCCGCCTGGCTGGGATTGCCTTGGTCGCCGCAGCGGTGCCTGTGGGCCTGGGCAACGTCAATGCCACGCGACTCATGCTGGAGAACAAGGGGCTCGGCAAGACGCTGCAGGACCACCAGGTCATTATGGCTGCTCTGATGCCCGTGTTGGTGCCCGCGTTGATCTGTGGCCTGCTGCTCTTCTTTGCCCTGCCCGCTTGGAAGAAGTCCCTCATTGAGAAGCAGGCGCCCCAGGCCCCTGACAACTTCGTCCCCCATGGCCACTCCCTGATCGACTGGCTGATCGCATCGAACCGCCGGCTTGTGGCCTGGACTCTGGACCACCGCCTGGCGGCCATCGGCCTCTCGTGCCTTGCGCTGTTCACGATCGTCATCCCGATCAACAGCGTGGTCACCGCCGCCTTCAGCCAGGGCGGGGGCGAAAACTCCATCGAGTTCGGGGTCACTTTCGACGCGGACTTCACCCTCGCGGAAGCCTTCGAGGAGATGAAGATGTACGAGCAGTTCCTCGACGAGCACAAGGAGGAGTACGGCTTCAACCACGTCCAGAACCGCTTCGACAGCCGCTCAGCCGAAGTGTCGATGTACTTCGAGGGCGCCCTGCTTCCCGAGACCCAGACCCGCGTGCTCAACCACATGCGGGAGAACCTGCCCAAGCCGCCGGGGCACGAAGTGCATTACTACAACGGCGAGAACGTCTCTGAGAACAGCAGCACGGTGACACAGTTCACCTTGCGCGGCACGGACTCGGTGGAGCTTGCCGCCCTCGGCGCACAGGCTCACCAGATCCTGCAAAACGTGCCGGGCCTCTCGGGCATCACCTTGCCCGACGCATCCGCGCCCGAGCAGATGAACGTTGAGATCGACCGGGACATCGCCCACAGCTTTGGCATCGGTGCCGGAGCTGCGATCGAGTCCATCGGCTGGGCCCTACGCGGCGTGCCCCTGCCGCGCTTCCAAGAGCGCGGGCGCGAGATCCCCTTGATCCTCGAGCTCGACCGCGAGAACGCCCCGAACCTGGCCACCCTGCGCGATCTGCCGGTCTACACCGTCTCCAACCAGGTCCCCCTCTCGTCTTTCGCCGACTTCAGCGTCTCCAAAGGCGCCAGCACGATCTACCGCGAAGACGGCCAGATCAGCTACACCCTGACGGCCCAGGTAGACGACCCGTCGCGCTTGAGCGAAATCTCGGCCACCGGGTACAGCGCTCTTCGACAGATCGAGATGCCCCGGGGATTCTCCTTGGCTACGGACCAGTCCATCCAACGCCGGGCCGACGACGAGATCAAAGAGCTCGGCATGGCCGGCCTGCTGTCCTTGGTTCTAATTTTCTTGGTGATGGCGATTCTTTTTGAGTCCTTGATCCTGCCCTTCTCGGTGCTCACCACGATCCCCTTTGCGGTGGTTGGCGCGGTCTGGAGCATTTGGGCCCTAGGCAACCCGATCGACGCCATGGGCATGATCGGCATCATCATCCTGGCGGGACTCGTAGTGAACAACGGCATCGTTTTGATCGACCGTATCCACCGTTTGGCCTCGACCATGGGCCGCAAGGACGCCGTGCTCGCGGGCTGCGCCCACCGGGTCCGCCCGATCGTGATGACCGCCCTCACAACCGTGGTTGGCCTGATCCCTATGTCCATGGTGCCGCCCGCCTCGGGCAGCATCGACTACCGGTCCATGGCCACGATTATGATCGGCGGGCTGTTGGCGAGCACCTTCTTTACGCTCTGGGTCGTGCCCCTTGCCTACACCCTGCTCGATGACCTGCGGCTCAACTTCATCGCCGCCTTCCGCTGGGCTAAGTCCCCCACCAGCGGTGATTCCAAGGCCTCGACCTCGATCGGCTCCAAGGCCACGGCCACAGTCGATTCCTAGGATTCTCCCGGTTCGGCCCGTTTTCCCGGACCTTGTGCCCAACCCAAGTCGTCCCGGATCGCTATACTCGGCGCCCGCTCTCCTTGGCAATCTGACTTCCCTATGGCACTCGACGAATCCAAAAACACCTCCGCAGTTCTGCTGCGGCCCGGCGTCCGCATCGGCGTTGTCGTGTCTCGGTACCACGGGGAACTCACCGGCGCCATGTTGCGCGCCGCTCGCAAGGAACTCGAGGCCGCCGGCCTCGCGCCCCAGGACCTAGTCGTGCTCGACGCGCCCGGTGCCTTTGAGCTGCCCCTGATCGCAAGGGAGCTCGCGCGCCGGGAAGACATGGACGCCGTGATCGTCTTTGGCCTCGTGCTGAAGGGCGAGACCGAACACGACCGCCACATCTCGCGCGCCGTTGCTCATGCCTGCATGGACATCGGCTTCGAGACCGGCACGCCGGCGCTCTTCGGCGTGCTCACCTGCAACACCCTCGAACAGGCCCGCGCCCGCGCGCTGTCTGTGGAAGAGGGCGGCGAACAGAACAAGGGGCGTGAAGTCGCCCGCGCGTGCCTCGAGGTCCTCCGCGGCCTCGACCTTGCACGCAACCTGCCCACCACTGGCACCCGCTTCAGTCGCATCGGCGACGTAGTCTCGGTGACCCAGTTCGATTCCACCAACGACCCAGACGACGTATCGTGAAAAAGCGCACCCGCGCCAGGGAGCTTGTGCTGCAAGCTCTTTACCAACTGGACCTGCAAGGGGATGAATTCATCCCCGAGATCGGTGAGTTCGTCAACGACGAAGAGAAGGACGCCAGCACCGCAGACTTTGCGATCAAGATTGCCAAGGGCGTTGTCGTGGAGATCGAGATCATCGACGAGACGATCCGCGATGTCGCCCAGAACTGGGACATCGAGCGCATGGCCGTGATCGATCGCAACATCCTGCGCATGGCAACCCACGAGATCTTGCACATGGACGAGATCCCACCGAAGGTCTCGATCAACGAAGCCATCGAGCTGGGCAAGCGCTACTCCACCAAGAACTCGGGCGCGTTCATCAACGGCATCTTGGACCGCATCAAGACCCGCGCCGCCGAGGCGATTGTCGCTGCGGAGGTGGCTCAAGCTGCTGAAGCTGCAGCTGAGATTGCTGAAGCCGCTGGCGAGGTTGCCGAAGCTGCGGTAGAGCTCACCACTGACATCACTGAAGAGATCTCCGAGGACGAGCCCGCTGCCGCCGCCGAAGCGGAGAAGTCCGAGTAACCATGGGTCTCTTCGATCGCCTAAAGAGCCGGCTCACGCGCACGCGCTCGGCCATCAGTGATGGCATCTCGTCGATCTTCCGTGGCGGCCGCGCCATGGACCAGTCCCTGCTCGACGACCTCGAGGAGCTGCTGTACACCTCGGACCTAGGCCCCTTAGCCACGGACCTGGTCGGAACCCTGACGCGCATGCACAAGCGCGGCGAGCTGAAGGGCGAAGAGGACGTCCGGGGAGCCCTGCGCAGCCGCCTGTTGGAGAAGCTCGGAGACCAGCGCGAGCTGCCGGTCCAAAACCAAGCCCCCCACGTGCTGCTTGTCGTTGGCGTCAACGGCTCGGGCAAGACCACGTCCATCGCCAAGCTTGCGCACCGCTTCAAGCAAGAGGGCAAGAGCGTCCTGGTGGGCGCCTGTGACACCTTCCGCGCGGCCGCTGCCGACCAACTGGAGATCTGGGCCCAGCGCTCTGGCGTGGACATCGTGCGCCAAAAAGAGGGCGCCGACCCCGCCGCCGTGGCCTTCGACGCCGTGGACGCGGGCATCGCCCGGGGCACCGACGTGATCATCCTGGACACCGCCGGCAGATTGCATACGCAAAAAAACCTGATGCTCGAGCTGGAAAAGATCCAG
>JBLHWM010000018.1:0-20006 GCA_047629095.1 Planctomycetota bacterium | reverse complement strand
AACTCATCGGGTTACTTCCCATTCGGTTCGGGCACCGTAGCGATTACCCCGCTCTGGTTCTTTGGAAGTGGAGCGATCTCGGACGCGGATGTGCTCTTCAACGGAAGCAGCTTTCAGTTCACCACGGCTGGCGTACCCGGCCAGTTTGACGTACAAGATGTGGCAACCCACGAGCTTGGGCACCTGCTCGGACTCGACCACTCGGGCGCAGCGGGAGCCACCATGTTCCCCTACGTGGACACCACGGTGATTCTACATCGGAGCCTCTCCCAGGATGATGCCCAGGGAATGCGTGACGCCTATCCGTCGGGGCCCCAGAGCCGCTTGTCGGGGCATGTGCGCAGACTTGCCGGTGGCGCTGGAGTCGCCGGCGCTTGGGTTACGGCGCGGGATTCTGGTGGCCGCCTGGCTGGAGGTGCACTTGCGGATAGCAACGGAGCCTTCGAGGTCAAGGGCTTGGACGCTGGTACTTATACCCTCTATGCACGCCCTCTCGATGAGCCAGTCGCGTCAGGAAATCTAACCACCGGGCACACGGTTGTGACGAATTTCGAGCCCGCCTACTTCTCTTCACCGGTGGTGCTCGGCAGTGGTGAGAACAAGACGATCGGGATTATCAGCGTCGATGCGGATGTGTCCATCAACCTGGGGCAGAACTCGGACAACTTCCCCCTGCGCGCCATCCGGGGCGCGACCACGACCCACACCTTGCGAGGCACTTCCCTTGTCAACGGTTCGACGATCTCCTCACCGGGCTCGGGCGTTTTCGTGACGCCCCTGGCTTGGAGCAACTCCTTGGTTCAGTTCAGCGTGACCGTGCCCGCCGGCGCAACCCTTGGGCATGTCGACCTCCAAGTCGTGGGACCCACGGGAGATCTTTCGGTGCTTCCCGCCGCAATTCAAATCACCCCGCCTACGCCGACCATCGCTACGGTGAGTCCCTCTTCTGGAAGTGACTCCGGCGGCACCTCCATGGTGATCAAGGGCACGAGCTTCGAGCCGGGCGCGCGGGTGGTACTGGGTGATCGCATCTACGAAGACGGCGCCGTGGGCGGCTGCATCGTTGCCGACAGTACGACGATCCTACTCACAACTAAAGTGACCCTGCCCGGCTTACACGATGTCGTCGTGATTGACGCTAGCGGGCTGGAGGGACGCAAGGTGGACGCCTTCACCTCAGCCGCAGTGCCCGTCGTGGACTCGATCTTCCCTCCCTCGGGCAGCCGAGATGGCGGGACCGACATCATCCTGCGGGGCAACAACTTTGCCCAGGGGCTTGAGGTCCGGATCGACGGAGTGCTCCAGAGCAACGTCGTCGTGGACTCCGTCCAGAGGGTCATCATTCAAGCGGAGTCCGGCGTCGAGGGTGGCCCGTATGTCGTGGATATCCAAAACCCGGGCGGGGCATCGGCGCAGAGTGCCTTCGCCTATGTGCGCCCCAACGATCCCATCGTGGCGCTGGTTACACCGGACACAGGCACGGCTTCCGGTGGTGATGTGGTCACTCTGACGGGCTCAAATCTGACCGCGGGTACCCAAGTCATCTTTGGCGCTGACCCCGACACCGGGCTGGGTGGAGTGATGGCGGACAACGTGACTTTGATTGACGGCTCCACGCTCGAGGTGACGGTGCCCGGGGGAAGTGGCTCGACGACCGTGTTGATCCGCCGCGCAGACACGGGCCAAGCGGACGTGATTACATCCGCCTTCACCTACGAGGGCGGCGGTGGTTCCAGCAGCGGCGGCTGCACAGCCGCCACGGGCAGCGTGCCCATGGGCCCCATGGACGCTCTGGGCAACGGACTCTGGCTACTGGCACTCGCCGGAATCCTATGGAGCCGAACACGCGTAATCGCGCGTGCCTAGCAGCTCGCGGGCTCGCGGTTAAAAGGTCGAGCCCGTCCAGGCGTAATGCGGGGACGGGCTCGATTGCTTGAACGGGGTTCTCAAAGATCACCTCCGCCTTTCAGCGGGGGTTCAGATCTCCTGACCCCTTCTACATTCGCTCAACATCATTTAAACACCTCCTCTAAAGTTATGGATCCCGACACAACCGAGTAAGAGCGGCTCGGCGCCGAGCGATGGTATTAGCCCGCCTGTTTCCCGGGGACCCGTTTGGGTCCTAGGGTCCCACGCGGGACGTGAGACGATCATGGGGGATATTTGAGGACAGCGCAAGGGGTACTCTCTGCTTGCCCATACAACATACAGAGGATTGTCTCTTGTAGGATGGACCTATGAAGCTGACTGCGCTGGTGACTTGTTTTGGACTGTTCGGGATAGGGGCGTGCTCCCAGGAAGAGCCTAGCCTCGCACCTGTGGCCCCCGTTGTCGTGGTCGGGATCGACGGTTTGGACCCCATCGTGCTGAACAGCCTGCTGAGCGAGGGGCGCCTGCCGACGTTCCAGCGCTTCGTCGACGAGGGCACCCTAGCCCGCCTAGGCACCCTGTCGCCGACCTGGTCTCCGGTGATCTGGACGACCATTGGCACGGGCCAAGACGCATCTGCCCACGGTATCGACAACTTCCTTGAGGCCGAGACGGGGCTACCCTTCACGAGCAACACGCGGCGCGTGCCAGCCATCTGGAACCTCGCTTCGGACGCGGGGCGCACGGTGGACTGTGCCGGCTGGTGGATCACCTGGCCCGCGGAGCCGGTCAATGGCCGCCTAGTCGCCTCTTATGCGGCCCAGGCCCAGGCCAAGATCATCTGGAAGCCGACCCTCTGGCAAGAGATGGAGCATCAGACATGGCCCGCTGGGCTCGCTGCAAAGATCGAGCCCCTACTAGTCATGGCCGATGATGCCGAGCAGCTGCGCCCCGCGCTGCGCCGGGCATTCCCGATCCCCGACGAGCTGGGCTCGTTCCAGGGTCGACTCGTCAACGACATGGCCTGGACCCACGCTGCAGATCTCTCGATCGCAGCCGTGACAGGCCACTTGTTGGACACGGGTTCTGCGGACCTAACCCTGTCCTACCTGGCCCTACCCGACGTGGTGGGGCACCGCTTTTGGCGCTACCACAACCCCGGCGATGTGGGTTACGAGGTTCCAAGCGAGGATCTTGCCGCCTTCGGGGACTACCTCTCGCTCGCTTACGTTGAGGCCGACCGCATGCTCGGGGAGTTACTAGAGAAGGCGCCCAAGGACGCCCTTGTGATTGTGCTAAGCGACCATGGCATGCACGTGGATCCGGAGACCAAGTACGACGCCGACGCCTTGACCTCTGGCCACCACGAGGACGCCGCGCCGGGCATCATTGGGGTGCTCGGACCGCCGGCTGCGCGCCAGGGGAATCTACTCGGGGACAAGCAGCGCGGCGAGGTGGGCGATGTGTTCGGCGTCGCGCCAATGCTCATGCACCTTCTCGACCTGCCCGTGCCCGAGCACTGGCGTGGAGCCAAGGGGGGCAGCATCCCCCTGGAGCGCATCCTCGACGAGTCCTGGCGCTTGGCGCATCCGGTCACCATGGGACCCAACCCGGACCCCGACTTTCGCGCGGCGACTGCTCCGCAACTACCTGGGGAGGGCATGTCCGATGCCTTCCTCGAGAGCTTCCGCGGCCTAGGTTATCTAGGCGGCGAGGACTGATCCCTAGAGGCTTCCAGGCTCCACCCTAGAAAGGTCGGTATCGCGACGGGCAAGGCAGCCGGCCCCGTGGCAGAATCCCCCCTTAGGAGAAACACAATGCAGACCATCACCTTTGACATCGAAGTCGCCGGCACTCCCTGGGAGGAGGTCGACGAAATTACCCGTGGCTACCTCATGGAGCGCGCCCGGGACGAGCGAGAACGCGAGGCCCTACCCGAGCGTATGGCGCTCTTCCCAGGCCTGGGCAAGATCATCGCAATCGGCCTCTGGAACGTCGAGGCGGACCGAGGGCTGATGCTGCTCGAATCTGGTGAAGGAAGCGCTTCGGAGGGACCTAAGGAGTGGGAGCGCGTTCCTGACTCCGACATTTTTCGAGGCTCCGAGAAGGCAGTGCTCGAGAAGTTCTGGGAGATCGTGGGGCGCAAGCGACCTCGGTTGGTCTCCTACAACGGGCGCGGCTATGACGGTCCGATGTTGATGATTCGCTCGGCTCAGCTCGGGGTAGTGCCCTCGGTGAACCTACTGCCCTACCGGTACGACATCTCGACCCACTGCGACTTGATGGAGGTGTTCAACTTCCACGGGACGGTGCGAAAGAACTACTCCCTGGACTTCTGGTGCCGGCGATTCGATGTGGAGAGTCCAAAGGGATCGATCGATGGGAGTCAAGTCGGGCGAGTTTACCGCGAGGGCCGGATCGATGAGATCGGGGAGTACTGCCTAAGGGATGTGCGAGCTACGGCGGAGCTGTTCCTGAAAGTGAAAGGGACGCTGCTGCCGATGTTCAAAGGCGGCACGTAGTTCGTCGCCCTGCTGGCCTGGGCGGCTAACCAAGTAGGGTGCTCTCCCTACGGCTCCAAGTTCTTAGTCAGGCTCAGGGAGTCGCTGCTCGCGGGTGGGCAAAAATGAAGCCCCTGACACCTAGGGCGTCAGGGGCTTCCCTTCCACTTCCACTTCTCGTACTCGGCTCCCTTGTCTTCCACAACCGGGGGGACGAGCTTCGAGTGGTCTTGTTTAGGCGGTGTTTCGCTTTTTGCGAGGGCGACCGCCTTTGTACTTGGCTGGTTTGAGCGAGGAGGCGAACTTGCCCCAGTCTTCTTTCGAAAAGAGCCGGACTTGGGATCCGCAGGTTGTGCAATAACTGGCTTCTGCACTCATGAGGTAAGGGACGTAGGCGTCACACTCGTGGCAGAACTTGCAGTCGTCGTAGAAGCTACTTTTGGCCATGCTCTTTTGGGGGTGTTGTGTTCCTGGGGAGTTGTCGCTTTGGCTGCTCAGGCCATGTCCAAGCTGGGCTTGGAGGGGGTGGGCGGCTCACCTGGGAAGTGGGGGGCTGGTCAGGTCCTTTAGACTTGGGTTGGGAGTAGCGGTAGGGAGGGAGGTCCTATCTGCTGCCCTGAAAGACGGAGAGTTTGCCCAGCTTGTTCCCCTGGTTCGGGAAGAAGGGAAGAAGATCGTGCCCGAGTTAGTTTGATAAGACCGACGTAAGGTGTATTTAGGTAGGCACTTACGGTCGAGATTACCTGCTTGGGGTTCTCGCCAACTCAGCTGTCGGCAGCTAGGATTCCGACCCGGCTAGGTCCCGATCTAGGCCGATCAGGTCCCGCCACTCCGCGGCTTCCTCTTGGGCGTAGGCCCGGTCAAGGGCGTCAGTGACCCGGGTTTCCGCCCCGTGGGCTTTGCCGAGGGCCCATGCCGCGGCTTCCCTGACCATGGGGGAGCTGTGGGACTCGAGGGCTCTCAGCAGGGCCTCCCGGCTCCCCTCTCGAGGTGCTGAGCCCAGGATGAGGGCCGCATTGCGGGCCAAGCCGTCGCGCCGTGCACGTTGGAGTGGGGAGCCTTGCCAAATTTGCTTGAAGCTCGCTTCATCCTGTTCGAGCCAATCGATCAGGCTGAGCTGCTCGACTACGCGGTGGGTGCCCCAATCCTCGCTGAAGTCCTGCTTGGTCTCCGCCTTGATTCCCCAAGGGCAAATCTCTGAGCAAATGTCGCAGCCAAAGGCAAAGCCCGAGAGCTTCGGGCGCAGCTCATGGGGGATGGGCCCCCTGTTTTCGATGGTCTGGTAGCTAATGCACAGGCCGGCATCCACTTGGCCCGGCGCAACAATCGCATCGGTTGGGCAGACGTCGATGCATGCCGTACAAGTCCCGCAAGAGCCGGCCGGGGCCAAGGTGGGGCCATCGCTGAGCAACGTTTGGGGGTCTGCCTCCAGAACGAGCTCACCCAGGAAGAACCACGGTCCAAAGGTGGGGTGCAACAAGTTGGCGGCTTTGGAGGCGAAGCCGATCCCGGCCTCTTCCGCATGGGAGCGCTCCAGGAGCGGGGCCGCGTCGGTCATTGCCCGTCCAGCGCGCCCTTCATCCAGGACACCCTCGCGGGCAAGGCGCTTCCCCAGGCGCACGAGCAGCTTCCCTAGGCGGTTGTGATAGTCCCTACCAGCGGCATAACGGGCAATCCTCCCGCCTCCCTGCAGGTCAACCCTAGGTCTGACGTGTGCCAAGCCAACCACAAGTAGGGCAGCCGGGCCCGGAGCGAGGCCACGCGGATCCACAATCCGCTGTCGGTTCTTCTGGAGCCAGTCCATGTCTGCAGCTCTACCCTTATCGAGCCACTGCTCGAAGTGGGCAGCGTCCTTCGGGGGCCCTAGGGGGGTGATCTCAGCAAGGTGAAGACCAAGGTCTGCTGCGATTTCGAGGATAATGGCCTGGGGATTCACAGTTCCATCATCCATTCCGTAGCCTGTCCTGTCATCTCTTGTCTGCGGTCTTCCCAAAAAGTCGGGGGCACCTGGGCCACCCACTTCCTGGGCGGGCGGTAGACTTGTGACCTCACACTACTCGTTTCGGACCTCAATTCCATCGCGCCATGCGTTGCTTCGGTTTCCTCCTTCTCCTTCCCCTTTTCGGCCTAATCGCAGCTGCTCAGACGCCTGCGGATGAGGGTCAAGCACAGCCAGAGCTCACTGTCACAACGGGTTGGGACCGTATCTTGCCCATCTACGAGGCAGCACACGGCGGGGCCGACCGCCTCGAAAACCTGACCTATTGGAGTTGTGACTTTGCTCCCACAGCTTTTGATGATGAAGGAGTAGAGACCGCGCTCTCCGTAAAGAAAATCGAGATGCGGTACCATCACATACCGCCCCAAGATCTTGGTGATATGGGCGTGTCCAAGCACCTTCCCAGGGCCGTTCGGATTGAGTCGGAGATCGACATCTCGGAGACTGAGACTCCGGACATGGTCAAGATGGTGTCGATCGTCACGCCGCTGTCCGTAAAGGTGTGGCTAGAGAATGCAAAGGGTGGATTCGACGAGGTTGACGTCATTCAGTATCTGAACTTCGCAACCCTAGATGCCAGCGCACTCCTGGCTCACTTCGACCTCATTCTGATGCCTAGGTCTTCGGATCTACGGTTCCGCTATGCGGGTGTGAAGACCCGCGACGGCGTGAAGTATGCGGCCGTGGATGCAGAGTTTGCCCCGGGCCGATCTGTGCCGCTTCTCTACCGCAACTACCACAGCCCCGAGACGACCCTGATCGAGCGAGTCGACGTGTTCGACCCGACCACGAAGCAACGCCTGGGCTGCACCCGAATCAGCGACTACGAAGATCACGATGGCTTGAAGTTTCCTCGGAGCTTCCTTAGTGTGGACCGCGATGAAAAGCCCGTGGGGTCCTGGACGTTATCGAACGTGAAGATCAACCCAGAGCTCACCGCAGACCGCTTTTTGAAGCCCTAGCTCAACATGCACGTTCTGACCCTAAATGGTTAGTTTTGGAGCGTTTATGTGCCCTTTGTGTTCGGTTTGCCCGGCACTCCCCGCTTATTTTGACAGATCCGGTAACCCCGGATTTCCCCTCGCCTATAAATAGGTGTTCCCCCATGACTCTCTATGGGGCCTGCTTCCCCCTCAGCTAGGACACCGGAACGAGATAACATGCCCTTGGACATAATTACGAACAGACTGGAGTGCGCAGCTTGAGTGCTGCTTACTTCGGCGGACAGGAGGCCCTGATTGCCCCAGCCTTTGACTCCAAGGCGCTCCGTTTGAAGCTCCTTGAGATCTCAACGGAGGTCAAGGAAGTCATGGCCGCAGACCTAGAGCCGCTTTTCGCAATCCTTAACGGTACAGACGGTAAGGAGAGGACCCAAGACCAGGTCCGCGATGCCCTCTCCACCCAGATCATGGAGCTCTTCCGGCTCCACCAAGCGCGCTCGTGCTTCGGGCTTCTCTACGAGCTTAATGGGCACCACCTTGTCCAGCAGGTCGCCGCCCGCTTGAGGCGGTACCAAAGTCGGGCCGACGCCCGAGACGTACTGCAAGAGGTCTTCTTTAACGTGCACCGCTATCCGCACAGGTTTAACGCGGAGCGCGAGGACGCCTTCAGGGTTTGGTCGGCAACGATCGTCCGGAACACAGTGCTCAAGCACCTGCGCTCCCAGAGCCGTGGAGGCCGGGCGGAAGTTCCGATTGACGATCTGCCCGAACCCACGGAGCACGGTGTACAGGATCCTCTGAACGGGGCCGTGGATCGGGAAACGACGGAAGAGTGCAACCGGGTCTATGTGACCTACTTGCACCTCTACCTTCGCTTCTACTCCCAACTTTCAGAGCGCGAGCAACGCGCAATTCACCTTGTTGAGGTTGAAGGTTCAAGTTATCGCGATGCCGCGGTTGACTTGGGTATCAAGCTCGAAAACTTGAAGATGGTCATCTTCCGTGCCCGTAGAAAGATCCACAGATCGATGCGACGGGTATTTGACGGTCTTCCTCCTGATGTTCGTCCCGCCAGGAGTCCCAAACCCAGCAGCCATGCAACCAAGCGCGAGCTCGCGACCGCTCCCGCCTGTAAGCCCGGAAGTCCGGCACCATCAATAGGAGGTCGCCTCTCATGAATAGTACTTTTTGGACTGAAGTCACCCCAGAGGTCTGCCTCGACTTCCAAGCCGACCTGTCGGCCTTGGTCGATGGCGAGTTGGACGAGAGTGCGGCAACCCGCGCCATCGCACACCTTGAGATCTGCGCCGGCTGTCACGACTTCTTGGACGACACTCGTTCGATGGTCGCCATGCACCGCGACATCGCAAATCCCGACGCGCTGCTAACGCGCTTCTCGGCATTGACTGGCCAGGAGCTCATGGAGCAGGCCGAGTCGGCACAGCTTGTCAATCGACTTGCCACCGTCTTCTACCAGCTTGGAAAGGCCTACGTTCTGGCTGCCACCAATGCCCAGTACCGCAACGATGTCTTTGAGCCCGCAGTGCGGGTTGAATTTGAGAAGACTCGCGGACGCGGCTTCGTCGACGGAGTCCTTGCCAGTGGCAGAGACGCGGCTTCGGACGTGGACTGGACCGAGGCCCGGCACATGCTGAATGGTCGCCTAACTAAGATCGAGGACAACCTGGAGAAAGGCAAGCGTCTGCTTGCCGAGGCTCTGGCGGTTGACCCCGATCACGAGGAGGCTCGCCTGTACAGGGCCTTTGTTCATAGCCACGAGGGTCACCGCATGCGTGCCGCCGAGGATCTACGCTATGTCTTTGACACAGCGATGGATGAGGCGAATCGCGGCCATGCAGCGATGCAGCTCGGCAAGCTCTACGGGGCTGAGGGCGATCACAAGCGTGCGCTGGTCTGCTTTCGCTGGATCTCTATCAGCGGCCTAGCAGATGTGAACCCGCGCTTCTTCATGGCGCGCTATAACGCAGCGATCTGCCACCTGCGCCTTGGAGCGGGCGACCGCTCCGTGCAGGCCTTCCGAGACCTTCTCGACTCCCAGCCGAGCCAGGCCTCAAGGATCGCTGAAACCCTGGGAGACTCGTCTCCTATGCTCCAAGCAAAAATGGCGAGCCTTCCCGGCTTTGCCGAGTCACTAATTACTACTTGTCCTGAGCTGTTCTCAGGCGAAGCCCAAGGGGGCTCCCCCAACGCCGACCAGGCGGAGGAAGGGAAATGATCACAATGAACTGCAAATCGATTTTTGGTGTTCTCTTTGGAACGGCCGCCTTGGTTGTTGGACTTCAGTTTTCTGTCCTTGCCGGCACAGATCCGGACGCAGCCGCTGGTTCAGATCCTCGTCTGTTGTCAAGCGATCAAGACCTAGTTGGCACTTTGCCCGCGCTCTACCCTGGCGATCCCGATGATACGTCCACGGGTGAGGTCGGTCTTGGAAAAGGCGATCGTGCTACATCCATGAAGCCTAGCTTTGTCCTCATTGGGACCATGGAGAAGGTTCGCGAGTCGATCCTTGATGCCTATGGCGTTGGCTACGTCATGATTGAAGAGACTGCTTCGACCCAGAGCACTGGGATCTATGAGTTCAGCTTCCACGGTGAAGTGATTGTCGCGGTTGACCGCTACGCCATCGAGAGCCAGCAGGTAACGACACGCCTTCGTGTCGGCTTGGACTACCTTGGCGGCTTTGGTGCCGTCGATGGCAATGGCTACTCGGGCAGGGCATTCCCCTTGTCGAGCCATGAGATCAACCTCCCCTATGGCTCGATCTTGAAGTCCAACCTTGCCGACGACGTAACCGTCGGGCTTGAGCTAGCGAATCAAGGCATGGACACCGCCTATGTCGGCGTCGTGGCCTACGGAAGTACGGCTCAAATCGAGCTGATTGCCAACTGATCCTTCGCTCCAGCGAACCGTCGGCTCTTGAGGCCCCGCCAAGCAAAGTGCTTGGCGGGGCTCTTTTATGGGCTCGTCGCCGGCGGGAAGGCCAGGCGTTCGTTTCGGAATCCACAAGCGAGCAGCAGAGAATCTCGGGGAGAGCCGTTATGGTCATTCCATGGTAGATACCTTGATTGGGCTAGATGCAGGAACGACTGGAGTGACAGCCGTGCTGTTTCGTGCATGCGGCGTGGCTGGACTCGAGCCCCTTGCAAGCGCGCACCGTGAGTTCCCTCAGCACTTCCCGAGCGAGGGGCGTGTGGAGCACCTTGGTGATGAGATCCTCGGAGCGGTGGACGAGGTTCTTGCGGAGCTACTTGCGGACAAGCGAGCTCAGCAGGTCGTTGGGCTCGGAATCACCAACCAGAGGGAGACGGTCTTTGCTTTGGAGCGCGGCAAGCCCGGGGCGAGCCTTGGGCCTGGGATCGTGTGGCAGGACAGGCGGACAGCGGATCGCTGCGCCTCGCTACGGAAGTCGCAGGGGTTTGCCGAGCAAGTGGCGAGCTTGACGGGGCTGGTGATCGACCCGTACTTCAGTGCGACGAAGATCGAGTGGATGTTGGAGAACGAGCCGGGACTGCTAAAGAGGGCCAAGGCCGGTGAGATCTGCTTTGGAACCGTGGACAGTCTAGTGATGAGTCACTTGTCCGGTGAGCCCCACTTCCTGACAGACCCCACCAATGCCTCCAGGACGATGCTCTTTGACATAGACCAGCAGGTCTGGTCGGAGGCGCTCTGCGAGAACTTTGGTGTGGACCCAAGCTGGCTCGCTGAAGTTCGACCCTCCTGTGGTTCGTTCGGAGTCGCCAAGATCTTGGGGCGAGAGATTCCGATTCTCGGGGTGGCTGGGGATCAGCAGGCGGCCCTCTTGGGACAGGGCGCAACAAGCCCCGGAGACTTGAAGTGCACCTTCGGGACCGGGCTCTTCCTTCTGCTCAACACCGGCGCCAGGCGTGCGAATGCCCAGTCCCAGGGGCTCCTGACGACCTTGGCCGTGGGCCCGGATGGAGGTAGTTGCTATGCCTTGGAGGGCAGCATCTTTATGGGGGGAGCGATCTTGCAGTGGATGCGAGACAAGCTCGGGATCTTGGAGCATGCCGCCGAGAGCGAGCGCATCGCCTCAAGCGTTCCGGATTCAGGAGGAGTCACCTTGGTTCCGGCGTTCACGGGGCTCGGTGCGCCCTATTGGGACCCCGATGCCCGCGCTGCGATCCTGGGACTTAGCCGCGGCTCCAATCGAGCGCACATTGTGCGTGCGGGCCTCGAGGCGATCGCACTCCAGAATGTCGAGTTGATCGAGTTGTTCCGCCAGGAGACGGGCATCGAGCTGGCCTCGATGCGCGTCGATGGTGGAGCCGCATCCAATAACCTACTGATGCAGATCCAGGCAGACCTTGGTGGCATTGAAGTGCATCGGCCACAGAATCTAGAGGCGACCGCCCTTGGTGCAGCATCCCTTGCGGCCATGCAACTTGGCTTAT
This sequence comes from Planctomycetota bacterium, assembly GCA_047629095.1. Classification (GTDB taxonomy): domain Bacteria; phylum Planctomycetota; class UBA1135; order UBA1135; genus CALBMX01. Next base: position 8,263 of record JBLHWM010000018.1, on the reverse strand, counting down.
TGGGGCCCGAGGCGGGGCTCAAAATTGAGCGGACCTTCCATCCCGACCCCAAGGTCCGTCGTGACGAGCACTTGGCGGCCTGGCGCAATGCGGTTGCTCGGATCCGAACGGCCTAGCGGAGTGACCGGCTAGGGGCCCACCCGAAGAGGGGCCGCTAGGCCAATAGATGACTCGCTCTATTGTCCGTCGTCTTCCATTTCGACTTCGACGACGTCTTCGGCCTGCTCGAAGTAGGGAGGCTCTGGGTCGTAGAACAGCGTGCCGAGTCCTAGGTGGATCGGGCCGAGATTAAAGGCGGCGCCAAGTAGGCCGACCTCGAGCCCCAGCAAGTTGCTGATGCGCAGACTGGCAATACCGCCGGAGCTCGGACCATCAAAAATTCGCGCCTCGAATAGGCCGGACTCATCGGACATGCCGAAGGCGGCGTGACCGGACAAGAGGCCGTCCACCCGGAGGCCGGGCAGGCTGTTGTCCTCTTCAATGTCGAGCACGGTGCAGGAGGAGAGAGCGAGTGGGAAAAGGGCAAAAGCCATGAGCTTGGTGAAATTCATAGTCGTCGATACGCGCGTTAGCGCCAGCCCTTTGGGTTGGTGCTTGGAAAATAACACAATGGAGCGGAGTGGGGCCGGCTCGTGACCTACTCGAGCTTCAGCCAGCGGAGGAAGCGCCCTTCGAGACAGTCCTTGTTTTGCTCCACGTTACTGAGCACCAGGCCGTCATAGATGGTGGGGATCAGGGCTTCGAGGTTGGGGTCGCCCTCGCCAGTGCTCGCGCCCAAGGCGCATAGGAGCTGGGCAAACTTCTTGGCCGAGTCCTTCTTCGAACTGCCAGCCTCGGTCCGCAGCCAGTGCATGAAGACCGTGCGGTAGGCCCGGAAGAACTCTTGGTAGTCGCCAAGGAACTCCGTCGGTGGGACCGGGGCCTTGAGGGCGGAAGTGCCAAGGAAGGGGCTCATCACCACGTGCTTACCGGAGCCCGTGTCGGCGTGAATGAGGAAGCTCTGCAAGCGGGCCTGCTGATTCTGATCCGCTGTATTCCCGGCGACCTGGGTGGCCGAGAGCTTTCCGACGTACCTGAACTCACCCTCGAGCTCGCGGTACGGGCTCTCGGCGCTCAAGGGCGGAAGGTAGCCGCCGTCGGGGTTACCGCCGGGGATAAAGACCTCCCTGGGTGGTGTGGAGTTGCCGCGCGGGTCGCCCTCGAGCCGGCCGTGGTCGAGACCGAAGACATCCACGTTGAAGTTGATCGCAAAGCCAACCGCAAGGGCAGGGTCAAACTGGTTGCCAAAGTAGCTCTGCATCATGCTGAGGAAAGCGCGCTGGATCACGTGCTGCTCCAGCTCATCCGTGTGGCGCACATTCATGGCCTGGCCGCCATAGATGTCGCCGACTTGGAGGCTCACATCGACGTATTCCAGAGCCAGGGCGCGCATGTTCATGATGCGCCCTTCGATCCATTCGTGGAGGTTGTCGGCCCAGTACTTGGAGCGCTCTGTTTCATAGAGCAGACCCGCATAGCAGACCAGCCGAACGAACTCGCGGCGGGTGGGGCACAGGATGAGCGGTGACGTCTCAAATTGATCCAAAGGGCGCTCGAGTCCAAGGCTCTCCCCCCTGAGGAAGCTGTCCGTCAGACGTAGGGAGGCGGCCCGGTACTTGTCCTTGGCTTTAAAGGCATCGAGCAGGTCGTGGGGGCTCTCGAGGTCGAGATCGGCGAGCCGGCCCAGGCTCCAGGACTTGACCCACTTGTCCATGGTCTTGAGGTCAGCCTCGACATCCTTGAGTCTGCCCGACTCGGGCTGCAGGTTATCGAGCCAGGTCTGCTGCATGGTAATGAGCTGCCGGCAGACGCCTTGGAAGGTCCTGGCGACGCCTGAGTTGTCGAGGTCGGGGATCGGGTGGTAGACCTCGAACATGCCGATCGTCACGTGGGCGTAGGCTCCGTCGATGACCTGCCTGAAGTTGACCTCGATGGAAGTCAGGCCCGTGAGGCCGTGGTCGAGGGCGAAGCCGTTGGCGTGCTGCTCGTAGTTGATGGCCTCCTGGGCGGGCGAAGTGCTTCCAAGGGCGAGGCAAGCGAGTGGGGCGAGGAGAAGGGTGCGGAGCATAATGGTGAACATATCGCGGATTGGAGCAGGCGACGGCATTGCGCGCAAATCGGCCGAGACCAGAGGATAAAGCGGTGTTGTGGAAATCAGCCACCTAAGACCCCTTCTTTACTGACCCGTGATTTTCGAACCTGTCTGGAATCAGAGCTAATCCCCAAAGGCCCGGGGCCGATACCGGAGGTGAAGCCCGCTCCAACCGCACCTAACCGCTGATCCAGCGCAGGAACTCTCCATCGTGCCCAAGAACCCCTACGAAGTCCCCAATCACCACGCCTCAAGCCTGGCCTCTTCCCAGCGAAAACAGCTCGAAGGGGCCCTGCGGGTAGGTCGAGTCTTGATGGGGCAGGTTGTAGAGACGTTTGGAGAGGGCTGCTTCCTAGTGCGTGTTGGCCGCCATCGCTTCTCCCTTCAATCCGATGTGCGCCTGCTCGTCGGACAGTCCTTCTACTTCCGCGTAGAGCAGGGGAAGGGGCCGGGCGAGTTGGACCTGACTATCTTGAGCGACCCCGGCCTGACCGAGTTTCGGCTGCACGATGCCCTGCGCATGGTGCTGAGCCAGGACGTCCCCCTTGGTGACCTCGTGATCGATCTCGCGGAGAACTTGGTGTCAACTCTGGCCCACTCCGAAGATTCCGACGGCAGCTGCGACGCCCTGTTGTCCCGACTCGAAGACCACCTCTTACAGCCGGGCGCAGACGGGCTCGAACTCGCCGATGTCCTGAACCGCATCGGCCTGGGCTACGAGGCGAACCTGCTACGGGCAGGTGACCTCTCCGATGATATCGCTTGTCTGCTGGAGCTGGAGCGCGATCTGAAAGGAGAGCTGTTGGGCTCCCTCGGCAAAGATCCCTCACCCGAGCTACGCGTTGAGCTCGAGCGCGCCCTGGCAGGATTGGAAGCCGAGCAGGTTCTGCAGGTCGCTCGCCAAGTTGAGGGTGATCCGAACCACTGGACCTTCCCCGTGCGCGACGGAGATCGCTGGGTCTGCGCGAGCCTGTTCGTGCAGCACCGCGAGCTCGTGGAAGATGACCCCTTAGGCACTCCTGTCTGGCGCGTCACGTTAGGGGTTGACTTCGAGAGCCTTGGCCCGATTCGGGTGGACTTCACCCTGGGAGCTGGAGGTGTCTCCATGCGGCTTCTCGTCTCGGATCAGAGCCTCGTTGCCGAGCTGCAAACTCGCTCGCGCAAACTGCAAGATCAGATTGCGGACACCATTGACCTGGACATTGGGAAGGAGTTCTTACCCGCTCGCGTCTCTGTGTTCGCCGCGCCTCCCGAGGACATCGACGTCTCTCGCCGCCACCTGGACATCGGCTTCTTGCGCAAGCGCAAGGTACTCGACCTTCGGGGCTAATCAACTCGTACCGCTCAGACCCCTACCCCCCCAAGAAAAGAATCCGATGACCGAATCTACTCCACTCAAGTTGTTCTTGCGCTATCCAGGCGCTTCTAAATCGAGCCGCCGAATCGTCGAGGGCCAAGGCGAGCTTGCCGAGCGCGTGCGAGCTTCGGCCAAGCGCCGCAAGGTGCCCGTCGGAGAGAACTCTGATCTCCTGCAACTCCTGGCTCGCGTGGATTTCGGCGAAAGCCCAAGCCTGGAAGTGCTGGATGTGATTGCCAGTACGCTGAACTTTTTGCGCTCCGGTGGAGTGCCCGAGGCGGCCAGCGAAGCGAGCAGCGCCGAGGAAGCCTAGCTGCCCGTCGCTAAAGGGCCTGGTCGAGTTCGCCCTCTTCGTCCCTGGCGCGCCGGTCAGGACCGAGTTGTGCTCAGCGGCAAGGAAGATCGCTTCCGCCGTTTCGCTTCTCGCCTTCTCGCATGCTCAATGGGGGCTTCGTCTCCGGATGGCCCTTTTGCGAGCGGGCGCTAGGCCGAGGTCAGAAGCCGCCTAAGGAGGAAGGTTTCCAGCCAAAAAGCCGTGTCCCAAAGGGGTGTAGTCGGGCACGAATCGTAGAATGCCGCCCATATGGCAGCCTCACGACAGAGCGCACTCCCGCGCATTGCCCTCACACTCGGGGACCCCTCGGGGATCAGCCCTGAGATTGTCCGAGCAGCACTCTTGGATGAGCGTGTTGCGGCGGCCCTCGAGGCCGTCGTTTTGGGCCCCCAGGAGCTTAGGATTCCTGGCTGCGAGGTCGTCGAGTCTGTAGCTGACCTACAGACGGTTGAGCGGAAGGCCGGACGCAATCTCTGGCTCGACTCTTCCCGTGGGAAGCTCGGGTCTTTCGAGATGGGCCATGCCCAAAAGGATTGTGGACGCGCTGCCTTGGATGCCCTTCGTCTGGGTGCTGACCTTGGCCTCGGTGGGCAGGTCGACGGCCTGGTTACGGCGCCGGTTTGCAAGGAGGCCATGCACATGGCCGGTGAGAAGGTGGAGGGACAGACGGAGCTGCTGCGCCGCTGGGCTTCGGCGGACCGCTGCCAGATGATGGCGATTGCCGGTGACATGCGGGTACTGATGGCGACCCGTCACATGTCTACCGTGGCGGCGATCGCTAGCCTGACCCCCAAGCTAATTCTGGACTCGCTCGAACTGCTGCACGAGTCCATGGTCGGCTTCGGTTTCGATGCGCCACACCTGGCCGTCGCTGGAGTCAATCCCCACGCCAGCGAAGGCGGACTATTCGGCGATGACGAGCAGCGCGTGCTGATGCCCGCGATCAAAGAGGCGCGAGCGAAGGGCTTCCACGTGACCGGTCCCGAACCTCCGGACACGATCTTCGTCGCGGCCGCCGCAGGCAAGTACGACGCGGTGCTCGCCCTCTACCACGACCAGGGCTTCATCCCGGTCAAGTTGGCCGCGCCGACCACCGGCGTCACGGTCTTACTCGGTATGCCCTATCTGCGCGTGAGCCCCGCCCACGGGACGGCCTTCGACATTGCCGGCCAGGGCGTGGCCTCGCCCGAGAACCTGATCACTGCCCTGCTCCAGGCCGCAGCCTGGATTCCAGAGGCGATCTAACCGGCTTCGGTTTGGCCCGGCTTTTCGCAGCTGGGGATAGGGAATAGACGCTCGGCAATCCAAGCGCAAAGCACACCGAAGGGGATGCCGGCGGCCGTGTCCACACCCCAGTGGATCGCGAGCACCAGCACCGAGAGGATCACGCCAATGGTGAGTGGCCAGCCGACGATGGCCGACCTGCGGTTGCCATAGCGCACCATAAACCAGAGCGCGGTGACCGCGATCGAGACGTGCAGGCTTGGAAGGCAGTTGTCGAGGGCGCTCTCCGCTCGCAGGGCCTCGGTGATGCCGGGCCAGTGCTCTTCCAAAAGAGGGCGGGTCTTAGTGAGCCCACTCCAGGAGACCTCTTGCACCGGGGCGAAGAGGTAGAAGGGGAGGGCCAGCACGTAGTTGACCGCGAAGGCGCAGGCGTAGGTACCGGCTGCGTGCTTGCGATTGAGCCCGAGCAGTGCGAAGGGGGGCAGGACGAGCCAAGCGATGTAGCCCGCAGTGTAGGTCAAGGCAAGTACGGCGATCACAAAGTCGCCACCGGGCATGGCGAGGAAGGCGTTCTGAATGTTGAGCACGAAGTCGCCTTCGAAGGCGAGCACGGCGGCCGTGAGGTCGTAGCCAAGGGCCACGGTCAAGGCGTCGTCGAAGTGCCCCTCGATCAAGCTGACCACAAACACGCCCACAAAGGCGCCGGCGGCAAGTCGGCCGCCGCGGGTATCGCGGATGGCGATGAATGCCTCCTTGAGCACGGCGAAGGGCGACTTCCCGGGCACGATGAAGGCGAGCAGCGCCAGGAGAACTAGGGGCGCGAAGACGAAGTAGTGGAGGGGGAAGGCCATGGAGACAGCAGAGGGTAGCGGTTCGACGCGGGACTTGCGCGCGACTGGCGGCAGGTTTCTTGGGGTAGGTGTGTCTCGAGTTGGGGGGGTGCGTACGTCCGCAGGGCGGAGGGTGGGGGTGGAAGGCCTGATGAGGGAGGGGGAATGGGAGTTTCGTAGGGGTGGTTGGGGCGGTAGAATGGGGAGCTATGAGTGGAATGTTGAAGGAGATTGTGGGGGCGCCGGATCGGCACGACTTGCCCGGTGGCGTTGGGGTGATTTCCTGGTCGCCTGAGGACGAGCCCGAGTTCTTGGCGGAAGTGGCCGAGCGCGAGCGGGCGCGTGTGGACCTGCAGCGACGGGGTATCGCGCACGGCTCTTGGGCCGAGATCAGCACCGATGGGTTGTGCGCGGCGGAAGCTGCGGATATCCACGCTTGGCGCCAGCGCTGGGCGGATGCGCGGCCGATCCTCTTGCGCGGGATGCTCGATAGCACGCTGCCGGGCTTTGCCCCGGTCTTGAAGCAGCGGATGGCGTTGCACAAATCGATCAGGAACGAAGGTGCTCTTGATGGCTTCCTTGAGGCGAGCCTTGAGCGTCTGGACCCTCGCTTTACGGTGCGTGGGGCGGAGGAGTCGGCCCAGCTTGGCGAGCAGGCAGGGGAGGACGGGCAACGCGATCTCGAGCGGCGCTTCTTGAGCTTTGATTCGAAGAGCAGCGAGGGTGCGAAGCCCAACTTTTGGGTCAAGACCCAGCGCTTGTCCGATCACGAGGAGGACATGTCCGCCCGGATTCGGCTCTCCTTTGGCCAGGAGGTCGACGATGACGCGAGCCATGACGAAGCGGGGCATCGCACGATCGAGCAGCTCGGACGCGAGCTCCTGCCGGAGACTGCGCTGCTGCGGGAAAACAAGGACCTGCTGACCATGCTCGGGGAGCTCGACCTGGTGGAGGATGCCGCGGATGCCGGCGACGGTGAGGACGCCGCACCCGCGCCGCCTTCTGGCGAGCACTACTTCACCCAAGACATCGCCTATTGGAATGCGCCTAACGGCGGCGCCCTGATGCACCACGACGCCTTCGACGAGGACTACAACGAGCGCCAGCGCGGTGTCGTCTACGCCCAACTCTCCGGTGAGACGGCGTGGATTGCCCTCTCGACCCAAGAGCTTGCGGTTCGCGTGATGGAGTTCGTCGAGTACATCGACGAGGGCGAGATGCCCTGGCTCAAGGCCGCACTCTTCCGCGGGCACCAAGGCGCGACGCTGATGCGCAAGATCTTGAAAGGGGGCCGCTTCGTTTACGGCGAGCTCGAGAAGCCCGGCTGTGGCCAACTCGCCCGACTCGTCAATCGCGGTCCCGAGTTCACTAATCTTCTCGCGGATGCGGGGCACGCTTTCATCATGCGTCCGGGCGACGTGCTGTTGATGCCGAACCACGGCTTGGGGCACACGATGTTGCACTCGGTCTTTTGCGCTTCGGCGGAGCCGGGCTACTCACTCTCCATGGCCGTTCGGCGGGCAACCAAATGACGGACCCCGAGCTCGAGCCCTGCTTCAACTGGCGCGGCCGCTACGAAGAAGATCATACGCCCTGGGACCTGGGCGGCGAACACCCCGGGCTCTCGGATTGGGTGCAGGACAATCCCGGTGCCGGACGCTCTGCGCTTGTTCCCGGGTGTGGCCGCGGACACGACCCGTTGTTCCTCGCCGAGAATGGTTGGCGCGTCGACGCCTTGGATCTGGTGGACTTGGCGGGCGAGCGCTTGAAGGGTGACTTCACCAAGAATGGCAGCCGCTTTCTTGTGACCAACGTCCTCGACTTCGATCCAAGTGGGCCCGAGGGCCAGGGCACCTACGACCTGATCTATGAGCACACGATCTTCTGTGCGATTAGCCACGACCAGCGCCCACTCTTCGCCAAGAACATGGAGCGCTGCCTCAAGCCCGGCGGCATTCTGCTGTCGCTCTTGTTTCCCACCAATAAGCCCACGGAAGAGGGTGGCCCGCCCTTCCGCGCAACTCCCGCGGAGCTGGCCGAGCAGCTAGGAGACTCTTTCGAGCTATTAGGGGACGAGCCCTGGACGCCGACCTCTGGCCGCCGGCGCTGGGAAGAGAGGCGCCTTGTTTTTCGGCGCAAATAGTCGCCGTAGTCCGAGAGCTTCAGCGCGCTAGCTTGCCGCCCTAAACAGGGCGCCCTGGAACGAGGCAATCTTTGAGTCCGGCTTGCTCCCGAGCGACGCTGCAGAGTTGAAGAGGGGCTGTCGAGTCGGCCGCTTTTCAAGCGCGCTAGGCGCCGGGCTTCGTAAACCGGTAGAAGCGGAAGCGCCCGCGTCGTGACTGCAGGCCAGGCAGCTTCTCGATCATCCCGAGCGCCTTGCCCACGGT
>JBLHWM010000017.1:0-20159 GCA_047629095.1 Planctomycetota bacterium | reverse complement strand
CACCAGAAGGGCAAGCTGACGACGCGCGAGCGCCTCGACCTGCTCGTGGACGAGGGCACCCGGCAGTTCGAAGTCGGCACCTTCGTGAACTGGGGCCGCAAGTTCGGCAAGGTCGAGAGTCCCGGCGCTGGCGTCGTGACCGTCTTCGCCCAGATCGAAGGCCGCTGGTGCATCGTGATCGCCAACGACAACACCGTTGCATCCGGGTCCTGGTGGCCGCGCTCGCCCGAGAAGATCGAGCGCGCCCAGGAGATCGCACTCAAGCTCAAGCTGCCCGTGGTGTATCTGGTCGACTGCTCTGGGTTGTACCTGCCCGAGCAGGGGCTATCGTTCCCCGGGCGCACCGGCGCGGGGCACATCTTCAAGAAGAACAGCGAGCTCTCGGACAAGGGCGTTCCCCAGATTGCGGGCGTCTTCGGCGACTGCATCGCGGGCGGCGGCTACATGCCGATCATCTCCGACCGCGTGTACATGACCGAGATCGCCTACATGGTGATTGCCGGCGCGGCCCTGATCAAGGGCGCCAAGAGCCAGCACCTGTCGAGCCTTGGTATCGGCGGCCCCGAGGTCCACGTGCACCAGTCCGGTTGCGCCGACGTGCGCGTACCCGATGACGCGACTGCGATTCGCTGCATCCGGGGCGAGATCGCGGGCACGGGCTCATCCTCCAACGACTTCTATCGCTTTGGCGCCGGCGCTCTTGAGCCGAACTTCCCGGCCGAAGACCTCGAGGCCCTCGTGCCCACGGACCACCGCATGGTCTACTCCGCCGAGGAGGTGCTCGCGCGCCTCACGGACGGCAGCCTCTTCTGGGAGATCCTGCCGGATCGCGGCAAGGAGATGATGGTCGGCGTGGGCCGCGTCAATGGGCTCTACATGGGCTTCATCATCAACCGCCAGGGCATCCTTGACGATACCGAGCACCACGGCGCGAAGAAGCCCGCGGGCATCCTCTACAAGCAGGGCATCGCGAAGACGTCCGCCTTCAGCCGCGCCTGCGACGCCGACGGGATTCCGATTCTGTGGCTCCAGGACGTGTCCGGTTTCGACATTGGCGTCGAAGCGGAGCAGCTGGGCCTGTTGGGCTATGGCTCGAGCTTGATCTACACCAACAGCACCAACTCCGTGCCGATGTTCACGGTGCTGCTGCGCAAGGCGTCCGGCGCTGGCTACTACGCCATGGCCGGCCATCCCTACGAGCCGGTTGTACAGCTCTCGACTTCCATCACGCGCCAGGCTGTGATGGAGGGCCGAACCCTCGCCATCGCGGCCTTCAACACGAAGCTCGACGACGACTTCAACATTGCCTCTACGGACCCCGAAGAGATCGAGGCGATCGAGGCCGGCATGGCCGCCACCGAAGCGCGCATCGAAGCGGATATGGATCCATTTCGCGCCGCCGCCCAGATGGACACGGATGAGATCGTCCCCCTCGCCGACCTGCGCGCCTGGGCCGAGGTCTTTGCAGAGACCAGCTACCAGGCCATGGGTACGCGCCGCGTGAAGAACCCGCGCATCTGGAGTCTGCACGACATCGCCGCCCTCTCGGAACCCCGCGGCTAACGCCCCAACGACATGACGAAGTACATCGAACTCAAGGCGGTCCGGGACGGCCAGCGCACTCTGCTCACCGTACCCGAGGTTGGCCTGTTTACACGCGCGCTCCACAAGGGCGCCCTGGTCTCTGGCGGCCAGGACGCAGGGCACCTGCTACAGCTTGGCAAGGCGATTGGCCTCAGGGTTCCCGCGGGCGCATCGGGGCGCATCGCGAATCCCAGGCCCGACGCGGTGCTCGCCCCTGTGGGCTATGGCGACGTGCTCTACGAGCTCGAGCCGATCGCCGAGGGCGACGAGGCGCAGGCCCAGGAAGCAGCCGAAGAGGCCGCTGCGGGTGGGCTCGTGCTCTACTCTCCCCACACCGGCCGGTTCTGGCACAGGCCGTCCCCTGACGAACCCGCCTTCTGCAAGGTCGGCGATCTGCTCGGACCAGGCGCAGCAGTTGGGATCGTCGAGATCATGAAGACCTTCACCCAGGTCGGCTACTCCACCGACGGCAACCTGCCGAGCTCTGCGCGGGTTGTGAAGCTGCTCGCGGCGGACGGCGAGGACGTCACCGAGGGCGCTCCCCTCATCGAAGTCGAGCCGGCCTAGCCCCCCCCCATTCATGAGCACCTACCCCAAGAAGCCCGAAGACTTCCTGACCCCCGAAAAGCTCGCCGAGCTAGGCAAGGATCGCTGCGCCGCCGCCGCCTACATCATGGGTGAGTGCATTCCCTTCAACAAGCTGATGGGCATCGAGATCCTCGAGGTCACCGAGGTGCGCGCCCTGCTCAAGCTGCCCTACACCGAGCAAATCGTCGGCGATCCCTTTCGGCCGGCGCTACACGGCGGCGCACTGGCAATGCTAGCGGACACGGCTGGTGGCACGGCGGCATTGGCCGCGACGGGGCATGGGGACAAGGTCTCGACCCTGGATATGCGCATCGACTATTTGCGCGGTGCCAATCTCAAGGACACCTTCGCCGAGGCGCTGATTGTGCGCGCTGGCTCGCGGGCGGTCGTGGTGCGGATTCACGTCTACCAAGAGGACGCCAGCGAGCCCGATGGGCGCCTCCATGTGGCGGACTCAACCGCTGTGTTTTCGGTGTACGCTACGGAAGGTTAGGCTGAGCGCTCAGCGGCGAAGGACCGGTTGGGCTAGTAGGCGTAAGGCTTCACTCTGCCCAACAAGTCCAAACCGCCGCATCCCCCGCCCTCCAGATCGGCCCCTTCTTCATCACCGCCACGAACCTCGGCGACGCTAGCCAGCCCTCCAGCCAGCTTCGCAAGTGCGGCCAAGGCATCTCGTCGAACCAGCCCTTATCCGCATAGGCAAACTGCCTCACGAAGGGAAAGATGGCCACATCCGCAAGACTCGCCTTAGCACCAAATAGATAGTCGTTCGCGTCTAGCATTCGGTCCAGCCGCACCAAAAATTCGGCCCCCTGGGTACGGTGCTCGCCCTCTCGAGAGGCATCACCCCGCGAGGCGTATTTATAGCCATCCAGGTTGCGCTTGAACTCGCCATCGCACTCGCTAATTAAGGCCAGCAAGGCGGGCAATTCGGGTGCGAAGTCCCCAAGCCAACCTTCGGGATCCGACCGTCCGAGGCTCCAGAGCATCACCTCCAAACTCTCGTCAATCACCCGACCGCCCTCGAGCACGAGCACGGGAACGGTACCCTTCGGCGAGGCCGCATACAGCTCCTCCGGACGCTCACGCAACAGGATGTCGCGCAGCTCGCAGACCTGTCCACTCGCCGCCAGCGCCATGCGCGCACGCATGGCATAGGGACAGCGCCGGAAGCTGTAGAGTACGGGCGGGGCTTCGCTTGGATGGTTCTCACTCACGCAGCGGACCTTAGCATGGAAGCCACCCCAAGAGAAAGGCGCCACCTCGACCTCAGTCGAAGTGGCGCCCTCTCCCTAAGCCTGGTCGGCCTTACTTCGCGGCGTCCGCTTGGATGCCCTTGCGAAACTGCTCGTCTTCCGTAGAGCCCGACATCGCCGTGGTCGAGGACTCACCCCCGGCCGCAGCCTTGGACACCAAGTCGAAGTAGCTTGTCCCCACTTCGTGCTGGTGCTTGGTCGCGGTGTAGCCGTGCACTTCCGAGTCGAACTCGTCCTGTTGCAGCTCCGAGTAGGCTGCCATGCCGCGGTCTTTGTACTCTCGGGCCAGCTCGAACATACGGTGGTTCAAGGCGTGGAAACCCGCAAGAGTCACGAACTGGAAGGCGTACCCCATGTCGAATAGGGCCTCCTGGAAGCGTGCAATAGTCGGTTTGTCGAGGTTAGCTTCCCAGTTGAAGCTAGGTGAGCAGTTGTAGGCCAGCAGCTTGCCGGGGAACTTGGCGTGGATCGCGTCCGCGAATTGCTGGGCCTCTTCGAGGTCCGGCTTCGAGGTCTCGCACCAGATCATGTCGGCATAGGGCGCGTAGGCAAGACCGCGGCTAATGGCCTGGTCGATGCCCGGCTTCGTGTGGTAGAAGCCCTCGGGAGTGCGCTCGCCGGTGATGAACGGGTGGTCGTACTCGTCGATGTCGCTGGTAATCAAGCCGGCGGCGTTGGCGTCCGTGCGTGCGATCAGAACTGTCGGCACGTCCATGGTGTCAGCGGCTAGGCGCGCCGCGTTGAGCGTGCGGATAAACTGGCTCGTGGGAACGAGCACCTTGCCACCAAGGTGGCCACACTTCTTCTCAGATGCAAGCTGGTCCTCGAAGTGAACGCCCGCGGCGCCGGCTTCGATCATGCCCTTCATCAACTCGAATGCATTCAAGGGGCCGCCGAAGCCAGCCTCTGCATCCGCGACGATCGGTGCGAACCACTCAGTGGATGTGTCCCCCTCGGAGTGGGCGATCTTGTCCGCGCGGGAGAGGCAGCGGTTGATGCGCTCTACAACCTTCGGCACTGAGTCGGCCGGATAGAGGCTCTGGTCCGGGTACATGTCGCCAGCTGAGTTCGCATCGGCGGCAACCTGCCAGCCCGAAAGATAGATCGCCTTCAGGCCTGCGCGCACCTGTTGCATAGCCTGGTTGCCCGTTAGCGCGCCAAGGGCCGCGACGCGCTTCTTGCCATTGACGAGCTTCCAGAGGCGATCCGCGCCCTGTTCCGCCAGGGTGTAGCGAATTCTCATGGAGCCGCGCAGACGCTGCACATCCTCGGGGGTGTAGTCGCGCTTGATTCCGTCCCAACGCTTCGCGCTGAGTTCGGTTCCATTGGTCCAATGGGGGAGATAGGGGTTGGCCATGAGATTGATTCCAGAGTTAGAGAGAAGAGAGAAGAGCCCCACCGCGAGGGCCTTGAGACAGAGCGGCTGGTTGATCGGTTAGAACTGCTCGTAGGCAGCTAGGGTCAGGAACTCGCGCAGCTCGGGGGCTTCGATGAGCTCTTGGAAGAGGTTGGCGGCCTTGGTGAAGTGCCCGCCCTCGAAAGCGGCGTCCCCCACGTCAGCGCGGATCTTGGCTAGCTCCTCGGCTTGGATCGTGGCGACGAGCTCCGGCGTGACCTCTTGGCCACAGGCGAGCTGCTTGTGGTGATGCATCCACTGCCAGACCTGGGTCCGGGAGATCTCAGCTGTGGCCGCGTCCTCCATCAAGTTGAAGATCGGGACGCAACCGGCGCCCCCTAGCCAAGCGGCGAGATAGCGCACGCCCACGTTCAGGTTCTGGCGCAGGCCGGCTTCGGTGATCTCACCATGGGGCACCGCCAGGAGGTCCTCGGCGGTCACATGCACGTCTTCACGCAGCACATTGAGTTGATTTGTCACGCCCTTGGCATCCAGTACCTTCGCGAACTCTTCCAGGGCAATCGGCACCAGGCCCGGGTGCGCAACCCAAGTGCCGTCGTGGCCGTTCTCGGCCTCCCGGCGCTTGTCCTCACGCACCTTGTCCATGGCGATCTGGTTCGCCGCCTCGTCGCCCTTGATCGGGATTTGAGCCGCCATGCCGCCCATTGCGAAGGCCCCACGGCGGTGGCAGGTCTTAATCAAGAGCTGGCTGTAACTCGCCAGGAAGCGCCGGTCCATACCGACGCTGGCGCGATCGGGCAGCACAAAGTTCGGGTCGCTGCGGAAGCGCTTGATGAAGCTGAAGATGTAATCCCAGCGCCCACAGTTGAGCCCCGCCATGTGGTCGCGCAGCTCATAGATGATCTCGTCCATCTCAAAAGCCGCGGGCAGGGTCTCGATCAGCACGGTGACCTTGGTCACGCCGATCTCGAGTCCCAGCGCCTCTTCCGTAGCGGTGATCACGTCATTCCAGAGGCGCGCCTCGAGGTGACTCTCCAGCTTGGGAAGGTAGAAGTAAGGTGCCGACCCCTTGGCCACTAAGGCGGCCGCGTTGTTCGCCATGAACGTGACGAAATCGAAGAGCGATGCGGACACCGCTTGACCGTCGAGCTGCGCGTGCTTCTCGTCCAGATGCCAGCCCCGAGGACGCACCATCAAGGTCGCGATCTGTGGTGCCAGGCGGTAAACCTTCGATCCGTCCGCCTTCTCAAAGGTGATCGTTCCGCGCACCGCATCACGCAGGTTGAGTTGCCCCTCGGTCACGTTCGCAAAGGTCGGCGAGTTCGAGTCCTCAAGGTCGGCCATAAAGACCTTCGCCCCCGAGTTCAGGGCATTGATGATCATCTTGCGATCCACCGGCCCCGTAATCTCCACACGCCGATCCCTAAGCTCCCTGGGCAGCCGAGCAATGGTCCAGTCGCCCTCCCTAATATGCCTGGTCTCTTCCAGGAAGTCCGGTAACTCCCCAGCATCAAGTCGGCTCTGTCGCACTTCCCGCAACTCTAAAAGTTCGCGGCGCCTAGCCCCAAACCTCCGCTCAAGGACGGCGATCAAATCAAGGACAGCAGGAGTGAAGATCTCGTCGCACCCACGGGAGAGGGTGCCAAGAAGACTGAGGGGAGAGGTCTTTTGCATAGCAGGTTTGTAAGGAGAGAATCAAATCTACCCCAAAAACACGGATCCGGCCCCCTTTCAGTAAAAATCCCTTCCCATCGGCCACCCAGCGTGATCCGCCCCCCCCACTGGGTGACCCAACCCGACTTCCCCACTCCCAAGAGCCGCTAGCGACCCATCCAGAAGCGTCTCGGTCAGCAGCAGGGTGGAGCAATCCCTAAGGGACGACCCCCAAAACACCCAATTCACGCCACTTCCCCCAGGCCGTCCGGGGTCCAGAATCCCGCCGCTAAACGAGACGCCGGACGCCCAGCATCCCCCCCAAGCGAAGCGCCCTCCCTTGGCACAGCGCATTGTGGTTAACGGACAAGGCGGGAGGTCCACAATGAGCCCCCCGCCAAGTAAGTCAAACCCCCAACCGAAATCGAGTGTTCAGCAGGAACCGCTAAGCCCTACTCCTCAACCGTCCCAAGGTTCCGAGCCACCCACAGGAAGTCCGAGTAGACCGAGACCATCAAGAGGTCCCGCAAGCCATCGTGGTTGATGTCCGCAAAGGTCGAAGAGCGCGTTCCAAAAGGAACCGGCAGACCATAAACCGTCGGGTCCAACGGCACGATCTCAGGGAAGCCGCCCTCGCCATCGCCAAGTGCGATGCGCAGCTCACCCGTGCCCACGGGTACGACGATGTCTTCGTCTCCGTCGCCATCCACATCGGCAATCGAGGGGCTGCCGGGGTCGTCGCCCACGGCCAGCATGGTCTGGCTGAATCCGAACTCGCCGTTGTTTAGCAAGACCGAGATCTCGTCCGTGAAGATATTGTTCTGTCCAATGACCAGGTCAACTAGGCCGTCAATGTTGAGGTCGCCAACTTGGATCGAGTGGGAGATCGCGCTGAGCGGGAAGGTGCCCGCGGTCACAAGCCCACCCAGGCCGTCTCCCTGAAGGAGCGTCAGGCGCGAGTTGCTGCCATCGGGGTTCGCCATGGTCACCACGCCATCGGACATGCCGTCGGCGTCGAGGTCACCCGCGAAGGTCGCGAAGGTCGTGCCGCCCATGTCCAAGGAGGTCGCGAGCGTGAAGTTGCCGGCGCCGTCACCAAGCAAGAGGTTGAGCTTGCCGCCCTCGGAGTCGGCCACGAGCACGTCCCAGTGCTCGTCGCCATTGAAGTCCGCTGCATCCAACCCGCGTAGCTTGCCGCCAACGGCGGTGCGGTCCTCGGCCACAGGGACCGTGAAGTTCAGGCTGCCCGGGTTGCGGAGCAGCTGGAGCTCTCCGGTCTCGAAGACGCCGACCATGATGTCCAAGAGGCCATCCTCATCGAAGTCGCGGATCACCACGTGGCCGGGAGTCTCGTTGGCGGTAACCGCGAGGGGCACGGCCGTCACCTTGGTGAAGGTGCCGTCGGCTGAGCCCTGCAGGAAGACCACGCTCTTCTGGTGCTGGTCCACGGTGACGGCGTCGAGGTGCCCGTCTTGGTCGAGGTCGGCCACATAGACGCCGCGAGGAGCCTCGCCGATCGTGTAGCCATTGGCCGCGCGGAAGCTTCGAGCGCCTTGGTTGTGCAGAATCGAGATGTCACCGGCATTGGTGCAGGCGATGTCGAGGGTCCCGTCTTCGGCGAAGTCCGCCGCGACGATGTTGTGAGGGTTCAAGCCCACGTTGTAGAAGTCGATCGGTGTGTAGACCGAGCCAGGAGCAGTGCCCGTGGAGCCAGTGGCCTCCTGGAAACGCACGGCGACCGCTTGGTCGCTAATCAAGGTCGCGGCAACATCGAACAGGCCGTCCTGATCGAAGTCGCGCCAGACTGCGGAGCTCTGGTTGCCCCCCATCTCGGCCTCTTCAATGAAGAGCAGGCCGCCTGGGGTTCCTCGCAGCAGCAGTGCGCTGCTGCCCGAGAGCTGTGCCACGGAAAGATCGTCAAAACCGTCGCCGTCCACGTCGCCCGCTTCGCTGAGCACCGGGCCATGGGCCGTGGGAAGAACCATCTCGGCTGGCATGAAGCCGCCGAAGCCGTCGTTCCGGTAGGAGATCACACGGTCGAGGCCGCCTTCGGAAACCTCGGTCTCGCCCACAAGGATGTCGAGATTGCCGTTCGCACCCAAGTCGACCACCGCCAGGCTCAGGGGCGTCGCACTCTCGAAGCCACCAGACATCGGCTTGAGTTCGGTCATCAAGATCCAGCTAGTGCCGTCGAGGCGCAGCTGCTGCACCATGCCGGGACCGTCCAGAGCGACCAAAAGATCGTCGGAGGAGCCCGAGTCCAGATCGCCGGCGCCGAGCACCAGACGTGAGAGGTCGATGGGCTCGCCTACCAGGGGCGTGACTGAGCTTAGGGCGAAGTCACCGAACGCGTCCTGCAAGTACAGGGCAAGCTGGCCCGAGGGAAGCGCGCCCAGGGTTGGGTTCGCAGCGACCAGGCAGCCGACGGCTATGTCTAAGCGGCCGTCGCCATTGTAGTCGCCCGACGCAATGGACCAAGGGGCGCCGGGGGTAGGCAGCTCCTCGGTTGGCAGGAAGGTGCCGTCGATTAGGCCAATGCCAATGAATAGCTCGTTAGTCGCCGAGCTTAGCTCTGCGAGGTCTGAGATCGAGTCCCCGTTAAAGTCGGCCCACTCGGAGCCCGTCAACAGTTGACCACCGAGGAACACGTCCTGGCGGAGTTCGAAGATGAAGCTGCCGAAACCACCGGTGCCCGGGGGCGTCAGTGGAGCGGGAGTCGAGCAATCTCCACCGCCGGAGCACGCTGCGAGGGAGCCCGCAAAGCCAAGGGCTAGGAGGGCGGAGAGACGGTTGGTTTGGGTCGAGTAATTCATTGGGAATATCAAAGCCGGGTCCGAGGCTTGGAAGCAGGGCCGCGGAGGCTCTTCTTTTTGGATGTTCGGCGCAAGTCCGAGGTTCCATTTATTGCGAAAGTCCGCGCGGTCGTTGTATGTGGCTCAAATCAATCGGGGGGGGTGCGGACTCCGGCTTCCAAGACAATCTGGAGAGGGGCTCTCCAAGAAGCGGATTCCATCTAAGTATTCCCCAGCCGAGGCGGACATGCCAAGGACTTCACAACTTGCGGCACTCAGTCCATGGGCATTTTTTTCTGTCCGTCTGGACTGAAGGGCCCATAGGCCCAGTAGGCCCGCTTTGTGGAATGCTGCTCCAAAAACTTGGGAAAACGTTTCTGGATCCAAATTTGCCGAATCCGGCAACAAGCACCGACTTTAGGTGTTATTCGCCCTGAGGCAGGTAGAGAGGGATCTTCTTTGCATAGCCCACAGCAGACTTCTCAAAGTACGCCTTCTCCTCGTCGGAAACGGGTCGAATCACCTTGGCGGGCACACCTGCAACCAGGCTGCCGTCGGGCACGACGAAGTTCTCTCGCACGACGGCGCCGGCCGCCACGATGCAGTGCTTGCCCACTACAGAGCCTGCCAGAAGGACCGCGCCCATCCCGATCAGGCTGCGATCGCCCACTCCCTTGCCATGTAGCACACAGCCATGGCCGATGGTCACATCGTCCCCGATCACATTCGGCACGCCAGGATCCGCGTGGACCATGGTGAGGTCCTGCACGTTCGTGCGCTTGCCGATCTTCACTAGGGCGTCGTCGCCTCGAATCACAACACCAAACCAGATCGTGGTCTGCTCACCGAGCTCAACTTCGCCCGTGATACGAGCGTTGTCCGCCATGGCGGCGCCACCATCGAGCATGCGAAAGAGTCCGTGGGTTGGGAAGGTAGCCATAATTTTTGTGGTTTGAGGCGTTTCAGGCGGAGAGGGAGAGGATCATCGTGCCACCATTCCAGAGGCAGTGACCGACGATCGCGGGCAATAGGGAGCCGGAGCGATGGCGCAGGTATCCCAGGACTAGGCTCAGGCCGAAGACTGGTAGGAAGGCCACCGACCCGTGGATCGCACCAAAGAAAATGGACGTGATCAAGATGCCCGGGATCGCTCCCTGACTCTGAGTTGCGAGGGGTTGAACCAGTCCTCGAAACAAGACCTCTTCGAGGGTTGGCCCCACGATCGTCGCGAGCAATAGCCCGATGCCAAGTCCGAGGCCGTCCAGGGCGAGCAGGTCCTGCAGCACAGCTTGCAGCTGAGGCTCGATATCGAGCAGCTGCAACAGGTACGGGGCCAAGTTCATGACCCCGAGGATGGCGGGCAGCGCCAGGCCTAGGGTCAGGGCACCGAAGCCAAAGAGGCGCAGGGCGCGGCCCTGGGAGGAGAAGCCCATGGCGTCCCCGGCTAGCTCTAGGCTGCGGGCCTGGGACAGGGCCGGTTGGGATCTGCGGATGGTCAGGGCGGCCAAGACGAGGGCGATGGCGCAACCGAACAGCAAGCTGACATCCATCGCCAGCAGGCCATCGACGGGCGAGCTTGGGTGCACCCATCCCAGTGCCATGGAGGAGAACTTTAGCGCGACGAGAATCGATCCGGCCACGAAGGCGATCTCCGCCCCTCCCCAGGTCACGTGTTGCGGGGCCGGGGCCCTAGTGCTCCCAAGGAAGAGCGCCTCAATCCTGGGTTGGCCGATGCGCAGCGCGAGGCCCCCCATCAGCAGCAACCCGACGCCGACCAGGAAGGCCTGCTCGGGTGTGGCGGCTACGGCCTCTTCAGCCGCTTGAGCGAAGCTGCCGAGGTAGAGCGTCCCGAGCATTGCTGGAAGGTCGCCCATCGAATGCGCAGGTCTAGACCGTCGGCGCAGCGCTAGGCTGGCCGCCGATGACGCCTTCCGCAGGCGAGGACGCGTTCGCGTACAGTTTGCGCGGAATGCGCCCGGCCAGGAACGCATTGCGTCCGGCGCTTGTGGCGTCACGCATGGCGGCCGCCATACGCAGGGGCTGCTGCGCTAGCGCGATGGCCGAGTTCAAGAGCACGCCATCGATTCCAAGCTCCATGGCCAAGGACACGTCGCTGGCCGTGCCAACGCCCGCGTCCACGATCACCGGCACGTCCACCAACTCTTGGATGATACGCACGGCGTTCGGGTTCAAGACACCCTGGCCCGAGCCGATCGGAGAGCCCGCGGGCATGATCGCCGCGGCACCGGCTTCGGCTAGGTGCACCGCAAGGCGCGGATCGTCAGAGGTGTACACCATCACGGTGAAGCCCTCGGCCGCCAGGATGCGCGTGGCCTCAAGGGTCGCGATGGGATCCGGCAACAGCGTCTTGGTATCACCGAGCACCTCGAGCTTGCAGAGGTCCGTCCCGAGCAACTCCCTGGCTAGACGCGCCGTGCGTAGGGCGCTCTCGGCATCGAAGCAGAAGGCCGTGTTCGGCAGGATCGTGTACTTGTCGCGGTCGATGTAGTCGAAGATCGACTCGCCCTTCGCCGCCTTCAAATCGACGCGCCGGATCGCCACGGTCACGCAGTCCGTTCCGCTGAGCTCCAGGGCATCGCGCATCTCGGCGAAGTCCTTGTACTTGCCCGTTCCAACGAGCAGGCGTGAGTCGAATTCGTAGCTGCCGACGCGTAGTTTCGAATCGGACAGGTGGGCGCTAAGGTCGTTCTTCATGTTGGCAATCCACAGCAGGCGTTAGCCAGGCATTCAAGTCATTCCGTTTCATCAAACGGCGAAGCATTCTATCCGCGCCGCGCCTAGCCGCCACCCACCAGGGTGACAAACTCGACTACGTCCCCCTCGGAGAGGACGCGGGTCCCATGCCCCGCGCGCAGGGCCAACTCGCCATTGATCTCCACAGCTACGATCTCTGGCCGCAGAGAAAGCTCTTCCAACAGCCCGAGCACCGTCATGCCAGCGGCCACATCGCGGGCCTCACCATTTACTGTCAGCATCATGATTTGGGCTCCACGCGTATGAAGGCGCACTTGAGATAGTCCGTCTCGGGGATGTCGAGGCGCCGCGGATGGTCCACCGACGCTCCGTGAATGTCCAGGAGGTGCGCGATGACCTTCGCGTCCCGGGCGGCCTTGGTCAGGACGCCGAGGAAGGCCTCGGGCTTCATGTTGTAGGAGCACGAGGCCGCCACCAAGAAGCCGCCCTTCGGCATCAGCTGGAACCCGCGCCGAAAGAGCTCGCCGTAGCCGCGCTTGGCTCCGGGCAGCTCGCGCTTCGAGCGCGCAAACGCCGGCGGATCCAGGATCACGATGTCCCACTCCTCGCCCCTGTCCACCCGACGACCGAGGTCGTGCATCGCATTGACCTTCTCGAAGCTCACCTGGGATTCGACGTTATTGATCTGGGCGTTCTGGAGCACTCGCTCCCCGGCGCTGGCGGATTGGTCGAGGCACAGCACCTGCTTCGCACCCGCCTGGGCCGCGAGCATGCCGAAGAGCCCATCGTAGGAGAAGACGTCCAGCACGCGCGCATCCTTGGGCTCGCGGAAGCCGCACTTGCCTAGGTCTTGCACCAGGTTCGCGGCGCGGCGGCGGTTGTCCCGTTGGTCCAGGTAGTGGCCGGTTTTATGGCCGGTCCCGAGGTCCACGGCGTAGGTAAGGCCATCCTCTTCCACCATCAGCTTTTCCATGGATGCGTCGCCCCGCAGCCACTCAATCCGTGAATCGAGGTTTTCGTTCTCGCGTACCTTGGCGTCAGATCGGTCCAAGATGCCCACGATTTCGATGCCGCGCTTGGTGAGTCCTGACAGCAGCAGCTCCAAGAGAAAGTCGCGCATCATGTCCGCCGCTTCGGTGCCGCACTGCAGCACCAAGCGATCGCCATAGCGGTCGACCACAAGGCCAGGCAGGCCATCCGCGTCGCCACCGATCAAGCGACAGGCGGCCATGGGCTGGGAGGCATCGAGAAAGCCAGCGCCGGCCCGGGCTTCCAGGCAGCGCTCCACACGCCTAGCCCAGAACTCGCGGTTCGGCTGCTCGGGCGAGCGCGTCACCATGCGCAGGGCGAGCTTGGAAGACGTACTGTGCAGGGCCCAACCGAGCACGTCGCCCTCTTGGTCGAGCACCGGTACAAGCTCCCCGGGCCCAGCGTCCGACTTGCCCAAGTCACCGCGATAAATCCACGCCTGGCCTTCCAGTAGCGTCCGCCGACCGCGGCCCAAAAGTGTTACCGATCCCATTGCTCGCATCCCCTTTGGATTGCCTGTCACGCGTTCCGGTGGTGCGCCCCGTGCGCCGTGGTCGAAACCACAGCGGCTCCGAGTCCCATCCATCCCGAACTAGGCGAGGATTTTACCCGGCGTCTATTCCCCCACGAGCTTTAAAAACCGCGCGTCATCCCAGAGATTCGCCAAGTCGGGATCCCCCTTGGCCCAGCGCTTCTGGCGCGCCAGGGAGCCGGGGGTGAAGTGGTTCTCGTTTAACTCGCGCTCCAGCAGGGCCAAGGCCTCGGTGGTGTCCCCGAGTAGCGCGTAGGCGCAGGCCATGTTGTAGAAGACGGGGCGGTCGGGTTCGAGGGTCCGCAAGAGGCCGCGGGCCTCTTGCTCGGCACCAAAGCGCGCCCGGTAGCAGGCCAAGAGCCCCTTCATGAAGTCGGTCTGCTGGATCTCGTAGGCGCGCTCGAAGTAGCCAAGGGCGGTCTCCGGGTCCCCGAGACGCACATTGCAGGTCACGGCAAGCCCAACGAGGGCCTCCGAGCGAAGTCCACGGGTCTGCTCGATCTGAGCATCGTGCATGGGCAGCATCCGTGGGTCCATTTCAGCGCTCTTGCGCTCCAGTAGCGTATTCTCCACGGCCTCTAACCCCAATACGGCCTCTTCCAGCACATCCACAGCCTCACGGGGCCGCCCCGCATCCGAGAGCGATCCGCCCAATGCGATCTGCACCCGGGCCCCAAGCCAAGCCCCCCAAGCGCCCTGTTCCAGGCTGCCCCCGGCCTCCAGGTCTTGGAGAAGTTGGTCGCAGAGCAGCGCGGCGTCGTCACTGCGGTCCTCGGCGCGCAGGTCACCGGCGAGCAGCAAGGCGAAGATCGAGGGCAGGCGCAGGCCGTCGAGCTCCTTCCACTGCTGCTCTTCGTCGCGCACGATCGCCGCGGTCAGGCCTCGGCGCTGCATCTCGAGCACCTGCATCTCACCCGCGTCCCATGTGCTGCGCAGGGCCCTGCGCACGGCTTGGAGTTGGGCGGGCCGTATGCCTTTGAGCAGTTGGAAGCGCTGGGGGTCCGATTCGATCAATCGATCGCTTGGCGCATTCGCCGGGGGCCGAAACCCAGGTAGCTCATCCCCCACAACCACGCGGCTGGCCGCACCGAGATTCAGCAAGAGGTCCAGGCCCTGGTTGCGCTTCGCGCCGGACCAGTGGGGATTCTCGGGGGCCGAGAGCACCAGTCGGCGCGGTCCGAGCTCGCTATCGAGCACGCCGTCGAACCCACTGATGGAGGCATTGGTGTCCACGGCCGCCTCCCGGAGCTGGGACCAAAGGCTGTACTCGTGGGCCATGCGCAGGTGGCCGAGCACACGGCTCGCCGAGGGGGATTGGCCCTCGGCTAGGAGGCACGTGGCGGCCATGAGCTCCACGAGACCGCGCAAGCTCAGGACCTCCGCGGCCCGGGCCGCGGAGATGACTGATGGGACCAGGAGATCGGGCAGCAAGTCCATGCGCTCCATTCCCAAACCGTCCAGCACGAAGGAAGCCCGCATGAGGGAGTCATTGGTCTCGCCGGCGCGTCCCAAGGCGAGCAATGCGGCCGCTTCGAGATAGCAACCGAAGAAGCGCCAGCGCCGAGACTCGTACCCCGCGAAGCCCTTGGTTCGGGACTGGACCAGGCGTGCGCCTTGCAGTGCTTCCTCGAGGCGCACACCGCGCCCGATCAGGTAGATCGAACGCCGCACAAGCAGCTCACTCTTGTCCCAGACCGCGCCGCCGAGTGAGTCCAAAAGCACAACAACTTCCGCGTCACTGCCACGCGCACCGAGGCGGCCGATGGCAGCATCCAAAGCGCCGTTCGCCGCGTTGCGAACGGTTGGGTCCCGGTGGACTTTGGCGAGCAACAAGATCTGGCAGGCCGAGTCCACAGTCGCGCCATCAATCGCGCGGTCCATGTAGGCCAAAAGAGCCACGAGGACAGCTGGCGCAAGGGACCCGGTCTCTGATCGAGACTGCCACGTTTGGCCTCTATCCGTCGATTGGGTCTCTTTTTCGAGAAGTCCGACTTCGAGAAGATTGAGCACGTAGCTAGCGCCATCAGTGGACTTACCCAGGGCTTCGGCAGCGCGAACGGCCTCGGCCGTGGGCAGGTCTCCGGCGAGTTGAGCAAGGGCTGTAGGAGCCTCGGCCCCCTCCAGGTTTCCGAGGGCCGCCAGCGACGCCTCGCGCACGCCCGCATCGGGGTCCACGACCGCTCTCGTGGCCAGGGCCTGAGCGCGCACTCCCGTCTCGGCTAGGCCGAGTGACTTGGCTCCGATCTCCTCGACCAAGGTCAAGCGCACGCTGGCGCTGAGCGCTGCTTCACCGCGGTCAAATGCGGCTAATGCCTCCACCGACTTTTGCGTGTCCATGGCGCCCGCCAAGGAAGCGAAGAGCACCAGCGCGGCTCCGGTCCACAGATCGCCGAGACTCATGCTTTGTCCTCACTCTTCGATGCCGACTTGGTGGGTTTCGAGGCTCCACCCTTCTCCGGATCGATCCGATATTCCAGCGCTCGCCTTGTGATTCCAAGCCGCCTCGCAGCAGCGCTCACATTGCCCCGCTCCTCAGCCATGGCGGCCTGCATCATGGCCGTCGTCACGTCGTCGATCTTCAGGCCGTGGGCTAGGGCCCGGGAGCCGAGCTCCTCGGCTATGCCCGCCACAGCGTCGTCGAGAAAGTCAAAGGCCGGTGCATCGATGGGCTCGGGAGCCACTCCCTTCTTGCGGCCGGCCAAATCCAAGACCAGGGCTCGCTCAAGGGAGTTCTCGAGCTCGCGCACATTTCCAGGCCAAGGATGGGCCAGCAGGCGTTCCATGGCAGCTGGCGTGAAGCTCTTCCCTGCAGCCGGTTTCGGTGCGGCCAGTTGAAGGCGCTCGTGCAAACGGCCGAGCAGAATCTCCACCAAAGCGTCCATGTCCTCGAGCCTCGTGCGCAGGGGGGGCACCACAAGGGGAACGACCGACAATCTATAATAGAGATCCTCGCGGAATGTGCCCGCTTCGACCAGGGCGGCTAGGTCAGCCGTTGAGGTAGCGACCAGCCGCACATCAACTGGAATCGGGCCCTCACCGCCGACGGGCTCCACGACGCGCTCCTGGATCGCGCGCAGCAGCTTGACCTGCACGTCCAAGGGCATCAAATCGATGCTCTCGAGAACCAGAGTTCCCCCATCGGCCCTCCGGAAGCAACCGAGGCGCTCCCTTCGGGCGTCTGTGAAGGCACCCTTGACGTGGCCGAAGAGCTCACTCTCAACCAGGGTCGGAGACATCGCGGAGATGGGGACTTCCACGATTGGACCGGCAACGCGCTCGCTCCGGTCGTGCAATAGGCGTGCGATTACGGTCTTCCCGGAGCCGATCTCACCGGACAACAGCACGGTCACGTCGCTGGTGGCGACGGTCTCGATCGTGTCGAGGAAGGCCCGGAAGACGGGTGAAGAGGAACCTGTGAGCAGCCGGGTAGGATTCATGGGCGGGTCCGTTGGACCGAGCGGGGACCGATCAAGCGGTCGAGGCAGTGCGAATAGAACTTTCCTAGGCAGGAAAAGCAAGGGCGATAAGGCCATAAGAAGGGGCACTATCGTTGACTTTACTTCATAGATATATCAGACTGTGCCCCCTTAAATCGACGCCTTCGGTGTCTTCGGTTGCTGATCTCTTCGAGAAAATGCAACCGGGAACCCGCCTTGTGCGACGTAGGGTGATCTCAGGCCGCTTGGCCTGGCTCCGGCAGCAGTGCCCGAGACGGTCGCCTTACGGCGCTTCTTTTTTCTAGCTAGCTTT
Organism: Planctomycetota bacterium; assembly: GCA_047629095.1. Lineage (GTDB taxonomy): Bacteria > Planctomycetota > UBA1135 > UBA1135 > CALBMX01. Next base: position 2,903 of record JBLHWM010000017.1, on the reverse strand, counting down.
CTCACTTCCCGCGACATGAACCACGAAGAATTCCTGCGCCTGGTGGATGTAATCCACCGAGACAAGGACATCCCCAAAGAGAACATCTTTAGCGGGCTAGAGGATGCTATCGGTATGGCCGTCAAGAAGCGCCTCGGCGTTGGCGAAGACCTAATCGTCACCATCAGCCGCAACACCGGCGAGATCGTCATCGAGGACGACGAGGGCGAATACGAATTCGAACTCGCCGAGCTCGGCCGAATCGCCGCCCAGGCCTGCAAGCAGGTCATGCTGATGAAGTTCCGTGAATCGGAACGCGACAGCCTGTTTGACGAGTTCGAAGCCCGTGTGGGCGAACTCGTCACCGGCTCGGTCCAACGCTTCGACGGCGACAACATGGTGATCAACCTCGGCAAGGTCGAGGCATGGCTGCCCCGCGAAGAGCGCGTTCGCGGTGAGAGCTTCTCCCCCGGCGACCGTGTGCGCGGCATCATCCTAGAGGTCCGCAAGGACGGCCCCAGGATCCGCATCATCGTCAGCCGCACCCACCCCGACCTCGTGCGCCGGCTCTTCGAGCTCGAAGTGCCCGAGATCGCCGACGAGGTCATCGACATTAAGCGTGTCGTCCGCGAGCCCGGCTATCGCACGAAGATGGCCGTGGTCTCCATGGACCCTAAGATCGACTGCATCGGCGCTTGCGTCGGTGTACGTGGCTCCCGCATTAAGGCCGTCATCGACGAGCTGCGCGGCGAGCGTATTGACATCATCCGCTGGTCGGATTCCCTCGAGACACTAATCATGAACGGGCTTAAGCCCGCCGCGATTCACCTCGACAACATCTTCCCCGACGTCGATCGCCACGCGGCAATCGTCATCGTGGACGAAGACCAGCAGTCCCTTGCCATTGGCAAGAAGGGCCAGAACGTCCGTCTCGCCAGCCGCCTCTGCGGTTGGGACATTGACATTATGACCCGGGAAGAGTTCGAGGCGAAATCCCTCGGCGAAGCTCCTAGCGCTCCCGCTCCAGAGCCCATGGACACTATTGAGGAAGACGTCATCGAGCCTTCGGTCGAAACCGAAGCTTAGTTGCCCTCTCCTCCCCTCCGAAACGCACCTCCAGCGACCCCCGAACACACTCCGTGAGTAAGAAGCGCATCTACGACCTAGCCAAGGAATACGGCATGACCGGCAAGGATCTTGCCGCAAAGCTCAAAGACATGGGGTTCACCCAGGTCAAGAGCCACATGACCGCCTTGGACGACTTCGAAGTTCTCGAGGTACAGGCCAAGCTGGAGGCCTATGGAGTAATTTCAGAGGTCAAGAAGGCCGACGAAGGTGAGGACCTCGGTGGGGGTCTGATCGTACGTCGCAAGAAGAAGCGCGCGAAGCCCGACGAGCCCGTGGAAGCGCCCGTCGCTGCCGCGCTGGCCGACGAAGCCCCCGAGGAGATGGCTGCCGAAGCCACGCTTGAGGAGCCCATCACCGAGGAAGCGCCTGTCGAGGAGCCAGTCCCCGTCGCCGCTGCCGCTGCAATCGTTGAGCCCGAAGCGCCCGTAATCACCCCCGAGCCCGCAGTCGAAGAGCCGGTCGCCGCAGTCGAGCCGCCGACTGAAACCGAGGCGCCCGCCGAGGCCGCCCCTGAGGTCGTGGCGGAAGCTGCACCCGAGACCGTAGCCCCAGTCGCAGAGGCCGCACCGGAACCGGTCGCCCCTGTCGCAGAAGAGCCAGCCCCCGTGGCTGAAGTCGAGGCCGCGGCCCCCACTCCCGATGCTGCCCCCGCTCCCGAAGCGGCGCCCGAGGCCACGGAAGCCGCTAAGGCTCCCGCCGCAGAAGCAACGCCAGCAGCAACTGCTGCCAAAGTCGGAGCTCCCGGCAAACCCGCTGCGACCGGTGGACCCAAGCCCGCCGGCAAGGTCGTTGGCTTCATCGACCTCTCGTCGATCCCCACTCATCAGCCCAAGCGTCCCGATTCGCGACGACTGCGCGGCGCCAACGAGAACTTTAAGCCCAACGTGCAACCCACGTTCGGCCGCGACAAAGCCGGTGTGTTCCAACGCAGCGACGGCGGCAACCGCGACGACCTGACCGCAGCCCAGCTGCGCGACCGTGAATCCAGCCGTTTCCTTCGCAGGCGCGGCGGCTTCCAAGGCCGTGGCCGAGGCGCTGGTGGCCGTGGCCGAGGCTCGAGGTTGGGTAAGGAGTTCGGAGGCTCGCCCATGGCCGGCAAGACCGTCGGTATTGAGGAACCAATCACCTTGAAGGCCTTGGCCGACACGATGTCGATCAAGGCAACGGAGCTGCTCAAGGTTGCCTTCAAGTTGCTGGGCTTCGGCTCGGTGAACATTACGTCGCTTATCGACGAAGAGACTGCCACCCTGCTGGCGGAAGAGTTCGAAGTCGAGCTCGAGGTCTCCCAGGCCATCGCGGCCGAAGACGCCCTGCTCTCGGAGCTCACGGACGCCCGTAAGGCCATCGCGGACGAGCATCTCATCACCCGTGCCCCCGCCGTTGCCTTCCTGGGCCACGTCGACCACGGCAAGACGACGCTCATCGACAGCATCCGCAATAGCCGTATCGCCAACACCGAAGCCGGTGGCATCACCCAGCACATTGGCGCCTACAAGGTCTCCACGAGCAAGGGCCACGAGGTCACCATCGTCGACACCCCGGGCCACGCCGCCTTCACCGCAATGCGCTCCCGTGGCGCATCCGCAGTGGACGTTGTTGTGCTTGTGGTTGCCGGTGACGACGGCGTCATGCCCCAGACCAGAGAAGCCCTAGACCACGCACGAGCCGCTGGTACGCCCATCGTGGTAGCCATCACGAAGTCGGATCGTCCCGAGTCCAACCCCGAGAAGGTCCGCAACGAGCTCGCGAGCTTCGACCTGATCCCCGAGGATTGGGGCGGCGCGACTGCAATGCTT
>JBLHWM010000016.1:0-20309 GCA_047629095.1 Planctomycetota bacterium | reverse complement strand
GAGACCAACCAACTGGAAAAGGTCTCCTCTGACCTGCGGCACCTCTATGACCAAAAGTCCCCGGGCTAACCAGAATCCCGGCCAGGGCACGCCCCTGAGCCGACTGCTCGAGTACGCCCGGCCCCACCGCCGGACCACGGCATTGGCCGCCCTGTGCTCGGTACTCAATAAGCTCTTCGATCTCGCGCCACCGCTCTTGATCGGCATCGCGATTGACCTCGTTGTCAAGGGCGACGCTTCCTGGGTCGCGTCCATAGGCTTCGAGACCTTCTCGACCCAGCTGATGGCCATCGTCGTGATGACGGTCTTCATCTGGGTGGCCGAGTCGCTGTTCGAGTACGCCTTCGGCGTGCTCTGGCGTGGTCTCGCCCAGACCTTGCAGCACGAGCTGCGCATGGACGCCTACGCACACGTGCAAGGCCTCGAGCCCGCTTACTTTGACGACCACAGCACCGGCGGCCTGATGGCGGTGCTCAACGATGATGTCAACCAGCTCGAGCGCTTCCTCGACAACGGTGCCAACAACCTGATCCAGGTCGCCACAACGGTGATCGCGATCGGTGGCCTGTACCTGTTCCTTTCCCCGACGATTGCGCTGTTCGCGATTGCGCCGATGCCCTTCATCATCTGGGGTTCGGTCCGCTACCAGCGCCTGCTCGCCCCGCGTTACGACGCGGTTCGCGAGGACGTGGGAGCACTCTCGGCGGACCTCTCGGGCAACCTCCAGGGGATTGCCACGATCCAGAGCTACACGCGCGAGGACTTCGAGCTCAAGCGCATGGAGAAGACCAGTCTTCGCTACAGTGACTCGAACCGCAAGGCCATCCGCCTGTCTTCGGCCTTCTCGCCCATGATCCGCATGGCGGTGCTCACGGGGTTCCTTGGCACCCTGATCGTCGGCGGACACATGGTGAACGATGGCGTGCTTGAGGTCGGCGTCTTCTCGACGATCGTCTACCTGACCCAGCGCTTGCTCTGGCCACTGACGCGCCTCGGTGAGACATTCGACCTGTACCAACGCGCCATGTCCTCGACGGCACGGCTCTTGGATCTGCTCGGTGTCGAAGCCAAGATTCAAGACGGACCCGACGGGCTCAAGCGCGACGAGGTCAAGGGCGAGCTGCGCCTCACTAAGACCGACTTCGCCTACAGGCCAGAAGTGCCTATCTTCGAGCAGCTTGACCTGACCATGCCCGCTGGCAAGACCACCGCGATCGTGGGCTCCACGGGTGCGGGCAAGTCGACCCTGATCAAGCTGCTCTTGCGCTTCGTGGATGTCACGGGCGGCGAGGTCAGCCTCGACGGCAAGGACGTGCGCAGCTTCAAGCTGCGGGACCTGCGGGGCGCCATCGGCTTTGTGAGCCAGGATGTGTTCCTGTTCCACGGCACCGTTGCCGAGAACATCGCCTACGGCCTTCCCGAAGCTACCCCCGAGATGATCACCGCCGCCGCCAAGGCTGCCGAGGCCGACGAGTTCATCCGGGCCTTCCCCGAGGGCTATGAGACCATCGTCGGCGAGCGCGGCCAGAAGCTCTCCGGCGGCCAGCGCCAGCGCATCTCCATCGCCAGGGCCATCCTCAAGGACCCACCGATCTTGGTGCTTGACGAGGCCACCTCAAGCGTGGACAACGAGACCGAAGCCGCGATCCAGCGTAGCTTTGCCGCGATCGAGAAGGGGCGCACGACGATCCTGATCGCTCACCGCCTCTCCACGGTGCGCAACGCCCATTGCATCCACGTGCTCGAGCATGGCCGCGTGGTCGAGTCGGGCACCCACGAGAAGTTGGTTGCCGAAAACGGTGTCTATGCGGGCCTGTGGGCCGTGCAGACGGGCTCTAGCACGTAGGGCCACGACAAGTTGGTGGGCTCCTGGGCCCGCTCTCTGCTCCTGGGCCCGCCCTCTAATGGGCCCGCCTGGATCTGCGAATGATTCACCTAGAATCCGCGTTGGTCCATCAAGCAAATGGGCGGGGATGGCGATAAATCGGAGACGAACCGCTTGTCCCCTACTCGTGACCTTTCCCATCGAACGCCCACTTCAAACCCACCCAACGAAACTCAGCGCATCAGCTGTGTTTCTTCTGGGAGCGCTATGCTTGGCCCCAACGAATCCGGTGAGCCCCGAGGTCCTGGCGATGGCCTCCCCCTTCGCACCTGCGAAATCGCGCGCAGAGTCTCGCAATGCGGACAAAATGGACCCCTACAAGGTCAAGGCCGCCTTCCTCTACAACTTCTTCAACTACACCACCTGGCCCGACCCAGAGAATGAGAAGAAGCCTGAGCCCCTTGAGCTGTGGGTGATCGGAAACGACCCCTTTGGCTCGATCTTGGACGCTACCTTTAAGAAGAAGGAGATCGGAGGGCGCTCCATCAATATCGAGCGCTTCGAGGAGGCTCCCGAGAAGCTCACCGCCGACATGATCTTTGCCGGCGGAATTGAGCAGCATGAGCTCACCGCGTTGATTGCTGCATGCGCCGATCTCCCCATGCTCTTGATCGGAGACACCGACGGCTTTGCGGAGGCGGGAGGTTCTTGCAACCTCTCGATCAAAGATTCCAGCATCGCAATCGAAGTCAACACCGAAGTCGTCAAGGCCGCTGGCCTCAGCATCAGCTCGGACCTACTCAAGCTCTCCAAGATCGTGAAGACTAAGAAGGGCAAGAAGTCCAGCAAGCTCGAAGAGGCAGAGAAAGGCAAATGAAGAACTACCTATCCTCCATTTCCATTCGTTGGAAGATCGCACTGCTTATCATCGTGACTTGTTCGGTGACGCTGATGACCTCGACGTCACTACAGGTCTACTCGAACTGGATCAACGTCACCGAGTCGAGCCACCGCTCTGTTCGCCTCGCAGCCCAGACCATTGGTCGCGACAACATCGCGCGCTTGCAGTTCTTCAGCCCAATGGAGGCTCTTGACGCCATTCCCGATGGGATTCACGCCCAAGCGGCGGCCATCTACGATGCCGACCTGGACGAGTTTGCCACCTGGACTCCAGACGGTGAGGCCATTGGAATCGCGACTCCGTCCTTCCAAGCTGGGGACGTCATCGATGGTACGTCCCTGACTGTGACTCGTCGAATCTACGAGGGGATGGGCGGTACCGACGACAGCGGGCTTGATCCCGAGTCCGCCACTGTTGCCCCAAGCGACACCCTGGGGTGGATCATCATCCGCAGCGACCTAAGGCCCATCCGCGAAGCCGTCATTCAAAATGCCTGGCGCCTCTCCGGGCTCTCGCTACTAGGGCTCTGCGTAGCCACCCTGCTCGCCTTCCTGGCAAGTGGTTGGATCACGAGTCCCATTCGCCACCTAACCGGCAAGGCTAAGGACATCGAAGAGAGCGAGGACTTCTCCCTGCGCGCAACGAAGCAGTCCTCCGATGAGCTCGGTGTGTTGGTCGAATCGTTCAACCACATGCTGACCCGCATCCAGAGTCGCGACGACGAGCTCCGGGGCCATCAGCAGCTACTAGAAACCGAAGTCGATCGGCGCACCGAAGAGCTGGTTACGGCCAACGAAGAGCTCATCATCGCAAAAGACACGGCCATCGAAGCGGCCCAATCCAAGGCGGACTTCCTCGCGAACATGAGCCACGAGATCCGCACGCCGATGAACGGCGTGATCGGCATGACCGGGCTCTTGCTCGACACCGGGGTCAATGACGAGCAGCACGATATGCTCTCGACGATCCGCAACTGCGGCGACCAACTGCTCACCCTGATCAACGACATCCTCGACTTCTCCAAGATCGAGTCTGGCAAGATGGAGCTCGAACAGATCGACTTCAACCTGCGCACGGTGATCGAAGACCTTGGTGACATCTTTGGCCCCCGCTACCAAGAGCGTGGTGTTGAGCTGCTCTGCTTAGTTCACAGCAGCCTGCCCGTACGTCTGAAGGGAGACCCCTCCAGGCTGCGTCAGATCATCACCAACCTGCTTGGCAATGCCCTAAAGTTCACTTTAGAGGGCGAAGTCCAGCTCGAAGTCTCCGTCGAATCGGAAAAGGACGGAGTGGTCCAACTGGCCATAGCCATCCGAGACTCCGGCATCGGGATCCCCAAGGAGCGTCTCGACAACCTGTTTGAAGCCTTCACCCAGGTCGATGCCTCCACGACCCGCAAGTACGGCGGCACTGGCCTCGGCCTTTCCATTAGCGGAAAGCTCGCCAACCTGATGGGCGGGATGATCCACGTAGAGAGCGAGCAAGACGTCGGCAGCACCTTCACCATTCACCTGCCCTTCCCCACCCAAGAAGATGCCGTGGAGACCTTCCCCGCCAGCGAGGAGGTCCTCAAGGGAATGCGCGTGGTCGTACTCGACGACAACGAGACGAACCGCGTGATCCTCTCACGCCAACTGGAGTCCTGGGGATGCAAGTATGTCTGCTTCTCCAAGCCCAAGGACGCGGTAAAAGCCCTCACGAGTAGGACCCGCGAAGACGAGCGCCCGGATCTGCTGCTGCTCGACTACGTGATGGACGAGATGAACGGCCTCGAGGTCTGCTCGACCCTGCGCAAGGAAGCGCACCTGAAAGACGTCCCAATCATGTTGCTCACTTCGGTGTCCTTTGGTGGCCGCCAAGAGCAGCTCGAGAAGGCGGGCGCATCCGGCCAACTCACCAAGCCGGTCAAGCAGAGCCAACTCAAAAAGCACATCCTGACCGTACTTGGACTTGCGCCCAAGCAAGGTGACAACAAGCCGCGCTTGATCCTTGAAGGTCAAGTCAAGGAGCCGCGTCGCCAAAAAGCCAGCCGAATCCTGCTGGTCGAAGACAACGCTGTGAACCAGCGGATCGCCGTGGCCCTGCTCAAGAAGGCTGGCTACTCCTGCGAGATAGCCAACAACGGACAGGAGGCAGTGGACACCGTTGCGAAGCTGCCCTTCGACCTCATTCTAATGGATTGTCAAATGCCTGTTATGGATGGCTATGCTGCGACTGCGGCAATCCGCAATCGACAGAACCGAACCGGTGGCTACATCCCCATCATCGCCATGACGGCCAACGCCATGGAAGGTGACCGGGAGAAGTGCCTGGCTGCGGGAATGGATGACTACATCACCAAGCCCGTCTCAAGTGAACAGCTGTACGAGAAAATGTCCTACTGGCTCAACGACGGCCAAGATTCCGAGCAATCGGCCTAATCCCCCCTATGAAGATCCCCCTTACTTCTAAGTTCACTTTTGCGCCGAAATGCGCAATAGCTCTCCCCTTGCTGGCCCTCGCAGCCCCTGTTGCCCTTGGCAGCACGGGTGGCTCGGATGAGCTGGCCGACTTGACTGAACTCAGTCTTTCGGACCTGCTCAACATCGAGGTCACCGTGGCGTCGCGTACCGAGCAAAAACTGTCCGAGGTTCCCGGCGCCGTCTACGTGATCACAGGTGACGAGCTCCGTCGATCGGGTCACAACTCGGTACAGGAAGCCATGCGTATGGTGCCCGGTATGTACGTCTCGAATTGGACCACATCCAAATGGGACGTCACCTCCCGCGGCTTCGGACCCGGAGTCTCCCCCATCAGCCTGGCATTCCTCAACCAGCTCATGGTCATGATCGACGGTGTGCCGGTCAACGCGGTGACCTATGCGGGTACCGAGTGGGCACTCCAGGACATCATGCTGGAGGACGTGGATCGCATTGAGGTGATCCGTGGTCCCGGCGGCATCCTCTGGGGAGCCAACGCCGTACACGGCGTGGTGCACATCATCACCAAGGACGCAGCCGACACACAAGGCCAGCTCTCGATGATTCGCGGCCAAAATGACGAGCGCCATTTCGCCGTTCGCACCGGCGGTTCGTTCGGGGAGACAGGTAGCTACCGCGTCTACGCGAAGCGCTCTCAATACGACTCCAACCACAATGACTTCGACGGCTTCGACGACCAGTGGCGCATCAACACAATCAGTGCGCGCTTCGACTGGATGGGTCGCGAGGACTACAAGAACTTGGCCTGGGGTCGCGTCTATTCCGCGGACCTAAACACGGACGGCTTTGACCTCAACCTGTTCGACTACATTCCCGTGACGGACAACGCAAACGGCTTCCAGGCCTTTGCGAGCAGTGCCTCGCCCGACGGCAAGCACACCTATACCGCTTGGATGAACTACGATCGCCAGGACTTGCGCACTGAGGTCGACTCGCGCATCTTCCAGGTCGACTTGGAGTACCGCCGCGCATTCTCGTTCTCGGAGACAAGCAACCTGAGCGCCGGAGCCGGCTACCGACTCATCAAGAGCGACTTGACCGGGGACGACCCCTTCTTTGTGGACTTCGATCCCAACCGCCACACCTTGAACACCTACCGCGCCTTCGCGGTGCAGACCTGGAATCTGGCGGACAACGATCTCGATATCGTGCTCGGTGCACAGATGGAGCAGAACGACATTACCGGCTTCGAGCTGCAACCCACCGCTCGAATGAGCTGGCACCCGGGCTCCGATTACACACTGTGGGCTGGTTTCACCAAGAGTGTGCGCACCCCCGCTATCGAGGAGATCTCCCTGTCCTCCAACAGCTACTTGGTCGGTGATGAGGATTTTGATTCCGAGAAGGTCGAGACGATCGAGATCGGATTCAGGAAGCAGATCTCCGATGAGACGGCGATTGACCTGACGGTCTTCCACAACGAGTACGATAACCTGCGGGAAGAGGAGTTCGACTTCACAACGTTCCAGAGCTTGCTCACGAACAATGGCAAGGGCGACTCTACGGGTGTCGAACTCGCCGTGGACTCGAAGCCTACTGAGAACTGGAGCTTGCGCGGCTCCTACGCCTGGATCGAGGGCAGCTTCGAGAACGAGGTCCTCGACTACGATCTTGGAACGGAGAGCTACCATCCTGGCCAGCAGATCAACCTGCGCTCGTACTACGACATCAACGATGACTGGGAAGCGGACATGGGGTTCTACTACACAGGCGACTTCGGGAATTCCTTCTTTGAGGATCGCACCCGTCTCGATGTGCGGTTTAGCTATGCGCCAAGGGAAGGCATGGAGTGGTTCTTCGGCGGTCAGCAGATTGTCGACCCCTTCATTGAGGAGCTCGACTCCTTCGACAACCCACGCCGTGACATGTACTTCGGCTTGACCTGGGCGCCGCGCTAGGGACTCCCCCACGCGCGCTGAGTAAGCACAGAGCCGCCCCCTCGCCACGGAGAAGTGGCGAGGGGGCGGCTCTGGTTTGATCCCTCAGGGGCTGCTTAGCGGAAGGCAGAGTGGCCGGTCAGGGCCATGCCGATCGCGAGGGTGTGGATGTCGTGGGTGCCCTCGTAGGTGATGACGGACTCGAGGTTGCACATGTGGCGACCGGTCTGGAACTCCAGGCTGATGCCGTTGGCGCCGAGCAGGTCGCGGATGACCCGCGCGCTGTTCAGTCCGAGCTCGCAGCCGTTGCGCTTGGCCATGGAGACGTGGTGCGGCTTCATGGTGCCCGCGTCCTTCATGCGCCCAAGGCGCAGGTTCATCAGCTGGGCGAGGGAGATGTCCGAGGCAATGTCCGCGAGCTTCTTTTGAGCCAGCTGCTTGGCCGCCAAGGGCGTTCCAAAGACCACGCGATCTTGGGCGTAGCGCAGCCCCTCGTCAAAGCACGCCATGGCGGCGCCCACGGTGCCCCAAGCGATGCCGTAGCGCGCCTGGGTCAGGCACATCAAGGGGCTCTTCAAACCGCCCGTTCCTGGCATCAAGGCCGAGCCCGGCAGGCGCACGTCCTCCATCACCAACTCCGAAGTCACGGACGCACGCAGGCTGAACTTGTGCTTCTGCTCGGGAGCGCTGAAGCCGGGCAGGTTCGTCGGCACGCAGAAGCCGCGGATGCCATCCTCGGTTTGGGCCCAGACAATCGCCACGTCGGAGATGGTGCCGTTGGTGATCCACATCTTGCGACCGTTGAGGATCCAGTCGTCACCGTCCTTCACTGCGCGCGTCGTCATGCCACCTGGATCCGAGCCGTGGTCGGGCTCGGTCAGGCCAAAGCAACCCACAGCCTCGCCCGAGGCGAGCTTCGGCAGCCACTCCATGCGCTGCTCTTCCGTACCGAAAGTGAAGATCGGGTACATGACCAAAGAGCCCTGCACCGAGACGAACGAGCGCAAGCCACTGTCGCCGCGCTCGAGCTCTTGACAGATCAATCCGTAGGTCGTGCTGCTCAGGCCAGCGCAGCCGTACTTCTCGGGGAAGGTACAACCGAATACGCCAAGCTCACCGAGCTCCGGCACCAACTCCATAGGAAAGGTGCCCGCCTCGAAATGCTCGCCAATGATTGGTACGAAGCGCTCGGACGTCCACGTGCGCACTGCATCGCGGATCATCAGCTCCTCTTCGCTGAACTGGTCGTCAAGGTTGAAGTAGTCGAGCGCTTTGTACGGGTCGAGGGCCATGGCAGGTCGATGGGGTTGTCGGAGAGAGATCCGAGGGAGATTCGCGCGGTGCACCGTGCACCCTGCGCATCGGCGCCGAGTATCTGGCGCATCAGTAGAATCGAGGGGGTCAGTATAACGAGCCCGCCACGGGGGAGCGCGCCGATTCGCCCAGCCGGGAGCTTCCCGAACATCAAGCTGCTCGGAAACCTTGCCAAGGTGCGTTGCGGCCAAGTACCCTGCCCATCGCCTCTGGCCCCGCCCCTCGCCCCCAACCGTCATGTCCAAGAACCAGTCCGCCATCTGTCCCTGCATCGTCTGCGGATATGAGAACGAGTCTGGGGCCTGTAGCCACTGTGGTTGGGGCTCCCGCCGGGACCTTGGCCCAAACGTCCGCCAGCCCGTGGGCACAGCCGGCGCCCTCGGCGTCGGGGGCACGGCCCTACTGAAGGGCTTCGGACTGCTCCTGGGGACGCGCGGCATCAAGCGACTGCTCCTGCCTCCGTTCTTACTGACTTTGGCAATCTTCATCGGCATGGTCAACTGGGCCATCGGCTGGACCACGAGCTTCCTCGACACGAACCTGGGTTCCGGCGACGAGCGCCTTTCCCTGGGCACCTGGGACGAGGGCTGGTGGCGCTCGGCCGTGGAGTGGATCATGAACGAGGGCTTCGGCCTCGCGATCGCACGGGGCAGCTCCTGGATCGTCTTCACGTTCGTGGCATGGGCCGCGGCCTGGTACTGCTTCTCGATCGTGTACGAGGCCATCGCCGGACCGTTCCTGGACGAGGTCCAGGGTAAGCTCGAGTCCAAGTGGTTCGGCAAGGACCCACGCAGCACTTTGAAGCGCCCCACGGACTTGGCGCCGGGGATCTGCGCGCGCTATACATGGTCCCTTGGCGCCGGGGGAGTCTTGCTCTCGCTCGTGCTTTACGCCCTCTTGCCCAGTAGCTGGTTCCTGCTCTCGGCCCTCGGTTTCCTGGTCCCGTTTCTCGCCGCCATGTCCCCCACCGGGCTACCTGGCTTGGCCCATGGCGCCGAGTACTCCAAGTGGCTGAGCTGGATCCGCAGCACCGAATCTCGCGCCCTCTGGGTCGGGATCGAGGTCGCCGCGATCACGCTCTTCCTGCTAGTGTTGCTGCTACCGCTGCACTTCGTCCCAATCATCGGCACGCTGCTCTACAGCGCGATCGTTGGCTTCTGCACAGCGATCGGCATGCTGGAGATTCCGATGGAGCGCCGGGGCTGGATTCTCAGCCAACGCATCCACTTCCTGAAGCACCACCTGCTGCCCATTACGCTGTTTGGCTGCACCGTAGGCCTTGTCTTCACGGTTCCGCTGCTTGGCCCTATGATCGCCGTTCCCTCGGCTTCCATCGGGGGATTGTGGCTTGTGATTCGCCTCGACAAGTCGTTCCTACGCCGCGCATAAGCGCGAGTTCGGGCTAGAATGGCCCCGCGCAAACTGCGCCTCGAACCGAAACTCCTGCACCACACCACCGTGTCCCGCAAACTCGTCACCAGCGCCCTCCCCTACGCCAACGGCCCCATTCACTTCGGCCACGTGATCGGTGCGTACCTACCCGCCGACGTCTACGTGCGCACCCTGCGCATGCAGGGGGAAGAGGTGCGCTTCGTGTGTGGCACCGACGAGCACGGCGTGGCGATCACCATCGGCGCCGAGGCCGCGGGCATGGATTGCGCGGACTACGTCGCCAAGTGGCACGACGAGATCAAGGGCACCTTCGACCATCTGGGCATCGAGTTCGATATCTTCTCGGGCACGTCGACGTCGCCCTCCCACGCCGAGCTGAGCCGCGACTTCTTCCGCGCTCTCGACGCCAACGGCTTCCTGATCAAGGAGACCTCCGAGCAGCTCTTCTGCGTGCCATGCGAGCGCTTCCTAGCCGACCGCTATGTGGTGGGCACCTGCCCGAAGTGCGGGCACGACAAGGCCCGTGGCGACGAGTGCCCGAAGTGCGGCGAGTGGCTCGATCCCCTCGACATTGTCGATCCCGCTTGCAAGGTCTGCTCGAACACGCCCGAGCCCCGGGCGACGACCCACTGGTACTTGGACCTGCCGAAGTTGCGCGACGCCCACGTCGGCGGCTGGTTCGAAGGCAAGACCTGGAAGCCGAACGTGCAGGCCTTCGTGGCCGGGCTCTTGAAGGACATCCACAAGCGCCCGATCACCAGGGACATGAAGTGGGGCATTCCCGTTCCCGAGGAGATCGCCGGTGACGAAGAGGGCAAGGTCCTGTACGTCTGGTTCGATGCGCCCATCGGCTACATCTCATTCCTGCAAGAGTGGTCCGAAGCCCAGGGCACGCCGGACGCTTGGAAGGACTGGTGGTGTCCCGAGAATCCAGGTGACACGGAGCTCGTGCACTTCATCGGCAAGGACAACATCCCGTTCCACTGCCTGGTCTTCCCGTCCATGCTGCACGGCGCGGGCAAGGGTTACGTGCTGCCCACCGCCGTCCCCGCTATGGAGTTCTACAACCTGCAGGGCGCCAAGTTCAACACCTCCGAGGGCTGGGTGATCCCATTAGAGCCCTTCTTTGAGACCTATGACGCAGAATGCACGCGCTTCTACCTACTGAGCAGCGCGCCAGAGACCTCCGATAGCGACTGGCGCTGGGAGGACTTCCAGACCTGCGTCAACGCTGGGCTGGCCGACACCATCGGCAACCTGGCCACGCGCGTCCTGCGCTTCGTCGACAAGCACTTCGACGGCCACATCCCGGCCATGCAGGAAGAGTACCGCGCCGAGCTGGACAAGGTCATGCTCCAGGACTCCGGTCCCATAGACGACCCCGCGGATTCGATCCTGCGCTTCCGCTTCCGGGAGGCCACCTCGCGCCTGCTGGCCAACGCCGCCGTGGCCAATGTCTACATCGACACCACCGCGCCTTGGGCCCTGCGCAAGACGGACATGGAGCGCTGTGGCAGCGTGCTCAACACCGCTGTCGAATACCTGCACTTCCTCGCTAGGTGGATGGCGCCGTTCATGCCCAAGAAGGCCCAGGCCCTCTGGGAGATGCTCGGCGAGTCCAGCCCCGTGGCCGAATCCGGCTGGCCGGAACTGCCCACGGCAGCCACCTGGCGCAAAGACCTCGGCGGCCAAAAGCTAGGCGAGATCCACGGCCTGTTCGACAAACTAGACGCCAAGGCCATCGCTGCGGAAGTCGAGAAACTAGGAACGGGACAGACGGCCTAAGACAGGTTGCGATACGGGCGCCCTACTTTCGTATCAGCCTCCCATGATCTTAATCATCGTAGCCGCCTGCGCCTTGGCCATGTTCTTGGTCGAATGTGCTGTCACGGGCCGATCCTGGCCTAAAGTTCGCGGCTGGTGGGCCCGCGCGCTGCTTCTGAACAGCTTCCAACTCGCGATTGCCTGGTGTGCAACGCGTGCTTGGGATCCCTGGATGGCGGACCTCCGGCCCTGGTCCGCGGATGGACTGGGCCTCGTGGGCGGCACGATAGCTGGCTACCTCGCCATCGTGTTCCTCTATTATTGGTGGCACCGCGCCCGCCACTCGTCGGCCTTACTATGGCGCGTTTTCCACCAAGTGCACCACAGCCCCGCGCGCCTCGAAATCATCACGAGCTTCTACAAGCATCCCTTGGAGATCTTCGTCAACGGCCTTCTGTCGAGCGCAATCGCCTACTTCCTGGTTGGCCTGAGCCCAGAAGCGACGACCTACGCAGTCCTGCTGACCGGGATCGCCGAGCTCTTCTACCATTGGAACGTGCCGACGCCGCACTGGCTTGGCTACCTCATCCAGCGCCCCGAGAGCCACTGCGTGCACCACCAAGCTGGACTGCACTCCTACAACTTCGGCGACCTGCCGATCCTCGACATGATGTTTGGGACCTTTCGCAACCCAAGGGACTGGCAGGCTAGCTGCGGGTTTGGGGACAAGGAGCAGCTGCTCGGTCCCATGCTTCGCTGCACCAACGTGCTCGGCGAACCCGGAGTCGGCCACGACGCGGGGTCGAACCAAGGTGGACAATCCTAATGAAGTACTTGGCCGGCATCTTTCTCGCGGGGCTCGGACTGCTCACCATGGCGGGCGATCTCCTTGGCTTGCCCGGACTCAAGGGATTCGGCGCCGCGACGGCGGCCTCCCCCGCTCCCAAGGTCTTCTCTGCAGTGCAGGGATATGAGACCTTTTCGACACGGTTTTTCCTGGAGTGGACCGACCGCCAGGGCCAAGTTCAGGCGCTCGAGCTCACGCCCGAGACCTGCGCCCGGATTGCCGGTCCGTACAACCGCCGCAACATCTATGGCGCCATGGTCTCCTATGGTCCGGTGCTCTCGAGCGGGCCCCAGACCGAGCGCATGTTTTGGGGCGTGGCACGCTATGGCGTGACTGGTGACGCGCCCTTATTGCGCGAGTTGGGAGTCGACCCGGAGCAGGTCGTCGGCGCCATGGCCCTCGTCTACCAACCACGCACTGGCGCGGATATGGGCGACCTGCCGACCCGGATTGAGGTCATGATTCCATGATCTCGAGTTCACACACCGGGGGTCAATACAGCCTCTTCCGGGCTATATTCGGCACCTATCTAGCGATTCACTTCCTGCACCTGATCCCCTACGGCGCCGAGGTCTTCTCCAACGCTGGTGTCTTCTCGGACGGTCACGCGAGCCCGCTCTTCGGCTTCTTCCCGAACCTCTTCCTGATCAGCGACTCCCCGGCCATGGTCTCGTGCGCACTCGTGGCGGGAGTCCTAGCCAGCGTCCTTTTGGCCGTGGGCAAGCTCGACCGCCTAGCTGCAGTCTTCCTCTGGTTGCTCTGGGCGAGCCTGCTCGGTCGCAACCCATTGATCTTGAATCCCGGCATTCCCTTCGTCGGCTGGCTTCTGCTCGCCCACGCGCTGCTCCCCACCGCGCCCTTCGGCTCCCTCTCCGCAGTGGGTCGCACAGACCCCAAGGGCAACTGGTCGATGCCGCCGGCAATTCTCACCGCCGCCTGGCTGGTACTCGCCCTGGGCTACAGCTACTCCGGCTACACCAAGCTAATCAGCCCGTCCTGGCTTGACGGATCGGCGTTTGGCTACCTGCTGGCCAACCCCCTGGCTCGCGACACACCGCTCCGTGGGATCGTGCTCTCACTGCCCGAGCAGCTGCTGCAGGTCGCCACGTGGAGTGTGCTCGCCATGGAGCTGCTCTATGCCCCGCTTGCCCTTTTCCGGCGCGCGCGCAAGTGGATCTGGCTGATCATGGTCTCGATGCATCTGGGCCTTGTGGTGCTGGTGGACTTTGCCGACCTCACGATCGGCATGCTGATGATGCACCTGTTTGTCTTCGACCCGGCCTGGATACCCGCCAAGCTGCGCGGGCAGAGGAGTTCGGGCCAAGGGACCACCGAAGGTGAGAACGAGACCCCCGATGTGCTCTTCTACGACGGCTCCTGCGGCCTCTGCCATCGCACCACGCGGCTCTTGCTGGCCGAGGACGCAGGCGGCGAGAAGTTCCGGTTCGCGCCCCTGGACAGCGCGACCTACCGCGAAGCTTTCGCCGACCACGAGCCGCTTCCCGACAGCCTTGTCCTGCTGCGCCCAGACGGCCAGCACTTCACGCGGACCAGCGCCGTGGTGCTTCTCCTGGAGAGGCTTGGCGGCTGGTGGCGACTGATCGCCCTGGGGCTGTTCATCATTCCTCGCCCCCTTCGCGACGCCGGCTACGACGGCGTTGCGCGCATCCGGCATCGGCTCTTCGCTCGGCCCACGGATGCCTGCCCACTGATGCCCCCGGAGTACGGGCGGCGCTGGCTACCCTAGGCCCCTTGGACAGGAGAACCCGGGCCTGGGGAGGCCACTTCTAGAGTCCCCAGGCGCGGACCGCAGTCACTTCTTCTGGGCCCGCTGGGCGGCCTGGTTTGCGGCCTGCTTCTCGACCTTGGACCAGGAGTCGCGCAGGGAGACCGCGCGGTTGAAGACTGGCGCGCCCGACTTCGAGTCGACGGTGTCCACGGTGAAGTAGCCCGTGCGCTCGAACTGACAGGTGAAGCCTGGCTCGGCGTCCATGAGGCTCGGCTCGACCTTGGCGCGTTGCACCGTCAGTGATTCCGGGTTCAGGTTGTCGAGCATGGTCTTGCCCTTCTTGAACTTCATCGGGTTCGGGACCTGGAACAGGTTGTCGTAGAGGCGCAGCTCCACGTCCCCCGCATGCTCCGCGGAGACCCAGTGCATGGTCGCCTTGACCTTGCGATCGTCCGGGGTGTTGCCGCCCCTCGACTCGGGATCGTACTCGCACAGGATGCGCGTGATCTCGCCCGTCGCCTCGTCCTTCTCCACGCCGGTGCACGTCACGTAGTAGCCATAGCGCAGGCGCACCTCGCGGCCGGGCGCCATGCGGAAGAACTTCTTCGGCGGCTCCTCCATGAAGTCGGCGCGCTCGATGTACAGGCGGCCCGAGAAAGGAACCTCGCGGGTGCCCGCGGACTCGTCCTCGTGGTTGTTGATGGCCGGCACCATGTCGACCTTGCCCTCGGGCCAGTTCGTGACCACCAGCTCCACGGGATCAAGTACCGCCAGGCGCCGCTGTGCATTCGTGTTGAGCTCGCTGCGCAGCTCGTTCTCTAGCTTGACCAGCTCGACCGTGCTGTTGAACTTGGCCACGCCGATCTCGCGGCAGAAGGCCCGGATCGATCCGGGCGTGTAGCCGCGACGGCGCAGGCCGCGCAGCGTCGGCAGGCGCGGGTCGTCCCAACCCGAGACGACGCCCTCTTCCACCAAGGTCGTGATGTGGCGCTTGCTCATTACGAAGAACGACAGGTTCAAGCGCGCGAACTCGATCTGCTGGGGATGGTGCACGCCGAGCTTGGTCAGGAACCAGTCGTACAAGGGCCGGTGGTTCTCGAACTCCAGGCTGCAGAGCGAGTGCGTGATGCCCTCGAGCGAATCCTCGAGTCCATGGGCCCAGTCGTACATCGGGTAGATGCACCACTCGGAGCCGGTGCGATGGTGGTCGATGTGACGGATGCGGTAGATGATCGGATCGCGCAGGTTGATGTTCGGCGAGGCCAGGTCGATCTTCGCACGCAGGACATGGGCCCCGTCCTCGAACTCACCGGCGCGCATGCGGCGCAGCAGGTCGAGGCTCTCGGCGGGCGCGCGGTCGCGGTACGGTCCGGCCTTACCCTCCACCGTCGTGTCGCCACGCAGCTCGCGGATCTCGTCGCTGGTGCAAGAGTCCACGTAGGCGTCCCCCTGCTCCACAAGCTGCTCGGACAGCTCGTACAGTCGGCCGAAGTAGTCCGACGCGAAGTACAGCCGGTCGCCCCAGTCGAAGCCCAGCCACGCGATGTCGGCCTTGATCGCGTCCACGTACTCAACGTCTTCCTTCACAGGGTTCGTGTCGTCGAAGCGCAAGTTGCATAGCCCGCCGCGCTCGGCAGCAACCTCGAAGTTGATGCAGATGGCCTTGGCGTGGCCAATGTGAAGATAGCCGTTGGGTTCTGGGGGGAAGCGCGTGTGCACGGTCCCTCCGTTCTTGCCCGCCTTCATGTCCGCATCCACGATCGTGCGGATGAAGTCCCGGGGCGCGCCCGATTGGCCTTCGCTTCCGGAGTTGGAGGCGGGCTTCGTGGCGTGTTCAGGGGCGTTGGGATTGGACATGGGACCTGGTGTGTTCAGGGGGTGTAGAAAACGGGACCAAGATGTTAACGAGCCCGACCTAGAGAAGTCGCGCAAGTCGTCCGGAAGTCGCGAGTCTGGGCTGGATGTGGCCGGGGCAAATGGTAGATTGAAAGCCGCGAAGCAGACCCCCGACTAGGCCCCTACAGCCCTCCGGATGTCGTGGCCCAATCGGGACTTCCGCGCCAGCAGAACCTTGGCGCGGCGGGGAAAGCTCCTCTCACTTGATCTTCTGCACCTAACTTCCGGCAAACGCCAGGAACGGTCCCATGCGCACACTGCTCAGCCAATTCTGCGAAGAATTCGACGCCATCGTCCAAGATCTGCTCGGCCCCCTTGGAGAGACCACGCGCGCCCTTGAGGGCGCCTCGGACGACCTCTCCGGGCGCGAGTTGCGCCCCCCTTTGCGGGACATGACGCACATGCTCCAGGCCCTCGCCGAGAAGGTCGCCGAACAACAGGCCTACGTCCTGATCTTCGGCCCGCTCAAGAGTGGCAAGTCGACCCTGATGAACGCCCTTTCGGCCAGCTACGTCAGCGAGGTCTCCAGCCTGCCCGCCTACCCCTGCATGGTCTACGTCTCCCACGCGGAGAAGCGCGAGTACCAGATCACCCGCTACACCGGCGCCGTGGAGGCCTTCACGGATCCCGCCGCTCTGCACCTCGCCATCCACCGCGCCCACGGCGAGCTCGCCGAGCAGATCCGCAAAGCGGAAGATTCCGAGACCCTGTTCGACCCCGCCATCGACTACCCCAAGGCCATCCGCCGGGTCGACTTCAAGCTGCCCGCGGGCGAGCTCGCCGAATCCGGCGCCGTCATGGTCGACACCCCGGGCCTCTACAGTCGCATGAAGTTCGGCTACGACCGCATGACCCGGGACTTCCGCAACGCGGCGGCCTGCGCGATCTTCGTGGTCAAGACCGACAACCTGTTCCTCGAGCAGGTCTTCGAAGAGTTCAACGAGCTGCTTGAGCTCTTCAGCCGCATCTTCCTGGTGGTCAACATCGACTCCACCAAGCGCGACCTCGCCCCGGACGGGCAGCTGCGCCCGAGCCTCGAACAGGCCGACCCCAAGCGCATCATCGAGGCCTTCGAGAACCTCGCCATGTCCGCGCCACTGAAGGCCGCCGCGGAAGATGGACGCCTCAAGATCTACCCCGTCGATCTGTTGCAAGCAGCCTCCGAACGCCTCAGCGGCCTGCCCGCCGCCGACGCCATGGGCGGCGACGTGGCCGCACCCCGTGCGAGCTTCGCCTCGTTCCAAGGCGACCTCACGGACTACCTCAACAGTACCGAATACCTGGTCGCGTTCCTTGGCGACAGCCTGCGCCGCGCGGACTCCCTAATGGAGGAGCTCGGCAGCATCGTCGAGAGCCCCTCCATCGAGAAGCTGCGCCTGGAGCACGACGCCGTCAAGGAAGACCTCAAGCGTTGCGGCATTAAGCTTAGCGCTCTGACGAGCCTGCAGAGCGAGGACTGGGAGGCGCGCTTCGTTAGCCTCGCCAGCAACCTCGACAAGCGCGCCGCCAAGCACGCGACTCGCATCGAGCAGCGCAGCACCGGCGCCCTCGAAGGCGCGGTCGAGGCCTGGTTCCGGTCCGACGACAGCCTGGACTTCCTCAACCGTGACGTCTTCGGCCCGGTGCTCTCCGGCCACAAGGAAGAGCTTGGTGTCTTCCTTGAGAAGGCCCTGCGGGAAGCCGTGACCAGCGGCGACGCGGGCATCGGCATCAACTCGGCCCTGCGCAAGGACCTGAGCGTCTCCGGCGTGGACCTGGCCGAGATCGGCAACTCGGCCCTTGCCGAGCTGGAGGTCACCTTGGATCTGGCGGCGCCGGCCACCTGCATTGCCGGGGGAGACATCCCCGTCAAGAGGGGCTTCTGGGACTGGGTCCTGTTCCGCGGCCAAGGGCGCGTGCGCGCCAAGTTGTTTGGGCCCGCGAACCGCCCCACCCACTCGATCCCGGCCGCAGCCAAGGCCAAGCGCTTAGCCAAGCTAGGTCGCACCGCCATGCTCAACTCCCTGGGCGAGTCCCGGGAACAATTCTTCGAGGCCTGCTCGGCCCAGCTGCGTGAGGCCTTCCTCGAGGCCTACTCATCCTCTGCACTCGGCACCCTCGAGAGCCTCGTGGCGCACAAGTTCGAGGGTGTCACCCGGCGCCACGAAGACCTCAAGCGACAGTTTACCGAGCACCGTCTTGTACTCGACAACCTCGACCGCCTGACTGCCGCCAGCGGCGCCGCATCCGCGGCCGTCGGTGGACTCTGGCAACAATACGGCGACACGGATCCGCACCTGCTCAAGCTGCCCCTCGAGGCCGACGAAGCCGGCCAAGACGAAGACCTGCCCACCATCGAGCTCTTCCCGGTTGCCGTCGCGGAGGAAGTCGCGGTGGAGCTAGGGGGCGAATCGGACCAAGCCGGACCGGGCGAGTCCCTCATCAGCAACGACGCATCCCTAGCGGACGACGAGCAGGCCTCCGAGACAGTCGTCCGCGACAACGTGAACTGAAATCAGAACTGGCGCAGTGCGCCAACAGGTTCGCCCTCTTCTAGCTGCCCTATTGATCGCGCAATCGGCAATCTTGAAGTGGGCGACTCATGAGCACCCGTTCTACAGGTCTAGTGCAGTGAAGATCCCCAAAGTCCCAGACGTACTCTCAGCAATGCACCCGAAGTACGATCACGTTGATCGTCGGATTGCTCAATGGATGCAGACCTACGGTCATATATCACACCGCTTGGCTCTCGGCTTGTTGTTCGTTTGGTTTGGCCTACTCAAACCCCTAGGACACGAAACGGCGACCTCGCTTTTAGCGCACACGGTGTATTGGGGTTCGCCCGAGGTGATCGTTCCGATTCTTGGTTGGTGGGAAGTAGCAATCGGCGTGTGTCTACTTTTTCGCCCCTTGATTAGGCTCGGCTTGCTCATGCTTACCATACGGCTCCCGGCAACGCTGCTCGCCTTCATCCTCTTACCAGGGGTTTGCTTTGACGGCAGTCTATTTGTGCCTACGCCGGAGGGGCAATATCTGGTCAAGGACGTCGTACTGTTCACAGCAGCAATGATCATTGGGGGTACGGTCAGAAGAGAGCGTGCGTCCAGAGTTTTCCATTGAGCGTACTCCAACCGACTAGAGATTCGGTCAGCACTGAAGTGGTCGTGGCTCTTGAGACGAGTGTGGTCATGTCTCGGAGTGGCCTGTGCAAGCTCTCGAAGACCCTTGCTCCAAAGTGCGGCAACTGAGACAAGGGGAGTCTTCTAGCTAACGAAGAGCTCTGCGGGTCTCAGTTACGAGGTCGACTGGACACGACTCGCCCAGCGAAGTCGAAACAACGGGATCCATAACGGTCCTCTCGCGTGGTTGAGACTGAGTTCCGTTCGAGAACTCTCGCCTCGCTGCAAACTGCGTTTTTGGAAGTTCAATCCAGCCTGCTCCCAGGTAAGGTGCGCCCATGACATCCCCAAAGATCTTTACCCCATACACCTTTCCCCGCACCGGGACCGTCATACGCAACCGCATGGTTCTCGCGGCGATGACCAACAAGCAGAGCGGCGACGACGGCGTCCTGAGTGACGACGAGCTCGAATGGCTAGCTGCGCGAGCGCGCGGCGGCTTTGGCATCGTCACGACCTGCGCCGCCCACGTGAGTCTCGATGGCCAGGGTTGGGACGGGGAGCTCGGGGTCTTTGACGATGCGCTCCTGCCCGGCCTGACTCGTCTCGCCGATACATTGCGCGCGGATGGCGCGATCTCCCTGGTGCAGATCTTCCACGGCGGCGTGCGAGCGCCTTCGCGCCTGACCGGACTGCAGCCCTTCAGCGCGAGCGCATTCGAGCTCGACGCCAAGGATTTCGAGGTGCCCAGGGAGGCGACTGTCGAGGACATCGAGCGCACGATCGCCGCCTTCGCCGCTGCAGCGCGCCGCTGTGCAGAGGCCGGCTTCGATGGCGTCGAGATCCACGGCGCCCACGGCTACCTCATCACCCAGTTCCTTGGAACGATCTCGAACACGCGCAGCGATGAATGGGGCGGCTCGCTCGAGAATCGCGCCCGCTTCGTTCGCCGGATCGTTGCAGCCACGCGCGCGGCGACTCCCGATGGATTCCTGATCGGAGTCCGGATCTCGCCGGAGGTCGCGGACCAGGGCGTCGACCTCGACGACTCGCTCAAGGTCGCCAAATGGCTCACCGATGACGGCGTCGACTTCGTCCACGTCTCCAACTGGGACAGCTTCAAGGCACCGGCCAAGCACCCCGAGTCCGAAAAGATGCTGACCACCTGGTTCCGCGAAGTTGTCGG
>JBLHWM010000015.1:0-20834 GCA_047629095.1 Planctomycetota bacterium | reverse complement strand
CATCGGATTCTAAAGACGCTCCGGGAGGACAGCCCACTGGCCGTGTTGCACCACGCACCGGGGCCCGACCCCCTGCGCAGGTTCGCACGTGCGGCTAAGCGGAGCGGCGCTGACCCCGCTGCCGTGAAGGATGCGCTGCTGGCCATCGACCACTTCCAGCGCATCCTGCGCGAGGACATCGGCGACCGCTCCCAGCTGGACGCGATCCTGTCCGCATGGCTGCCCAGTGCCCGCAGCGAGTTCGAGCTGCGCCGCAAGCAGTCCGTCTTCAAGGCGCGCAGCCAACTACTAGGGATCTCCGCCGCCACCAACCTGGCCACGGTCATCCTGCACCCCTCGGCGAATGGCGAGACCATCGACGTGGTCTGGCTGGCCGGCCTCTACAACCTGCAGCGCCTGCGCCCCGGCGCTCGGACGAAGCTAACCACACGGCGATTCGTCGTCGATGGCAAGGATCGCCGCCCGATGACTCTCAATGGCGAGCGCGTGGAGGGCCTTGAGGGACTGCGCTTGGATGCGTTCTGCGCGGCCGAGCCCGCCGAGCTCGAGGTGCGCCGCGTGAAAGACAACGTGCACTACCTGCTGGCTGGCGACGACTTCGGCAAGAAGGCCACCAGCGACCTACTGCTCGCCGAGGTCAACTTCGACGAGCTGCCGCGCATTCCCGAGCAGGGGCGCCGGCCCTACGTCTTCGCGGAGATCGCAACTCCTACCAAGCTGCTGCTGTTCGATGTCCTGGTGCACAAGGATCTCTACCCCGGCGCCGCCCCCGAACTCGGTACCTACGACACGGCCTTTGACGGCGTCGTCGACGTGAACGACCCCGCGAGAGAAGTGGACCGCTTGGACACGGCGGACAAACTGGAAGTCACCGGGCGCGGCATCGATATGCTGCCCGTCCCCGAGGTGCCCAAGCACGGCCAACTCTTGGCCCATGTTTTCCAGAGCCTGGCCTGGGATCCCACCGCGTTCCGCAGCTGGCGCGCGCGCATCGACTACCCACTCTACGGCACCCAGATCGCCGTGAGCTTCGACATGGGTACGCGACTTTAAGGGATCCGGAAAACCCGTTGGAAAGTCCGGCGAATCCGTTCAAGCACTCCCACTTGGAGCCGAGAACGATTGAGGCTCACCCCCCCATTTGACTGTGGGCCGAATCCCCCCCCGACTCTCCACCCCTTACTCCTCACCGGAGTACCCCCATGAGCTTTCCGAAGCCCCTCTTAGGGCGATTTCTGCCCGCACAATTGCAGGGAGCTTGCCTTGCCTTAGCACTCGCACTGCTGAGCGCACCCGCCCCGGCTCAGGGCCTAGGTCCCCGCCTCGAGGCCATATTCGACGGGTCCGACGCATCCCACTCTGCACCGGAGATCCATGGCGCATCCACCCGCGTCTCCCTGGCCGTCCTGTTCCTAGGTGCCATGATCTTGACATCTAAGAGGCGCGTCCAACGAGCCGAGAACCAGTAGCCGTGCAGTCCAGATTCCCTATCGCTGGCGAGCCACGCCAGAAGGCGCTGCTGGGCTTGGCCCTGTTTGCCCTAGCACTCGCCGAAGCCCACAGCTTCACCCTTGCCTTCCCCGCCCAGCGCTTGGTTGCGGTACACGAGGCATGGACATGGCTGCCCTTTGAGTTGCCACGATTTGTGCCCTGCGCCATCGCCGTATTCGCGGGCGTGATCCTGTTCGCCCGGCGCCGGATCGCCGAGGCCTTCGGCGCGCACCAAGACCTGCTTGCCCCGCGCTGGCGCGGCTCTGCCTTGGTCCACGGCAGCAGCGTCCTGCTGCTCTTCTTCTTCACCGAGCAGCTCTTCGCAACGGCCAGCTCAAACCAAGCCCCACCAGTCTTCGCGCCCCTGCTCTGGTTCGCCTTTGCTGCAATCGCCGCAGTCAGCCTATTCGCCATCGCACTGCCCCTTGGCGCTTGGTGCCGATTGGCCTGGAATCGCAGCGTCCTGTTCGGCGCGACAGCGGGCGTGCTCGCCTGGGTCGTCGGCCACTTCGGCCAAGCCAGCTTCTGGGAGTCCTTCGGCGTGCCGACCCTTGTGGCCGTGCGCTTCCTCTTGCAACTCTTGATGCCAAACGCCAACGTGCCCACCGAGGGCACCTTGGCTGGCACCGACGACTTTGTCGTGCGCATCGGCTTCGCCTGCTCTGGTTACGAAGGCATCGGCCTGGTCTGGATCTTCCTGTGCGTCTACCTATGGGTCCTACGCGACCGCTTGGAATTCCCGCGCGCCTTTTGGCTGCTGCCCATCGGCACCGCCGCCGTCTGGATTGCGAACGTTCTACGCATCGTCGCATTGATTCTAATCGGCGACCTCTGGTCCCCGGCTCTCGCACTCGGCGCCTTCCACACGCGCATGGGCTGGGTGCTGTTCTGCACCATCGCCTTGGGCCTAGTTGCCTTCGTCGAGCGCTCGAACTTCTTCCTCAAGCAGGACCAAGTTCAGCACCAAAAACCAAGGACCGCCCCAAGCGCGGTGTCCGCTTACCTAGCGCCCCTGTTCTTGGTTCTCGCAACCCAACTACTCGTCGGCGCTTTCGTGATCGACGAGTCCAGCGCCTATCCCGCCTCGCTCATCGTCGGCTCACTCGCGCTATGGCACTACCGGCACCACTACCCCAAGCTCGCCGCACTCTGGTCCTGGTCCGGAACGGCCGTCGGTGTGCTCGTCTTCGTCGTCTGGGTTGGCCTAGACACCACTGCCACGGACGGGACCCAAGCACTCTCCGTCCTGGACGGCCCGAGCGCCACCAGCCCCCTGCTCTATGCCGCCTTCGTGCTCTCCACAATCCTGCTCACCCCCATCGCTGAAGAGCTCGCCTTTCGCGGCTACTTGATGCGCCGCTTCATCTCGGCGCGCACTGCCGAAATCCCACTCGGCACCTACACCTTAGCCTCCACCGTCCTGACCGCCACCGTCTTCGGCGCCATGCACGACCGCTGGTTCGTCGGCACCCTAGCCGGCCTAGCCTACGGCCTACTCACCTGCCGTACCAAGAGCCTAGCCCCCGCCATCCAAGCCCACATGATCACCAACGGACTGCTAGTGATCTGGGCTTTGGTTTAGAGCGCGACAAGGCGTGACTTCTCACGAGCGGAGCACGCTCCTAGCTCCTGTAGACAGCGTCTGCTTGCCCTGATTTCCGACCCCGCTTCACTGGAATCGTGATGCGCTCAGCTTCGTCGCCGGGCTCGCCAACTTCGATGAACATGAAGTCGGTTCGAAGCTTCTTGATGACGCCGTCCTCGACGCGATTGCGGTCCCAGCATCGGACTTAAGATTTGCCTGGCGCAGGTAGGCTCACCGAGTACTCGTCATTCGCATCCGGAGCGACCGACTGCCAGCGACTGTGTTGGTACCTGATGTACATCGGGTGGTTCCATGCGTACTCAGCCTTGCACTCTCGCCTCTTGTTGTTGGCGAGTACCTACCGCGTTGGGCCTACAGGACTTTCAACCGAGCGCTTCCGAGAGTCCTGTAAGTGTGGTTCATGGCCGACGCCAAGGCCGAAGGATTCCAGCCATCCTCTCGCCTTGAGTTTTGGGTTCCCATTTGGCCATTAGGGCCCCCGACTACATTTTCAGGGCCACGGGCTTTGGGCTTGGGCCTGGGCTTGGGCTTGGGCTTGGGCTAGGATTCGTCGCGAAGTTCTTGGGCTTCCTTGCGATAGCCTTTGGCTTCTTTTTCGCCCTGAACCATGAATTTGATTGGCGCCCACCACCGGTGTCCAAGGCACACAGCGCTAGTAGGGGTACAGGGACTTCGAGAGCCAGCGCTTGATGAGGTTGCGGCGCTTGTGGCGCACCCGTGGCTTGGGCTTTACGGCCTCGGCCCTGGCGGCTTGGTCGGAGGCGGCTCTCCGTTCCCGGTGGAGGGCCTCGGACCAAAGCTTGCGCTCGACGCTACCGGGCGTGCTGGAGAGGTCCTGCTCGTGGGCCGCGTCCAGAACTTGGACCGCCTCCACGGCTCGGCCAAGCTGCATCAAGGTACGGGCGTGGCGGTGGATGTTGCGCTTGTTAAGGGGGGCTAGTCGCACCGAACGCGTGTAGGCGACCGAAGCCTCGGAGACATGCCCGAGGCTGTACAGGGCGTCTCCCAGCAGGAAATAGGTATGGGCGTCGCGGGGCAACTTGCGCAGAGCTTTGCGCAGGAAGTGAATCGCCTGCTCGGCAGGGCCCACCTGGATCAGGGCCTCACCCTTTCCGCGAAGGGACAAGCCGCACTCTGAGTCATCGGCCAGGGCGTCTTCGAAGGCGTACTGGGCAAGAACCCAAGCGCCTTGGCTGAGGAGGCACAGGCCTCGATAGCGATGAATGTGCCCCTCGGCTACACTCGCCTCGAGCAGCTCGTCGAACATGTCGAGGGCCAAGCCGAAGTCACCAAGAAGGAAGTAGCAGCGCGCCATGATCTCAACTTCATGGGGAGAGCGCAGGCCACCCTGGCGCGCAGTCTCTAGGAGTTGGCGGGTACGGTAGGAGCGGTCGGTGTCGAGGGCGGCGATGCTCTCGAGGGTGCGGTGTACTGGATAGGTATCAGCGAGCTCTTCGAGAGCGCTGATGCTGCCACAGAAGCGGGCCTGTTGGTCGACCAGCCGGTCGTATTCGGCGTGGTCACCGTGGTCCCGGGCGGCGGTAATCAAGCGCTCGAGATTTGCGATCCGAGCCTGTTTGCTGGAGTTCAATCTCACGCCCTCGGTGCGCGCATTCCACGAGGAAGGCGGCGCCAAAGAAGGCGGATCCGGGCACGAAGGCGGATTTACGCTGGGGGGCGTATTGCGATGTGGAGTCATTGTGGGGGGGGGTGAGAGGAGACGGACTCTCAGATTTGGGACACCAAGATGATCGGCCAAAGGAGAGCGGGGCTAAATCCGTTTTGACGGAATGGTCCAAAACTTCACCTTCGCTTTGCAGCTTCATGGCTACATATCTGATTCCATAGGCGAGCCTGAGGAATGACCACTACGGCTCCGCTCCCCTGGGGACGATCGCGTTCACGGGTGCACCACCGGGCAACGCCGTGCCGTCCAGCGAGTCCTTCGGGGCTCCACTCAGGCATCGACCCCCAAGGGGATCGATCGGATGCCCCCCCCTTGCTGCCGACCGAATCTCGGGAGGGGAGTCCATCGGCGCGCTACGGTACTAAGTCCACCTTCACTGCGTTCGAGACCATACGCACGCCATCGGGATCGCTCGGATCGAGCACGATGAACGCGTGGTGAAGCGTCAAACCGACAAACGCGGCGAGAACTGCGGGCGGTACATTAAAGGTCGCGATGCCGGAGCCGAACATGTCTAACGTGGTGAATGAACCAGGCAATAGCACCGAGTTCGGGTGCGACAGCGTGAAGTTGGTGTAGCCGTCTATGTTCAGGGGCATGACCTCGCCCCCAACCGGAGTTCCTGGCGTCATGCCGCTCAAGCTGCCCAGGACAAAGTAGGGGAGAGACGCGTTGTCCTTTCCTGTCATGATCGACAGGGGTTGCTGGCCGCCGGTGCCGACAGAGACTTCGCCAATGCCAAATGTGTCCAACGGGCCGCGATCGCGAACGAGGATGCCGAGCGACATGTCACTGGCTTCGTTGAGACTTGCGAAGATAGCGAAGTCCTCGCGATCAGCCAGCCAGCCATTCGCCACAGGCGAGCCAGGGTTGCTGATCGTGAGCGAGCCGTCGGCGGCAAGGAGAACCGTACCGGACCCACCGTCAGGACCTCCACCACTCCCACCCAGGTCCACCCAGGCGCCGTCTCCGTTGAACGTGAACGCACCACCGAAGCCGCCGATGCTTACGACTCCCGTCGCGCCCCATTGAGCGGACGACGCGAACGTGGCGGGCTGTTCGGCCCCGATCTCACTTAAATACCAATCCTGATCCAGCGCGCCGCTTGTTGGCGCCCCGGTGCCTTTCCTGGCAAGGACGGTCAACAAGCTCTCCGTGCCGGACCACTCAGCGACGAAAGCGACACTCCCATCGGCAGAGATCATCCCGATTGGGCCAGAGCCACCAAGGGCGATCTGGCCATTGGCCAAAATGGTATAGGCTCCCGAGTCACTATTGATCCCCGTGGACTGGCCCCCGGGGCCGAACTCGTTGTACGAGCTTGTTGAGCTGTAGTTGCCCGCACCATCGAAGGCCGCCTCGCCGAAGTCGACGAATGAGTTCACGCCTCCGAGAACTTGCTCCTGACCGAAACCAGCCAAGGCATAGGTGCCGTTGAAGTCGGCGTTCGACATGCCGACTCCGTGGCGGATTCCGATCAGAGTGATCGGCTCGCCAGGGTCTGTACCTTGCAGCACGAAGATGTCTCGCTCCCATGTCATCTGGAACGGCCTAACTTCGACGCCGAATATGGGTCCAAAGTCGAGCTCCAGCGTTCCGTCCAGCGAGCAGTCATAGGTTCCACTCCTGCTATCACTCACGACGTCGACACCACCCGATGCGCAGGCGCGATGCTCGGTACTGTCCCACGTGAACGTGCCGGCGGGGTTGAATGCAATCGTGCCGCGCTCACCGAGTGTCACAAGGCTATCGACGCCCGGCGTGCAAGGGTCAAAGTACTGCGCGCCTATCGCGCCATAGGTATATGTGCCACTTAGCGGGACGTCTTCCTGGGCAAAGGACTGCAAGGAGAAGAGCGCTACGATAATTGCGACTGCGGTGTGCTTGAACATGACTGGACCGGAGGGGCTAGGTTGAGCGGGGCAAGTCCCCGCGGTTAATGATGAAACCTAGCATAAGGGCCCAAATCCCGCTTGCCCCGTGCGGCACCGCCATGCGGGCACAAGTGCACAGAAGTGACCGCCACCGCATATCCGCCTATTGAAGTCAAGGGCTCGGTTCTATACAAGTTAGGGGCGTTTCCTCCCCTCATTCACCCTGTCTCCCCCATCTGCTGTGTCCAACTCAATCGAGAGCTATATTCGCGACGTTCCTGACTTCCCCAAGCCAGGCATTGTCTTTAAGGACATAACTCCCCTGCTGGCTAGCCCAGAGGGGTTGAAGCAGTCGATCGACCTGCTGGCCGAGTTGGTGGATCCGGACTCTTATGACGTGATCGCAGGCATTGAGTCCCGGGGTTTCATCTTTGGGGTCCCCCTGGCTACGAAGCTAGGGAAGGGCTTTGTGCCGATCCGGAAGCCCGGAAAGCTGCCTTTCACCAGGGAATCGGTGTCTTACGAGCTCGAGTACGGCACAGACACGGTCGAGATCCATACGGACGCCCTCGAGGGCACGCCCCGGGTGCTGATCGTCGACGACCTACTGGCTACGGGTGGCACCATGGCGGCTGCTATTGAGCTAATCCGCAAGGTTGGCGGGACTCCGGTGGCTTGTGCCCTGGTGATCGAGCTCAGCTTCCTGCCGGGGCGCGCCAAGCTCGACGGCGTTCCAGCCCATGCCCTCGTGACCTACTAGTCCTTGGGACTTCTCGACTCAAAAGTGGAAAAACATTCCGGATGACTCTCAAGTATCAAGCCCAGTGGTCGACAAAGAACGGTATCCCCCAAGGGCCCGTTCCCGTTTCTTCTGATCCACTGGCGACGCATGAAAGCATCCAAGCAACCGTTGAAGCCCCAAAAGGCTTCCAAGACTTCCAGCCCCATTTCCAAGCTGATGTCTGCACCAGACGCGAAGTCCAAAACGAAGGCCAAGGGAGCCGCCAAGCCCAAGCGAATGGCTAAGAAGAAGAAGGCCGCCAAGAAGGCCGACGTGACCATGGCCGACCGTCCAACGGAAGAGCTCTGGACAGATTACGGGATCGAGTTCAAGAAGGTCGGTCGCGACGGCTCTGTGGCGCTGCAAGAGCTGCGCAACGAGCTCATGGAACGCCACATGCCACTTGTGCGCTACCACGCCGAGCGCCTGCAGCAGACCCTGCCCAAGTCCATCGAACTCGACGACCTGATCAGCGCCGGTACCTTTGGATTGATGGATGCCATCCGCGGCTTTGACCCGGACCGCGGCTACAAGTTCAAGACCTACTGCTCGACCCGCATCCGCGGCGCGATCCTCGACCAGCTGCGCAGCCAGGACTGGGTCCCGCGCCTCGTGCGCGTCAAGGCCACCCGCATCGAGCGCATGTACCAGAAGCTCATGGGCGAGTACGGCCGCGAGCCCACCCACTCCGAGCTGGCCCGCCACCTCGACCTCGAGCACGGCGAGCTGCTCAAGGAGATGGAAGGCGCCAAGGCCAAGGCCATGTACTCCCTCAGTGAAAAGTGGGACGACGGCGACGACGGCGACTCGGTCGAGAAGATGGACATCGTCGAGGACCGCACCGCGGAGAGCCCCGTCGACGAGCTCAACAAGCGCGACCTCATGCGCTACATGACCAAGTCCCTCACCCACAAAGAACAGTTCATCATCGAGCAGTACTACCAGCTCGGTCACACGATGCGCGAGATCGGCGAGATGCTCGCCCTGACCGAGAGCCGCGTCTGCCAGATCCACTCCAACGTCATGGGCCGCCTGCGCGGCTTGCTCGACCGCAAGCAAGACAACCTGATGACTTGATCGGCCTCCCCCATCGGCCCTTGCCGAGGGGATCAGCCCAAGCGAAAACCCGCCCGAGTCTCACGACTCCGGCGGGCTTTTTTGTGGGCGGGCGGTTGGCTGGGGCCTCCCCAGGCGGACAGCGTATTAGGCCGAGGGCGCTTGGCTCTTGGCTGCCGTCAGGGTCCACCACCGGTGCAGCAGGTCGCGCGTGGTCTTCGAGGAGAGCTTGGCGGTGGCTGGGATGGTGAGCACCTTGGCGGTGAGATCGGCCTCGGTAAGTGGGCTTAGCTCGGCGAGGTAGCCCTCGTCCACGAGGTACGTCTCTAGGGCGTCGACCTGCTTGGTCGGAAAGCCCTTGGCGAGGGCGTGCGGTCCGCGGTTACGCAGAACTTGAACCAAGGCACCCGCATCGCCATCCAAGTCCTTGGCGATCTGGGGCACCTTCTTGAGGGAGGTGTTCGTCAGTGCGCCGCTGGCCTCGAGAGCCGCGGTGTCCACTGGCTTGCCGCGGCCGATGAGCCAGTGGCCGCAGAAGGCGTCGAGCAGCGCGATGCGCGAAGTGAGCTCGGCGCCGGCGGCACTCTCGGTTTCGAGGGCTAGGGCAGCGGGTGCAGCTCCGGCGCGCAGGTTCGACCATTGCCCAGCGGACTCGATAGGCAAGCTGAGCAGGCTGTGCAGAGCGCCGAGGTCGTCGCCGAGCAGGTAGAAGAGGTGCGTGTCGGCAGCGCCTTTGCGCGGGTTGAGCACGGGGACCTCGAGCTTGGCGCCGTACTGCTCAGAGGTCAGGCTGCCTGGCTCGGGAACCTGGGCGCGGGGTGCGATGGTGAGCTGATCGGCGGTCCGGATTGCGGACTCGCGGCCGCGGGCTGCGGCTAGGTCGATGACCTGGATTTGGCCGGCATCGCGCTCGGTGAAGGCGCGCTGTAGGCGCTCGATGTCGGAGGCGTCGCTGGACAGGTAGAAGATCTGGCGGCCCTCGTCTCGGACCATCTTGGCCAGGCTGCTGGCGATGGCGTGGAAGCGCTCGTCGTCGGAGTGGTCGAGGGCTTCATCTAGGAACAGGGGCAGGGTGTTGCCCTGCTCGGCTTGCTTGACGAATGCGAGGCGCGCGGCGAGGGCGAGCTGGATGCGGGTTCCATCCGACAGCTCGTCGAGGTTGCGCTGCTTGTGGGTGCGCGTCTCGATCGCGACGAAGGACTGCTTGCGCTCGGGGTGAACGCGCAGGTCGTACTTGTGCTGGGTGAACTCGGCGAACAGCTTGCGGGCGTCTTCCAGCACCGTGGGCATGCTGTCGGTCTCGTGCTCGCGGGCGACCGTCTCCAGTAAGAAGTTACCGGCCGATGCGAACAGTACCTCGTCGCGCAGGACCTCGAGCTTGTCGAGGATCTTGGCCTTGGCCGACAGGCCGGCTTCGATCGCGTGACCCTGGCGCGCGCGCTTGATGTCGCCTTCGATCTCGGCCTTTTGCTCGGAGAGAGACTCCAGGGAATCGGCAGCGGCCATGGCAAGGTCGCGCTCGGTGTGCAGCTGTTCGGAGTCCATGTCCAATAGGGACTGCTCGCCCACCGCGAGCAGCTTCGCCTCGCCGCGCTTGATGCTAATGGCGAGCCCCTCGCGGGTGGCCTCTTCGCTTCGATAGTCTGCGAGTCCGGAGACCAGCACGTTGAGCTCTGCGCGATTCGAAACGCCGGCGTCCTGCAGAACGACCTGGGTTCGGGCGGCCAGGGCGGCGAGCTCTTCCTCTAAGGAGTCGATGCGCGCGGCTGCCTGCTTTGAGGCTTCGAGCGCGCTGCGCAGGTCGCCGTCGCGCTTGGCGAGGCTCTCGGCACTGGCAAGGGCCGCGGCCGCGTCCTGGGGCGCCGCGCCGGTGGAGGGCAGCAGGTCTTCGGTCAACTGGAGCAGCAGCGCGGACTGCTCGGCTTGGATCGCGTCCAGCTTGCTGGCGGCGGCCTGCTCAGCCTGCCTAGCCTTGCGCAGCTCGTCCATTCTCCTGGCGATGTCCACCAGCTGAGCGCCGGGCAGGACCTGCTCTAGGCCGAGCTCTTTGGCGAGCTGGGCACGGCGCTCGTCAAGCTCGGACTGGCTCTCCCGGAGAGAGGTCCGCTCTGCGTGCAGATCGCGGCTGCGGTCCCCGGTGGTGATGGCCTGGCGGTCTTGGAGTTGGCGATCGACGAGCTGGTCTTCGAAGCGCTGCAGGCGCTTCGCAACTTCGGATTCCGTCCAGGCGGCGGGCGCCTCCTGGTCGTAACTGGCCTCGGCCTTGGCGCGCGTATTTTGAGCGGCGTCTTGCACGGGCTCGACACTCGGCTTGTCGACACCGCGCGGCATCAGCATCCCGAGCCCGACACCCGCGATGGCGAAGAGCGCGGGGTGAACAAAGAAACCCAGGGCAAAGCCCAGCAGGATCAGACCGAGGGACAGGCCCTTAGTTGACGCGGCCAAGCCCGGCTGTGCTGTGAGTTCTATAGGCAGGACGGCATCCGGTGAGCGCAGCCACAGGCGCAGCTGATCGATGCCCCGTTGGAGCTGCACGGCGGTCAGCATGCCGTCGCCCTCGTCACTAGTGTCGAGCCCCGCAATGCGCTGCTCGACCAGATCGAGTTGGGCGACGTTGTACTCAACATCCCGCAGGAACGCGAACAGCAGCTCGGCGTCCGGCAGGTCCAAGACCGCGGGTGGATCTTGCGCACCGCCAAGTCTCAGGCTCGCTTCCGCCGCCGCGCCCCTTGCGCTCTTCCAATCCGACTCGGCCCGGGCCATGCGCCCTTCGGTCTCTTGCAGCTTCGCGGCGCGCGCCTTGGCGCGAATGAGAAGAGTGTCCTCGATTGGACGCTCCAGCCCCGTGCCGGTAGTTTTGGCCGCGGCGTCTTTCCGAGCGCGCGTCGCTACGCGCAGCTCGCCGGCTTTGCGCTCGGTGTCCGTTGCGATTCGGTCCAGCTCGTTGGGCTCGGCGCCAGTGACAGCGGCCAGGGATTCGGGCAGCTCCTCGATGCGGGCCTGGCAATCGGCGAGCTGCTCGCGATCGCCTTGCAACTCCAAGGTTCCCGAGATGTGGGCCACGCGTTGGCTCGCCTTGGCGGCGGCGTCGATCTCGAGCTGGAGCTGCTTGAGCGTAGCCTCGGCCAGCTCGAGCTGCTCCTGTTCGCGGCGCGCGACCTGAACATCGTTCTGGGCCGGGCCCATGGCATTGCTCTGCTTCTTGCCGCGCCGCAGTAGGGTCGACTCGGGAAAGCGACTAGCGATGGTCTCCAAGTTGTAGCCACCGGACATCTCTTCACGAATCGCGTCTGCCACTTGGCCGCCATCCTTGCCCGCGATATCCAAGAGGTCGCGCAGGCCAAGGAAGAAGCACGGCGCCAGATTGAATGCCGGTAGGTGCGGCCCGTCGCTGGACGCGCCGTCCAGCTGCCAGCGCAGGCTCGACGTCTCCCGCGTGACGAGGTAGTCGCCATCGGTGGACTCAAAGTGCGCCGAGGAAATCACCTGGGCCGAGCCCGCGCCCTCGCGCCAAAGCAGCGAGCGCATGGCGCGCCCGAGGCTCGACTTGCCGATGCCGTTGGGTCCGAGCACCACGTGCATGCCGTCGCCGAATTGGTCTCGCTCCAGGGCGAAGCCGTCGTCGATGCCCGGCAGCAGGTTGACCTCAAGGCGGCGCAGCTTCATGCCGTCACCTGCTCGCGCTGGCCGCGTTGGGCAAGCAGCGCTTCCAAAGCGCTAGTTCCCGCCCGGGTCAAGGTCTCGATCAACGCGGCATCCGCCAGGGGATCTTCCGCGTCCCGCAGCTCGTCCAACTTGGACCAGCTGCCATTCTCAGCGACGCCTTGCATGGACTGACGAGCAGCGGCAAGCAGGGCCTGCCTGGACTCGCCGTCCTCCTTAAGCACCAGCAGTTTTTGCGCCATGAGCGCCAAGGGATCGTCGCCGATGGACAGCTCTTGTAGATCGAGCGTCAGCTCCAGGGACTCGGTGACCTTGTTCACAAAGAACGCCGTCTCACCAGCCCATTCGGTCGCGCCAGCCCAACCGCCCTCGTCGCACCACTCGGCGATGGACTCGCGGTTGCGAGAGCGCCCGGTCAGGCGAATCCGAAGTCCGAGTAGACGCGACGGTGTACCCGAATCGGTCAACTGACGCGCGCTGGACTCCGCGAGCTTCGACAGGTTGTCCGCCACGTCCAGCACCGTGTCCGCCTCCCCCACCGCCATGTCCAAGTGCTGCCAATGCAGAGGCGCGATTGCGAGGTGCTCGGCGCTCAACTTGCCGGTGGCGTCGACCTCGATAAGCCAGGGCCCGCGGCGGCCGGACTCTTTTGGGCTGAGTCCGACGAGTGAGCCTAGGTAGCCACTGGGCACGCCGATCGGCGAGTCGAGTTGGAACGAGGGCTTGTGGATGTGGCCGAGCAGCCAGGCGTCGAGGCCGGCGTCCTTGAGCTCGCTGGAGGTGAACGGTGCATAGATGCCGCCGGACGCGTCGAGGTCGCCGTGCAGCAGACCAATGCGTGGCAGGCTCGTCGCGACGAGCGGTGCGCCAACGAGCTCGGCCACGGGGCTCGTGCTGACTCTGCGCTCGGGGAAGGACCAACCGACGAGCTCGGCCGCGGGCTTGCCGTCGACCTCTAGAATCCGGGTCTGCCACTGGCCGCCGGCGCCAAGGATCTCCAGGCCGGGAATGCGATCGACTAGACGCGGCAGGGCCTCGACATCGTGGTTGCCCACCACGGCGATGGCGGGGATGTTGCGGTCGTGCAGCTTGGCCACGGCCAGCTCCAGGGGCCCGCGGGCCTCGAAGCGCGCGTTGGTGCTCTCGACCACGTCGCCCGCGAAGACCACGGCGTGCACATCGAGGGCGATGGCACGGTCTATGGCGATGGCCAGGGCGGCTGCGGGCGTGACCTCGTCAATGGCGAGTCCCGCTGCGACCAGGTCCTCGGGCAGACTGCCCGGACGGGTGCCGAGGTGCACGTCGCCGATGGCCAGCAGGCGTAGGGGTGTGGAGCTTGGGTTCGACATAATTAGGTGCAAGTCAGCTCGAGCCTGGTAATCCGGACGGGGCCGGAAGGGGCCGCAAGAATCCGGACCGGTCCGGGGCGAGCCGACGAATGTGCAGGATATCGCCGCGATTTCACGGCGTCCCGAAGATTCGCGGTCAAGCTGCGAGGGATGGGCGGCGATTTGAGTGCGACCCGCTATCCTGTGCCCATGACGACCCCGCGCCTCTTTGAACACGTCGAACTCGACTCGACCAACGAGCACGCCTTTCGCGAGATGGACGCCGGGCGGGCCGAGCACCTGGACGCGCACCTGGCGCGGTTCCAGACTGCGGGCCGCGGGCGCCTGGGGCGGCCCTGGGTGGGCGCGCCGGGGCAGGGCATGCTGCTGAGCGTTGTCCTGCTGGGGCGCGACTCGTGGACCCTGCCGCTGCCGGCGGTGCTAAGCATGACGGTGGGGCTGGCCCTGCGCAGTGCGGTTGTGCGCGCGGGGCTGGAGCCTGGGCGGGTGCTGCTGGACTGGCCGAACGACCTGGTTGTGGCCGAGCCCCTGGAGGATCGGGGTGCGCGCGGTGGCTCCGATTACGAGGCGCCCAAGGTCGCGGGCATTCTGGTCGAGTCGCGCAACTTGGACCCAGACGCGCCGGCCTATGTGGTCGGCATTGGCGCGAACGTCTTGCAGCGTGATTTCCCGGCCGAGCTGCTGGCCGAGCGCCCTGTCTCGAGCCTCGCCCTCTTGGGCTGCACGACGACGCCGCGGGACCTGGCCGCGCTGATCGTGGAAGAGCTTGGGGAGCTGCTCGAGGTCGGCGCCCTGTCGCCGAGCGAGATCCTGGGCGACTACCTCGAGGCCACGGGTATCGCCGGACAGGACGTGCGCGTGGGCTTGAGCGGCGGCAAGACCGCGATTGGCCGCGCCCTGTTCCTGGAGACCGACGGGCTGCGGATCGAAGGGCCCGATGGCGCGCGGCAGCTCTTTGCCCTCGAACACATCCAAAAGCTGCAGCGCATCTAGCAGCATCAATCGGATCGGGGATTCGAGCTCTGCAGATCCCCCTCCCGCCCCGTGGCTCCGCCGCTTCCCAATCGCCTTCCGAAAAAGTGGCCTGCCCCCGCCACCGCGACGCCCGCGAGACTAAACTCGCCGTTTGCGCCTCATCCCCCCCAACCTCTAAATCCCCTATCCCCACCATGGCAC
This sequence comes from Planctomycetota bacterium, assembly GCA_047629095.1. Lineage (GTDB taxonomy): Bacteria > Planctomycetota > UBA1135 > UBA1135 > CALBMX01. The sequence goes on along the minus strand of JBLHWM010000015.1, from coordinate 6,151 downwards.
GACAAGACGGCCGAGCCTTCGACGAGACCCGCGAGATTAAGTTCGAGCGCGGCTTCCCCTCCCACGCACCGGGCAGCGTTGTGTCCTGCTTCGGCGAGACGCGCGTGCTCTGCACCGCGAGCTGGAGCGACTCCGTGCCGCGCTGGATGAAGGGCAAGGGCAAGGGCTGGCTGACCGCGGAGTACGCGATGCTGCCCTCGAGCACCGACCGCCGCAAGGCACGCGATCGCGCCGGCAAGATCGACGGTCGCTCGGTGGAGATCCAGCGCCTGATCGGGCGCTCCCTTCGCGCAGCCATGGACTTTGACCTGCTGGGCGAGCGCACCATCATGGTGGACTGCGACGTGTTGAAGGCCGACGGCGGCACCCGCACAGCCGCGATCAGCGGCGCCTACGTCGCGGTCTATGACTGCCTGATGGCCATGGGCAACAAGCGCCTTCTGCGCGCCTTCCCCATGACGACCCAGCTCGGTGCGATCAGTGTCGGCGTGGTCGGCGGCGAGGTCGTCTGCGACCTGCCCTACGCGGAGGACAGCATCGCCGAGGTCGACATGAACCTGGTCATGACCGGCGAGGGCGAGTTCATCGAGGTCCAAGGCTCCGCCGAGGGCGCGACGTTCAGCCGCCAGCAACTCGACGCAATGCTCGCCGTTGGCGAGACTGGCATCAACCACGTATTCGCTCTGCAGAAAGCTGCTCTCGAAGGCGCAACGGTCTAGTCAACGATTCTGAATAAGCAGCCCAGAGAGTAGCCATTAGCCAAAGCGACCAAGTGAAGCCAAATCCGCCTCGGACCAAGTCCAGCCTCTCCATGCGAGAGGTTCTGGGCGCTGTGGTCGCCAGCTTGATCGTTGCGGGGGCTTTGTTTTCGTACCGCGTCGACCGGATGCCTGGAGATGCTTCAGAGCTTGTCAACCGTATGGCGGCGGCGGATGCAACGTTCACGTTTTGGTACCACTTGGGGTACGCGTGGCTCGCGCGGCTGGTGGAGTTTGTGCTGGCTGGGCCATTCGGACTGACGGTCCGCGGCACCCTGGAGCTGCTCTCGGCCCTGGCCGCAGGCGCGGCGGTTGGACTCTGCTTCGTGACCCTGCGACGGCTTGATTTCACGACGCCGATCGCGGTCTTTGGTACAGCGCTCTTGGCGACGACCGCGGGCTTCTTGAACCATGGAACGCAGATCGAGGTTCACACCGTGCAGCTCTGCACCTCTTGGCTCGGCCTCTGCATTATGGCGCGGGCGGGGCGACTGGACTTGGGCCGTCTATTCCTATTCGCACTGCTCGCGGGCCTAGTCGTCTCCCTTGGTCACCAGACTGGACCGCTGCTGTTTCCCGGACTTGTGCTGACCTGCATCTGGACCGCGAACTCCTGCACGACTCACGCCGAGCGAGCGAAGCGCTTTGGCGTCGCGGTGACTGCCTTCCTGATCACCCTCTTGGCGAGCCGCTGGCTGACCTCTCACTTGAGCCCGGTCGAAAACCTCAAAGAGCTCAGCGACTTCTTGGGTGCAACCGCCAGGGTGACCAAGGCCCCCACGGTGACCTTCGTTGCGGTGGAGCTCTTCGCCACCCTTGGCCTGCTTGCCTTGGCGGTGTTCTGGATCCTCCAGACCAAGCTCACCCGTATGCCCCAAGCCTGGCTCGGCCTGGTGCTGGTGATCTTCCCCTGGGCCTTCTTCATTGGATTTGGAGAGCGCACCGAGGGCGGCTACTTCATCGGCAGCTCCATGGGCTGTGTGATCCTTGCGTGCCTGCTGATGATGGGACTGCGGAGCCAGAAATCCGGGAAGCGCACCGCTGCGATTGCCTCCATCGCGCTGCCCATCGGCAGCTTGGTTATCGCGGGGAACTACGTCGCAGCAACCTATGCCGACAAAAACGAGCGCGCCGCCGCGCGTATCGCCGCAGTCCAAGAGCTCCTGCCTGACGGCGGCGTGGTCTTCTCCCTGCAGTACAGCGAGCACACTTTGAACGGCCAGTTCGATCAGCTCCGCGAGGTCAACATCTGCGGCCCCCTGCACTATTACATGAGCGTCGATGGCGTGGTCGGCGACGCGGACCTCATGGTGTCCAAGCAGCTCGGCGAGCTGATGGCAGCTGGCGAGTCCGTGATCGTCGACTGGACTTGGAGCTACCGAAAGAACAACCCGGAGCCGCGCTGGCTGGCTGTCGTAGAAGTCGACGCTGACGGCACGGCCCCCTTCTCCGAGCTACAGGTTGCCGCCCCGCAAGACGCCGGCGACCCACTCAACCTGGGGGAGTTCTGGCAACCCTACATCGAGCGCATCCGCTCCGGACTCGACCGCGATTGGCAGGTCACCGAGCACACAGGTCCCTGGAGCCGGTTCCTGCGCATCGAACCTCGTAAACAGCCCTAGGCGGCTTTGCTTTAGGGGGAAGGCCCCGCCACGTCTCGCCGTAGTAGACACGCAATCCCCAGGTACCCGGATTCCACGTCTATCTTCTAGGCTTGGAGCGTGAAGAGGCTTCTACTCGCATGCCTCGCAGCTCTTCTTCCCGCAACGGCCCATGCCGGGATTTTCGCCGTTGACATCCTGATGGGGCCGGGCACGGACTTCCAGGAAGTTAGTCATGCACTCGCGTCCCCCCTTGGTCGTGGACGGCGGCGCTCTCTTGATTCGACACGGCTCGGGCCGCCTCAGCTTCCAAGTCACCATCCCACCCTGCATTCCCATCGGCACACTAGCTACCATGCAATCGGGCATCATCTACACATCGGATGCATCGTCTCGACTCTCGAATCCCACCACGATCTTCGTGCAGTAGGTCTTGTCGGGGACTTGGCTCCCTAGCCAATGGTGACGAGTCCGGTGATGCTGTCACTTTCCTCGTCGATGGGATCTTTGATCACGACGCGGGCCTTGGGAGGCACGGTGATGACCGGGGCGTAGCCGGGAATTACGAAGGTGCGGGTGAGTAGTGCGTTGCTGCTGTCCGCGTAGACCAGGATCTGGAAGGTGTCGTCTGAGCCCGCTCGGAGGGTGAACTGGAAGAAGGCGTCGGCGGTTCCCGAGGCGTGGTTGAAGACCTCGCCAGAGGCGCCATCGGGGATCGAGTATTGGACCGAGAGCCCGCGGTTGCTCTGGTAGGCGAAGCTCTCGGCGAATGAAAGCGGGAGCTTGTTGACGAAGCTGCTTGTGCCCATGTTCTCCATGGGTGCAGCTGCCAAGGCCGCCCATCCCGGGAAGCTTCCGAATGCGGATAGACCCACGATCGTGGTGATCATTGTGACACCCGCTAGCACTTTGACTTTCATAGCTGTCCCCGACTCGTCTAAGACTCCTCTGTGTAAGGCCACCCCAGATCTCGGCCAGGGCTCGGCTAACCTGTCTCTCGACAATCCCGTCCCCCAGCCCCAAGCCCCGGATAGGCAAGAACACTGCCCGATGCAGAATTGGGCCTAACCGGCTCGATAACGCCTCGATTCAGGCCCAAGACAGGCTAAAGTCGCCCCATGCGTATCCTCCTAGCTACTCAAAACAAGAAGAAACGAGCCGAGTTCGAGGCTATGTTTGCCCCCCTCGGTGTGGAACTGCTGCCCGCCCGGGAGCTTCCCGACACGGTCGAAGACGAGCCCGATTTCCGGGGCAACGCCCGTAAGAAGGCAGCCGAGGCCGCCCTAGCCACGGGCGAGTGGTGCCTGGCCGACGACTCGGGGCTCGAGGTCGAGTATCTAGACGGCGCGCCCGGGGTCCTGTCGGCCCGCTTCGCCGGCACCCACGGCGACGATGCCGCGAACAACGCCAAGCTGCTCCAGCTCATGGACGGCGTGCCCGAAGCACAGCGTGGCGCACGCTTCGTCTGCGCGCTCTGCCTGTGCCGCCCGGACGGCAGCGCCGCCGCCGAGGTCTTCGGCCAGGTCGCAGGGCGCATGCTGGAAGGACTTCGTGGAAGCGGGGATTTCGGCTATGACCCACTGTTCCTGTTCACCGAGCCCGGCTTCTACGCTACGGGCAAGAGCTTCGCCGAGCTAGAGCCTGGACAGAAGTCAGCCGTGAGCCACAGGGGCCGCGCTTTGGCCCTCCTGGCCAACGAGCTACCCACGCTTCGGGCCGACTAGCTCACGCTCGATAACCTGACTAAGCGCACTCTGGTGCGGAAGAGCGCGCTTCGGGCGGTTTCAGGGCCGCCGCACCTCCTAGCTCAGCCCGAATCGGATACCATCCCCGGCTTCCGTTTACCCTCTTCCCTGCATTAAAGGAAGAGACCCCGAACCAGCCTCGAATTCCGGACTCCACGTGGACCCCAAGTACATCCGCAACTTCTCCATCATCGCGCACATCGACCACGGCAAGTCGACGCTAGCGGACCGCATGATGGAGGTCACGGGCACTGTCAAACAGCGCGACATGAAGGCGCAGCTGCTCGACGACATGGAGCTCGAACGCGAGCGTGGCATCACGATCAAGGCCCGCGCGGTCACCATCTTCCACGAGAAAGACGGTGAGCGCTACATGCTCAACTTGATCGACACGCCCGGCCACGTCGACTTCAACTACGAGGTCGAGAAGAGCCTGCAGGCCTGTGAAGGCGCGCTGCTTCTGGTCGATGCGAGCCAGGGCGTCGAGGCCCAGACTGTCGCCAACGCCTACCTTGCGATCGAGGCGAACTTGGAGATCCTGCCGGTCCTCAACAAGCTCGACTTGCAGCACGCGCGGCCCGACGAGATCGCCGAAGAGATCGAGAACTCGATCGGCGTCGACGCCACCGAAGCGCTGCGCGTCTCGGCCAAGTCGGGACTGGGCGTGAAGGAAGTGCTCGATGAGATCATCGACAAGATCCCGGCACCCTCGGGCGATCCCGCCGACCCCCTGCGCGCGCTCGTCATCGACGCTGTGTACGACGAATTCCGCGGCATCATCGTGTATCTGCGCGTGGTCGACGGCACCATCAAAGAGCGCGACATGGTCTACATGATGGGCACGGACAAGGTGTTCGAGGCCATCGAGATCGGTCGCTTCACCCCCAAGATGGAGCGCACGAAAGTGCTCGCCGCGGGCGAGGTTGGTTACTTCATCTCGAACATCAAGTCGCTCGGAGATGTTCGCATCGGCGACACGGTGTGCATGAACAAGGCCAAGGACATCGAGATGCTGCCCGGCTATGCGCCGCCGCTGCACATGGTGTACGCCGACTTCTACCCGACCGCCTCGGGAGACTTCGAGGGCTTGCGCGACGCACTCACGACGCTGACTTTGTCGGACTCCTCCTTGGACTTCGAGCCGGTCACCTCGGACGCACTGGGCTTCGGATTCCGCTGTGGATTCCTGGGGCTGCTGCACATGGAGATCGTGCAGCAGCGCCTTGAGCGCGAGCACGACATGGACATGATCCAGACCGCGCCGACGGTGACTTACCAGGTCCGCATGAAGGACGGCGAGATGGTCACGATTCACTCGCCTGGCGCACTGCCCGACCCGGACAAGTTCGAGGAGCTGCTCGAGCCGATCGCTCGCGTCTCGATGATGGTGCCCACGGAATACATCGGCGTGGTCATGCAGATCTCGGTCGAACACCGAGGCACATACATTCGCCAGGAGTTCCTCAGCCAGAACCGCGTGCAGATCGTATTCGACGTGCCCATGGCCGAGCTGATCTACGACTTCTACGACAAGCTCAAGTCCGGCACCAAGGGTTACGGCACGCTGAACTACGACATCACCGGTTACCGCGCCGACAACCTGGTCAAGCTGCGTGTGCTGGTCAACGGAAACGACGTCGATGCGCTGTCGTCGATCGTTCACTTCGACGTCGCCGAGCGCCGTGGCCGCAACATCATCTCGCGCCTGCGCAAGGACATCCCTCGGCACCAGTTCGAGGTCGCACTCCAGGCTGCCATTGGAGGCCGAATCATCGCCCGTGAGACGATCCGCGCCATGCGCAAGGACGTGACGGCCAAGTGCTACGGCGGCGACATCACGCGTAAGCGCAAGCTGCTGGAGAAGCAGAAGAAAGGTAAGCGCCGCATGCGCTCGATCGGAAACGTCGACATTCCCCAGAAGGCATTCCTGTCCGTTCTCGGCGAGGGAGAGAAGAAGAAATGACCGAGATCGCGATGCCGGAGAAGGCCGAGACCAAGGAGTCCGGCGGCAAGAAGAAGGGCGCAAAGAAGGGCGGGCGCTCGACGC
>JBLHWM010000014.1:0-21018 GCA_047629095.1 Planctomycetota bacterium | reverse complement strand
AGGCCAGCTGAGCCTCGTCCTAGACACGTCCCCCTTTTACGCCGAAAGCGGCGGGCAGGCTGGCGACACGGGCACGATCTCATCGAAGGATGGCGAGCATGTGATGCAGGTCACAGGGACCAAGAAGGTCGCCGGAGTTGTGGTCCACCTAGGCACAGTAGCCAAGGGCGCAGCGCCTGTCGCCGGGACCCTTGTTACGGCAAGGGTAGCTGGTGCACGGCGTGACTTAACTGCCAAGAACCACTCGGCCACGCACCTGCTCAACCAGGCCCTGCGCGAGGTGCTCGGTGACCATGTCGCCCAGCAAGGATCCGAGGTGGATTCGGAGCGTCTGCGCTTTGACTTCTCGAACCCCAAGGGCTTGACCCCTGAACAGATCGACAGGGTCGAGGCGATTGTGAACCAGCAGATCGCCCTGAACAACGCCGTGGAAGTCACCGAGGAGAACCTCGATGACGCCCGCGCAAGGGGCGTCGTTGCCGCCTTCGGCGAGAAGTACGGCGAGCGCGTTCGCGTGGTCGATATGGGGGCTTGGTCCACGGAGCTATGCGGTGGAACCCATGTCCAGCGCACGGGTGACATCGGCTCATTTACCATCTCCCAAGAGCGCGCCATCAGTGCCGGCGTCAGGCGCATCGAAGGCCTGACGGGGCCAGCGGCCATCGCCGAGTTCCAGGAGCAGCGCCGAACCCTTCGCGGTGCGGCTTCGATCTTGAAGACCAGCCCAGGCGAACTGCAGGGAAGGCTCGAGCTGCTCCAGAAGCAACTGAAGGAAGCCAAGAAGAAGCAGAAGGCCTCCAAGGGGACGGATGCTGTGGCCACGGTGGAGGCTCTCAAGGGGGCCGCTCAATTAAAGGGTGACGTGACCTGGGTGATCCAGGACCTCCCTGAATCGGACGCCCAGGCCGTCGGCGAGATTGCCGAGGCCGGCAAGGCACTGTCCGCTGACCTAGTGCTCGTGCTATTCGGCCGGGACGGAGGCAAGGTTCCTTTCGTCGTGGTCAGCCAAGGCGCGGCCCTTGAAAATGGCCACAAGGCGGGCGACCTGGCCAAGCTGATCGCCGGACATCTCGGCGGCGGCGGCGGCGGACGCCCCGGTCAAGCCCAGGGCCGCGGCCTAAAAGCCGACGGCGTACCTGGCGCGATGGAGCAGCTCTCAGGGCTCTAAAATCACCTACATGGCACCTTTTCTTATTTTTGAGCCAAAGCAAGCCCAACATCGCTTCCAAGTTCATTGACAGGCAGGCCCTAGGGCACTAGCATGCTCGGCTTCATGTAGCTTTCAGGGGCCTATTGGGCACCTGTTAGCGGGCCGTGAAACCCTCCGGACGTTCGCTAGCCGAACACCTCAACATTCAATTGACCAGCGCAGCGCCGACCGGCGCCACGCCCAAAAACACCCAGCTATGGCACACCCTAAGCGCCGCATTTCTTCTCACCGTCAAGGTATCCGTCGGTCTCAGATTCATCTGAAGACAGTCTCGCCCAATCATTGCGCGCGTTGTGGCTCTCCGAGCCGCACCCACCGCGTCTGCGAGAACTGCGGCTACTACGGATTTGACAAAGGCAACGACAAGCGAGGCACCGAGGTGCTTCCGCGCGAAGAGTTCTAAGACACGCCCCATAGCATCCTTGCTCCGTCTTTGGTCGGAGCGAGGCCCGGGATCGCGCAGGCGCACAGTTTGTCTAGCGCGATCCCAAGCAACCCATTCCGGAAGGCCGCCCCGCGCGGCCTGATGTAATTATGCCGAAGAGCCGTATTGCCCTAGACGTCATGGGAGGCGACCACGCCCCCGGTGCCCTTCTAGAGGGCGCAGTCCTTGCCACCAAGCGCGACGAGGGCGCCCTTGCCCCCGAGAGCATTCTGCTCGTAGGTGACGAGGCTGCCATCAGTGCGTGGTTCGATGCCCATGGTGGCAACCCGGGCTTCCCGGTACAGCACGCCTCCGAGGTCATTGAAATGGACGAGAGTCCAGCCAAGGCCCTGCGGGCTAAGCGCGACTCATCCATCGGCGGCTGCGTCAAGGCCGTCCGCGCAGGCGAGGCCGGCGCCGTGGTCTGCATGGGGAACACAGGTGCATGCGTCGGCGCATCCACCCTTGGTCTTGGAACCCTGGAAGGCGTGCGCCGCCCAGGTATTGCCATCACCATGCACATGACTGGACACCCCGTGACCATGCTTGACATGGGAGCGAATATCGCCAGCAAGCCGGAACACCTGCTGCAGTACGGCGTCATGGGCAGCGTCTACATGCGCGATCTCTTCGGCGTGGATGAGGCCCGAGTTGGCCTACTCAACATCGGTGAAGAGCCCAGCAAGGGTACGGACCTGTGCAAGGACTCCCACGCCCTGCTCGCTGACTCCGGCTTGAACTTTGTCGGTAATGTAGAGGGTTCTGACATCTTTCAGAGCGCCGCTGATGTGGTCGTCACCGATGGCTACACAGGCAACATCACTCTCAAGTTGATGGAGGGCCTCTCCGGATTCCTGATGAAGTCAGTCGTGACTGAGATCAAGGCCCACAAGGCGGACTGGTCCGATGACGTGATTGGTGCTCTACAGCGGAAAACGGACTACGCCGAATACGGGGGCGCCCTACTTCTCGGTGTCAACGGAACGGTGGTGATCGGCCACGGCCGGTCCGACGGAACGGCGGTGAGCAATGCTCTCGATTTGGCCGCCCGGGCCATCAAAGCCGATGTGAACGCCCACATCGTTGAAGGCTGTGCAGCCTTTGCCAGTGGGAAAGTGTCTGGCGACTGACACAGTACATTCCCCGCCCTGCGGGATCGTAGTCCCTGGTTGCCTGATGGAAACTTCACCGGCTTTTCCCCACCAAGGGGCCAGGATTCCAAAGAGCGTCCAAAGCAAACGTGAAGTCGGCACACCGACTCGCTAGGGTTTACCCCCTCCCCGCCATCCTAAATAGTGTGCTCAGCCGCGTGCTGGCACCAACTTCTCTCAAGCCCTCCCTATCTTCCTATGGCTTCACGCATTCGCGTTGGTATCGCCGGAACCGGTTCGTACGTCCCCGAGCGGGTCGTGCCCAACAAGTGGTTCGAAGATTTCCTCGATACGGACGACGAGTGGATTGTCCAACGTACGGGCATTCGCGAGCGTCGCTTCGCAGCGGATGACGAGTCCACGTCACACCTCTGCATTCACGCGGCCGAGGAAGCCATGCGGAACGCTGGCATTACGGCCGACGAACTCGATCTCGTCATCGTGGGAACCATCACACCCGATTACCAGCTTCCGGCCTGTGCCGTGCTTGTGCAGGATCGTCTGGGCGCGAAGAACGCGGGCGCATTTGATGTCGTCGCCGCCTGCTCGGGCTTCCTGACCGCGCTGCACACGGGTGAGGCTTTCATCGCCGCCGGCCGCGCGCGTCGCGTGCTGGTCATCGGCGCCGAGACCCTCTCGCGCTTCTTGAACTTTGAGGACAGAGGCTCCTGCATCATCTTTGGAGATGGTGCCGGCGCGGCCGTGTTGATGCCCCACGGAGAGTGCGGTCAGGGCGAGATCCTGCGCACGACTTTGGGCGCAGACGGTTCGGGTTACGAGTTCATCCACATGCCCGGTGGGGGAGTCACGAATCCCGCCACGGTGGATAGCGTCGAAGCCAACATGCACAAGATCCAGCTGAAGGGACGCGAGACCTTCCGCTTTGCGGTCTCGACCATGAGCCGACTGATCAAGGAATACATCGCCGATTACGATGAGGACGAACTCGGGTTGATCGTGCCTCACCAGGTCAACCGCCGCATCATCGACGCTGCCCTCGACCGTCTTAAAATGACCGATGAGAAGGTCATGGTGAACATCCAAAGCTTCGGCAACACTTCTGCCGCCAGCGTGCCCGTTGCCCTTCACCAGGCCGTAATGGAAGATCGTTGTGTGCCGGGTAAGCTTGTCGTGCTGGTTGCATTCGGCGCGGGCTTGACCTGGGGCGCGACCCTAATCCGCTGGTAAGCGAAGCGCTGGACTCCAAGGAGAACAACTATGAATGAAGCAATTATCTTCCCGGGCCAGGGCGCTCAGTTCGAAGGCATGGGCCGCGACTGGTGCGAGGCTTTTCCCGTTGCGAAAGAGACCTTTGCCGAAGCTAGCGAGCATCTTGGCTTCAGCCTAGAGAAGGCCTGCTGGGAATCCGGTGACGACATCAACCGCACGGACATTGCCCAGCCTGGAATCCTGGTGACGAGCATCGCTGCGATTCGGGTCCTCGAGCAAGAGGCCGGACTCGATCGCTCGAAAGCATCGATGACGGCAGGTCTCTCCCTAGGCGAGTACACCGCCCTGTGGTGCGCCGGCTCTTTGGACTTTGGCGATGCCGTGAAGCTAGTGCGCCTGCGCGGCCAAGCCATGCAGGACGCCGCCGAGCAAATCCCAAGTGGCATGTTGAGCCTGATGGGGGGCGACGAAGAGATGGCGAAGCAGCTTGCGGTCATCGCTTCCGAACACGGTATCTGCGCCGTCGCTAACCTCAACGCTCCAGGTCAAGTGATCCTGTCTGGTGAGCACAAGGCTCTTGAAGCTGCGGCTGCTGCCGCCAAGGACGTCGGGGTTCGCCGTACACGCGCTCTGGTCGTTGCCGGTGGCTTCCATTCGGAGTGTATGCGCCCAGCGGCGGACCGTTTGGCTGCCGCCCTCGGGGACGTAACCTTCCTTGCGCCGGTGATTCCATTCGTCACTAATGTGACCGGAAAACCCTCCACAGACCCGGCACAAATCCCAAAGGACCTCGCCGAGCAGGTCTGTTCGCCCGTGCGATGGGAAGACTCCATGCGTTGGGCACTTGGGCAAGGGATCCAAAACTACCTTGAGCCTGCCCCAGGGGCGATTTTGGCCGGAATCATGCGCAAAATCGACCCGGATGCTGAAGTGCGCTCCGCAGCAAAGCCCAGCCTATTGACGGAAGAGGGCTCCAGCTAAACGCAAGGCCAATTCGAAGGAATCGGCCCACCTATATTCTCGGGCCAAGTCCGTCGATGCGGCGTTGAAGCGGCCCCGACTCGACGGTATAGTCTGCGCCGCAGGATCGACCCGACATTCTGTTCCCTACACCCCCTGACTCGTTGCCCCTTGGCAACCTACTCGACGTGACTCCAACGAACTCCACTCCCGACTTTGGTGCAACCTTCCTCGATGGACAGGTCGCACTCGTGACCGGTGCCTCCCGCGGTATCGGCCGAGCCATCGCATTGGGACTTGCCGCTCGTGGAGCGAAGGTTGCGTGCATCGCAACCAGCGCTGCCAACGCCGAGGCCACGGCTGATGCATGCCGAGCCATGGGTGTAGAGGCGAAAGCCTACGGCGTGGATGTCAGCGACACCACCGCTGCAGCCGCCAACGTCAAGGAAGTGATGGCCGACCTCGGTGGACTGAACATCCTCGTGAATAACGCCGGCATCACGAAGGACCAGATCCTGATGCGCATGTCCGAGGACGACTTCGACAGCGTGATCAGCGTCAACCTCAAGGGAACTTGGAACTACGTCAAGGCGGCCACGCGCCCCCTGATGAAGTGCGCCGGTCGGATCATCAACATCTCCAGCGTCGTCGGTGTTACCGGTAACGCAGGCCAGGTGAACTACGCCGCCAGTAAGGCTGGCGTGATCGGTTTGACCCGCTCTGTTGCCAAGGAACTCGCCGGCCGCAAAGTCACCTGCAACGCAATCGCACCCGGTTTCATAGAGACCGACATGACCGCAGCCATCGACGAGGCGGCTGCCGCAAAACTCACCGAATCCATCCCTCTCGGACGGATCGGTACGGCCGAGGAGATCGCCGCTACGGTTGACTTCCTCGTTGGCCCCGCCGGGGCTTACATTACGGGCCAGACCCTCCTGATCGATGGCGGACTCTCTCTTTAGAGCCGCCTCCCCTCCAACCCACTTGGCCAAAATCGGCCGCCCCTAGTTATGAGCGAAACTCAAACTATCGAACAACGCGTCATCAAGCTTGTCTGCAACAACATGAAGGCTAAGCCTGAGAACGTGACGATGGAGACCTCCTTCGTCAACGATCTCGGTGCTGACTCTCTCGACACTGTCGAGCTCGTCATGGAACTTGAAGAAGAGTTCGGACTCACCATTCCCGACGACGACGCGGCGAACATCCAGACTGTTGGCGACGCCGTCAACTACGTCAACGCCAAGTCCTAACCGGCTTTCGCCCTCCGCCTCGGTCGCTTCTGCGATCGAGGTTGGCTCCACTTTTAGGTATTGATTATGCGTCGCGTTGTCATCACCGGCCTAGGGACCATTAACTCCCTTGGTGCTGATGTAGCCTCGTCCTGGTCCCGCATGCTTGCGGGAGAGAACGGCATTGGCCCCATCACACACTTCGATGCCAGTCAGCACACCGCCCAGATTGCGGCGACTGCGAACTGGAATCCCGAAGACTATTTTGAGGGTCCCGACTTTCGTAAGTTGGATCCTTTCACCATGCTCGCCCTAGTCGCCTCGGATGAGGCTCTTAAGGACGCGGGCCTAAGCGGCATGCGGGACCTCGATGAGGCCCAGCGTGAGCGCATTGGCTGCATTCTTGGCACGGGCATCGGCGGCATTATTGGGATCGAGGCTCAACACGATGTGCTGCTCGCTCGCGGTCCCCGTCGCGTGAGCCCACACTTCATCCCCAAGATCATGGCCAACGCCGTGAGTGGCCAAGTGGCCATTCGCCACGGTATTCTGGGCACGACCTTCACGACCTGTAGCGCATGTGCGTCTTCGGGCCACGCGATTGGTATGGCCTTGATGGCCATCCGCGCTGGGGAGGTCGACATGGTGATCACTGGCGGTTCCGAGTCGGCGACCACGCCCCTTTCCCTGGGCGGATTCGCCTCGGCCAAGGCGCTCTCCACTCGTAACGACGAGCCTGAGCGCGCCTGTCGCCCCTTTGATAAGGAGCGTACAGGTTTCGTGATGGGTGAGGGCGCCGGCATCTTGGTGTTCGAGGAATACGAGGCCGCTAAGGCCCGTGGCGCTCGGATCTACGCCGAGGTGAAGGGCTATGGCTCAACGGATGATGCGTTCCACATCACCGCACCGAAGAAGGATGGAAGCGGCCCTGCGCGCGCCTTTGACTTGGCCATGCGGACGGGCAAGGTGGATCCAACGACGATTGACTACATCAACGCCCACGGAACCAGCACCTACTTCAATGACTCGATTGAGACGACGGCTATCCGTCGTTGCTTCGGCGACCACGCCGACAAGATCATGGTGTCTTCGACGAAGTCGATGATTGGGCACCTGCTCGGCGCCTCTTCGGCGGTTGAGTTGGTGACGACGGCGCGCTCGGTCTACGATGGCGCTGTCCACCCGACACGGAACCTGGAGAACCCGGATCCCGAGTGCGATCTGGACTACATTCCCGGTGACGCTCGCGAACTGAAGATTCGCAACGCCCTTTCGAACTCCCTCGGATTCGGCGGTCACAACGTCTCGATCTGCATCGGTACGCCGGATTAGCTCTCACTTCGATTGATCGTCCAAGTCGTCTGACTTCTTGGTCCAAAGAGCCTCCTCTGCCCTCGGCAGTGGAGGCTCTGTTCGTTGGCGTGAGTCCTGAAGTGTGGACGAGCAAGAAAGCAGGCAAAAGTCGTCTTCGCCTCCCTTGGAAAAAGGGAACGTTGGGTCTATAGAATCATGACGCCAATGGAATTGTGACTGCGGGCGTTTGGAGTCGACCAAAGGCCAAAAACAGCACCCAGATACAGAGGATTTGGCGTAACCTGAAGCGTGTCCTACGAGACACGTTTTTCCAGCCCCACCGCGCAGCCCAGAGCTGTGCCCAAAGACTCAGAGGTCAGAACCAAGTGCAAGGAAAGTTCAAGAAGCTACTTCATGACTACAAAGTCACCCTCTTCCGTGAAGAGCACGAAAACGTGCAAGAGCTCACCAAGGAGTGCATGGCTATCACCGAAGAAGTGCTGAGCCAAAAGTTCAACTACCACTTCCACAAGTTGCCCGACGCGAACCGCGCCGAGATCATCAACATGATCAACAACTACACACGCGAGGCAATTTTGCCCCCGGTGATTGAGAAGTTAGTCGAGCGCCAAGTCGCGGCAGATAAGCGCTTCCGCGCCCTCGAGACGCTGATGGAGAACGTGCTCGCCACCCTCTCCGAGGATGCTATGGCCTCCTAGGTGAAACGGACAGTCGATGGTCCCCAATCGGGGTCAGGTCCTCGGGGGATTCGCCGGTCCATAGGGATGCGGGGAATCCCCCGGGGGCGTTGTAAGCTCGATCAGAATCCCGTAGCCTGATGCCCTATGCGCGGCGCCTGGCTTCAAGATGGAGAGCTTGTCTATCGAGACGATCTTCCCGAACCCGAACCTAAGTCAGGAGAGGTCCGGATTGCCGTTGCGTACGCCGGTGTTTGCGCTACGGACCTGGCCCTGGCTAGCGGCTACATGAACTTCACGGGCATCCCCGGCCACGAGTTTGTGGGGCGCGCCCTAGAGGGCGAGCTCGAGGGCCAGCTGGTCGTGGGGGAGATCAATGCCGGCTGCGGCGATTGTGCGGACTGTCTAGGTCCTAATGCTGGCCGCCATTGTGCAAGCCGCGACGTGCTCGGCATCCTGAAGCGCCCTGGTGCCTTCGCCGAGATGCTAAGGCTGCCCTCCCGCAATCTCTTGCCCCTGCAGGAGGACAGCGCGGGCAATCCTCTCGATCCTCGGCACGCGGTCTTTGCTGAGCCCCTTGCCGCAGCTTTCCAAATCCTAGAACAGGTTCCCGACCTCGCCGGATCCCGCTGCCTCGTTGCCGGCGACGGTCGCCTCGGACTCCTGATCGCGAAGGTCCTGCACCACGCGGGCGCCAAGGTCGACCTTGCGGGCCATCATCCCGAGCGCGTCCCAGCGGGAATCGGCGACCGCTGCTTCCTGCTCGACGGCACCCGGACTCGCAGCCGAGACGAGGCGCCCTATGACCTAGCCGTCGAGGCCACCGGCAAGGACCACGTGCTGCAGTCCCTGTTCAGCTGGGTCCGCCCAAGGGGCACGGTTGTGCTTAAGACCACCACGGGCCGCTCCACATCCTTAGATCTGACACCGGTCGTGGTGGACGAGCTCAACCTCATCGGTTCTCGCTGTGGCCGCTTCGAACCTGCGCTCCGCGCTCTCCAGTCCGGCGCGATCGAGGTAGAATCCATGATCCACGACACCTACTCCCTGCACGATGCTCCCGAGGCCCTGCGCCGCGCCGCTCAGCCGGGGGTACTCAAGATCCTGATCCACTGCCTAGACCATGAGCCCTCAAACTGATTCGAACTCCCCGGAAGCCCTCTCTAGCCGCGCCGTTAGCCAGCGCGCCCGTGCCGAGGCCGCCGATCAGGGCCATGTTTTCCGGTTCTGGGATGAGCTCGGCGAGTCCAGTAAGGCTCAACTCTTGGAACAACTGGAGGCCGTGGATTACGATCTCCTGGCCAAGCTGGGCGGTTTGCTCCAGGGCGAGCATGGGGACCAAGATGGCGCGGCGAAGCTGTCTCCCCCGGACCTGTTCCCCCTGACCCATGAGGGTGATTTCGAGGCTCGTGCGACGGCTGCCCGCGCCCATGGAAAGTCCCTACTGGATGGGGGCAAGGTCGCCTTCATGATCGTTGCCGGCGGCCAAGGCTCGCGCCTCGGGTACGACGGCCCCAAGGGCTGCTTCCCGGTTGCGCCGCTCTCGGAGCGCAGCCTCTTTGACCTACACGCCGCGCGACTACGGGCGGCTGGCCGCCGCCACGGCGTGGACCCGGTCTGGTACGTCATGACCTCGCCGGCGAACGATGCTGCTACCCGCTCGTTCTTCCTCGAGAATGACCACTTCGGGTTGAACCCAGAGAACGTCTTCTTCTTCAGCCAGGAGATGCTTCCCGCCCTCGATCTCAAGGGGCGCATGCTACTCGCCAAAAAGGACTCACTCTTCCTTGCGCCGAATGGGCACGGCGGCTCCCTCGCAGCCCTGGCCAAGTCCGGCGCACTCGCGGATATGGAGCGCCGAGGCATCACCACGATCAGCTTCTTCCAAGTCGACAATCCCTTCGCCCGCCCCGGGGATCCGCTCTTCCTTGGCCTGCATGGCCAGGCCGGTGCGGGCATGTCTTCGAAGGTCGTGGCGAAGCGCGATGCCGGTGAAAAAGTCGGCGTGCTGGGCTACGTGGACGGCGTCATGGGCTGCATCGAATACTCAGACCTAGCGCCTGAGCTTCGCGAAGCCAAGGACGACGACGGAGAGCTCTTGTTCCGCGCTGGAAACATCGCGGTACACGCCATCGATGTGCAGTTCGTGAAGGGGCTCACCCAGGGCGGCGTGCTCGATTTGCCGTGGCACGTGGCGCGCAAAAACATGGGCGCCATCGGTGCGGACGGCCATGAGGTCAAGGTTGACGGAGCCAAGTTCGAGACCTTCGTGTTTGACGCTTTGGGCAAAAGTGAGGCCACCGTCACCCTCGAAGCGGACCGCGCCCTAGAGTTCAGCCCAGTGAAGAACAAAGACGGCGAGGACTCTGCCGACTCGTGCAAGCGCGACCTCTGCCGTATGTTTGCGTCCTGGCTTGTGGAGGCGGGAGTCGACGCACCAACGGAAATGATCGGCGGCTTCCCCGCGATCGAGGTGGACCCGCTCTTTGCAGAGGACAGCGTTGAGTTCCTGGCTCGTATTCGAGCCGGCCACAGCGGCGTTGCCACGGTCCAGGGCGGACTGCTTTTCGGGGATCCCGAGTGAGCTCCACGGGCGAGACCCGTTCCGGCGCACCGGCGGACGGTATGCTCGGCAGCTCCCTAGTCATCGCCGTACTCATGGGTGGCGTCACCGGGGAGAGGGAGGTCTCCCTGAAGACCGGGGCCGCTGTTGCGCGTGCCCTTCAGCAGCGCGGCCATCGGGTTCTAGATGTCCAGCTCGAAGCCGACGGGACCACGTGGTCTTGCGGCGACGAGAGCGGCACTGCCCTTGATCTGTTGGCGGGCTGCCTCGCCAGGGTCGACGTCTTCTGGATTGCGCTCCACGGTGGGGACGGAGAAGGCGGCGCACTGCAAGGGCTCTTCGAGACCCTGGGCCTTGTGCATACGGGGTCCGGCGTCGCGGCATCGGCGCTCTGCATGGACAAGCTTGGCAGCCTGCGCTTCCTCCGCCAGGAGGGCCTGCGGATTGCTGCCCACAGCCTCTTCACCGAGTTGGACTACCGCAAGTCACAAGACCACGCCAAGGACATGTTGGAGCGCGCACGCAGGCTGCCCGGGGCCGAGCGTGGCCTCTCGGTGAAGCCTCGCCGCGGAGGCTCCTCCGTGGCGACCTCCCTACTCGGTCCCGATGAGGTTGCGGGGCCGAGCCTTGCCGAGGCAATCGAAGCCGTCTTCGAAGTTAGTGACGATGCCCTCGTCGAGGAGCGCATCGTCGGTATCGAGGTGACCTGTCCCGTGCTCGACAGCTCCGGTGGCGTGCCCAGCGCTCTTCAGCCCGTTGAGATCCGTCCCAAGCAGGGGCGCTTCTTCGACTACGAGGAGAAATACAGCGAGGGTGGCGCCGAGGAGTTTTGCCCGCCTCGCAGCCTGGATTTAGAGACCGTGACAAGGCTCCAGGAGCTCGCCCTCCGGGCCCACCGGACTTCGGGTTGTAGTGGCTATTCCCGCACGGACTTCATCATTCCCCAGGGCGAGCAGAATCCAACTCCCGTGCTCCTAGAGGTGAACACCCTTCCAGGAATGACTCCGCGCTCCCTCTTCCCCCTGTCGGCAAGCCAGGCGGGCTTAGACTTTGGTGAGCTCTGCGAGCGTATAGCCACGGCCGCGTTCTCGGTGAAATAGCCGTGGGGAAAGAACTTCTCCGGCAGCTTTGCACCTTTGGCCCCAAGGGGGCTTGCAAAGCGTGGCCTGCTCGCGCAAAGTACGCGGCCTCGATGCGGGTTAGCGCCCGATTAGGTCGATGGAGAACAATGTGGAACCACGCCAGGGTGGCGGAATTGGTAGACGCGATGGATTCAAAATCCATTTCCCGCAAGGGAGTAGGGGTTCGATTCCCCTTCCTGGTACCACGTTCTCTTGGGGAGCCTAACCGTGAATAGTCGCGATGGCGTGAACCCCGACTCGGTCCCGCCGGCTCGAACGGATCGACCGGGGCTAGAGGCTCGCCTCTTGCCCCTTTTGACCGAGCACATGGCTCGGCTCACGATTGCGATCGAGGCGATTCGCCGCCAAGGTGCCGCCTCCGCAAGCGGGCTCGACGAGCTTACCGAAGAGATCGATCAGCTTGGCTGGGCCCTCGGCGTGACCTGCGCTGGCGCCGGGGCCGATGTATTGATGGAGCGAAGCCGAGCCGACGGACTCGCGATTCTGTTTGGACTTGTGGCCGAGCTGCGCGGCATGGCACCCAGCCAAGTCAGCCTGCCCAAACTCCTCACACCCTGCCCCTGGGACTTCCCCTTAGTTCTAGCGCGGTTGCTGTGGTGGGGGAGTGATCCCGCAGCTGTACCGGGTATTTGTCGGGTGGGGGAGACCTGGGTGATCACTGGGAAGTGGGGGCCAGATGCGGGGGTTTTCCCGAATGGGGCGGACCAAGGCTGGGTACATACTCGGCTAATCCTTAGCTCGAATGGTACGTGGCACCTTGAAGTTCCCGTGACTTGGATGCATTCTTAAGCCCATGGGACTCTTAGACATTCTGAACAACTTCGGCAAGCAAGAGCCCGCGGCCCCGGCCACGGGCGACCCCGGGCGCATTTCCCAGGTTGAGGCGGTTCTGGCAGACGTTCGCCCGATGCTTGAGATGGACGGCGGAGGTATCGCGCTGATCAGTGTGGACGACGCTGGGCTGGTGATCGTAAAGCTGTCGGGAGCTTGCATGGGGTGTCACGCCCAGACCTCGACCCTCGACGGTCTCGTCGAGCCCAAGCTGCTCGAGGCCTTGCCTTGGGTGTCCGGTGTGCAAATGGTCTAGACCGGACTACTCCCAACGAAACAAGGCCGGGGCCCGTCGATTCAATCGACGGACCCCGGCCTCTTGCGTTTGGGATCCTCTGGCCTAGAGGTCGACCGAGGGAGTCGCGCCGCGCACGATGACAAGGCCACTGTCGATGAGTAGGGCTTGCACCGAAAACAGGCCGTTCAGGCCGCCGGGGTTGGTGAAGGCATAGCTGCTATCGCCGAGTCCATCGCTCATGATCATCCCGGGTAGAAGGGTCAAGCTGGCGAGGTTCAGGTCCGAGAAGATCGGAAGTGCGATACCCGCCAAGGAGTAGGCTGATTCCGAAGGTGACTTAAGAGCGGTCGGGCCGAAGAAGAAGATCGCGGCTCCGCCGGGGACCCCGTCGGTCACCTCAACTGCTCCCGCACCGGCGCCTGTAGCACCCGGTCCAGTAATCGCAATACTAGCGCGCTTCGGCTTCACCGAGCTACGCGCAGAGAAGCTGCCGAAGTCTGTGCTGCTGTAGTTCAGAACGGCACCGGTGTTGGGCTGGTACGGCGCAAAGGTAGCAGCTGATCCGGTCGTGAAGAACTCTAAGTTGCCCATCCAGTTGGAGGTTGTGCCCTCGACCAAGATGTCGCTGAAGTTAGGTGCACCACCGGTCAAGCGCCAGATGCGGTTGACACCCGAGCCGAAGTTGTTCTCCAGCATGTAGACGTAGCCGGTAGTGACGTCGTACTCGAGAGCAGAAGCTCCGTCGTAGCCTTGGGCATAGGGGATGGCGTCGACTTCGGTCAGGCAAGTGCCGGTGTTGCAGTCAGCTGCGGCCACATCAGCGGCCAGGAAGATCAGGACGTCCGTGGAACCCGCCGGTGACGGGAAGACGGGGTCGATAGTGGCATAGTAGAGGTTGCCCAAGGCATCAAAGGTGATCGGCCCTGAAGGGCCAGCTAGGTCTGCGATCTTGCGTTGTGCGCCGGTGATCACATCGACTTGGATGATCTCATTGATGCTGCAGAATCCGCAGGTAGCCGCGCTGATGTAGAGGTCTCCGTTAGGCGCGAAGGTCGCGTCGGAGTTGAAGACCATGTTCGTCAGAAGCGTCATTCCAGAGCCGTCAATGGCGACCTTAAAAATGTCGTTGGTCGAAGTCTCGCCAACGATGACATAGGTCTCGTCCGGGGCGATGGCTAGGCAGCCACCAAACACGGGGGAGGCGAAGCCGCCAAGGTTGTTGACCAAGACGCCATTAGCATCGTAGAGGTCGATGCTCGAGCCATTGAAGGTGACGATGTCGCCGTTGGTCAAGGTCCGGGTCGAGCTAGAGCCCGGGTAGGGCAGTGCTGCGCGGGAGTAGCCAGACTCAACAGAGTCCTGGGCAGAGGCCTGGTTAAGGCCAAGGGTGCTCATGAGAGCGAGGGCCGCTAGGGCTCCAAGTTGCTTTAGTTGCATTGTGTGTGAGGTAAGTATGTGGTTCGAAATCCACGTCGAATGTGGGGCTCGAAATTCGTCTTATCCTCAACACCTGCAACGCAAAACGAGGGCGCAACTGTTGATGGGACAAGACCTCTTTCGGGTCCCGTATATCCCTGCGCCCAGGTGGATTCCTGACTTGCCGCAAACCGTACCCAGCCTCCCGGCGCAAGCGCCGGTGGCCCCGGAGACCCGGGCTCTCGAGAGGCTGCCCCTCGGGGCAGCTGCAAGAAGAGGAGAACGATAGTCGACTTACAGTGGCGGGACCGTGCAGGATTCACACCTGCTTCCCCAACACTGGGCACAACCGTATCGTATGATCCGCGTAGTGTAGCACTTCCAGAAGCTTGCGATGGCCTGCGCTCAGAAGTTCCAATCCTCCCTGCTCGTCCCACCATTCGATTCCATGGCATTCCCTTCCCTTAAGCCTAGAGCTCTTCTAGTGACCCTTCTAGGCCTCGGAATTGGGGCTTGGTTTTTAGGCTCCTGCTCTGGGAAACCGTCCGCGCCAAGAGCCTCAGACCTGCTGCTCTTGTACACGGGCAACGTGCACGGGTACATCGAACCCTGTGGATGCAGTGCGGGACAGATCGGAGGAATCGACCGCCTGGCCGGCTACATTCACGAGGAGCGCAAGGCTCGCCCGGGTACAAGCCTTCACATTGACTCCGGTGACCTCTTTGCCGAGGGCATCATCACCGATGACAACACCGTGCAGCAGCTACGGGTGAAAGCGGAGAGCTTCCTCGATGCCTGGGGCGAGATTGGCTGTGATGCCATTGGTGTTGGCGAGGCCGAGATTAGCCTCGGCATCGCGCAGTTGGCCGAACTCTCGGAGCAGTCAGGTGTTCCCTTCCTCGCCTCGAACATCGTCGACCCCGATGGGGTCCATCCCCTGACGACGCATTTGATTTTTGAGCGCGCGGGGATGAAGATTGGGCTGTTCAGCCTAATCGCATCTAAGTTGGAAGAGGCCAAGGTCAATAAGGACAAAGAGACTCCCCTCGGAACGCACAAGGTCGACGAGCTGCTGGGCGCCCAGGGCTATCGAATCCAGCCATGGCAAGCTAGGGCGGAAGAGCTGATTGCCGAGCTGCGTCCGCAAGTGGACATGCTTTTTTGCGTCTCGCACCTCGGCTTCAAGCGCAACGAGATCTTGGCTACGAAGCACCCGGAGCTCGACTTGATCTTCGGTGGCCACTTTTATAATTCAGAAGGTCCCACCGCAGTGATCGGTGACACGCCGGTCTTGACTAGCATGGTCAAGGGCAGCCGCGTCGGCCGCATGGAGTGGTGGCTAGAGGACAAGGATGACTACTTGGCCGCGTCGAACCAAGGCGTACCCGGAGAGCTGGTTGACTATAGCGAGCGCATCGTCATGGAGACCCAGAGGGACGCATCGCGCCAAGCGTACCAGGACCTTGCGGGGCTTGAGCAAAAGTACGGAACGGAGAAGTGGAACAACAAGCGGCGCACCGAAGGCTCGCTCTATTACAGCGCTGCTTCGCGTTTGCTAGAGATGGGGGAGGCGCCCGCCGGGAACCGCTTTTCCCATGCCCAGATTCCCATGCACACCGCGATACCTCGCAGCGAGTTGGCCCTTGCGGCAGTGGACGATTATCACCGCGCCACGGATATCTATTGGGCGGCCCAGCGTCCTGGCGCCCTGCCGCGCATCGACTCGAAGGGAGTCTTTGCCGGTGCGGAAGCATGCGACCGTTGTCACTCAGAGCAATACGAGTTCTGGCTCGGCACCAGGCACAGTCGCGCGTTTGCAACCCTTGAAGCGACGGACCAAGAGTCGGACGCCGAGTGCATCGGATGCCACACGATTGGCTATCAAATGGAAGGCGGATTCGATCGTCCATCCCGGGCCCAAGGATTTGAGAATGTCCAGTGCGCGGCATGCCATGGTGGGGGACTCTCACATATGGCTGGCGGGATGAGCCCGATGCTTCCTGGCCTGATCAGCTCAGGGTATACGGGTTGTGCGCGCTGTCACCGGGATGAGCACGATCCACTCTTCGAGCAGGATGGCTTCGCCAAGCTGCCGCTCGTGGCATGTCCGCCCATAGGCTCTGCAGGTCCAATTTCTGCAGGCCTGAAGAAGTCCTATTCGGATGCCGCCAAGGCCTTCGCAAGTAAGGCGACGCCCAACTGGGACAAGGTATCCTTGGCCTACGCCGGTGCCGGTGAGAACCAAAAGGCCTTCATCGCGGCACAGAAGTGGCTTAACGAAGACTCTCGTAGTATCGAAGCGATTCTCAACTATGGCGAACGCGCCCTTACCGTGGGTCAAATCGCGAAGGCCAGTGGGGCATTCCGCCGCGTAACGAAAGCAACGGTGGCAAGCCCGCGGGCTTGGATCGGACTCTCCATATCCTTGTTCGATTCCGACCCCGCGGGCTCCTTGACTGCGGCCCTTGAGGCTTACTCTCTGGACCCAAACCAGGCCATCCACGCTCGATTTGTAGCGATGGGGATGATGGCCACCGGGCAGGCGGAAAAGGCAAAGGAGCACATGCAGAAGCACATTGCCTTCCAGCCCTCCCACGGCCCGATGCTGATGGACCTACTCAACCAGCTCTAGCGGCCCGTCTGAGAAACGCCCTCGTCCGTAGCTACCCTTCGACGCTGCAGCGTCGGACGGAACCGAGCCGTGCGCATTAATGGCGTTCTCTCGGGGCAGCCCTTTTTCAACGGGCTGCTAGGTTGGAGCGACTCTTACTTGATCAGGTTCGGGCGCAGCTGATTGCCAATCCAGGTGGCCTGCTGCTCGTCGACAATCACCGGATATTCTTCCGCTAGAACATCGAACAGGTTCTCACTCCAGCTACCCACAAGCTGATCGTGGAGCCACTCGCCTTGGGCGAAAAGGCTAAGGACAGCGAGAAATGCGCTATGGATGAGTAGTGCGGTGAGGGCGCCGGCGAGAGCACCACCTAGCCGATCCACCATGCCAAGCTTCATGGCCTCGAGCATCGACTTGCCTAGCTTGCCAAGTAGGACCACGAGAATCAGGGCGGCGATGAAAATAACGATCCAGGCAAGCCCTTGGCTAAAACGCGGATCCGTGATGTTGAAAGTCTTCGTGATCAGGGGCTCTGCTTTTGGACTGAAGAGCCTTGCTGCGGCAAAGGCACCGACGAACCCAACGAATCGAATCACTTGCCACCACAAACCACGCCAGAGTCCTAGGGCGACAAAGAGCCCTAGCAATACGATCGCGAGCTTGTCGATCCATGGAATGCTGTCCATGGTTGAAATATCTTCGGCAGCCTGAAGTAGGGCGAGGTGCATCACGTTGGCGGGGTGTTTCGGTTACTGGTTCGACAAATCGGCTGGGTCCGAGAATACATGGCCAGGGGGCCAAGGGCACGCAGATTGCCTCCGACTTTGGGGCGCGGCTTCAAGTTGCCCAAGTGTCACCTCTTGCAGTTCCTAAGATTGGTTAAGATCTCTGCCCGAAACATCATGGAACCCTTTCTTCAAGACATTCAGGCAGCCCTAGATTCGCTGCTCGCCCAGACCTGCAAACGCACCGAACTCGAGCTCGAGTTCAAGGACGATTTCGATGAGTTCGGAAGTCCAGGCGACAAGGCTGACAATCCCGAAAAGAAGCGCCGCCACAAGGAGTGGTTTCTACTTGAGCGCTCTTCGGACCAGCTTGGAGGAGTTCCCCTTGAGGCCTTCCATCAGGATGCCGTAAGCGGTGGCGGAATGTTGGCGGACAACGACGACGAAGTTAGTTCCGCCGCTTGCTATGCGGCCATGCGAGCTTCCCGTTCGGGTGTGTACGTGGTCACTGAGGTCGAGCCTGCCGAGGGCATCTTGATCGAGGACCTGCTCGGTCGCGGCCGCTACGAGATTCCCGACCCGCTCTTGGCCTCGGAAGTCGCAACGCAACTTGGCGACCTCATTGTGGGAAGGCTCTACCCTCACGACTACGCCACCGAAGGCGAAAAGACGACTTGGTCTTTGTCACCGGCCGCGCTCTCCATCCGCAACCCCAAGCTCTTGGTTGCCCTCAAGCGTGACATCGAAGCCATGCGCGCCCGCAGTCGGGGGCCTCTGCGCATGAGCCAGCACGACCTTGAGTTCATGTTCTTCTCCGAGCAGATTCGCCGAACCGAGAGCACGGTCGCAGACCCGGACACGGAGCTTCCCTCGGCCGCTGAACTCGAGATGAAATTGCGCGAGCAGCTGTCCGCGAGCGGTATTACCGTCGAGGACGTTGACGAGTTTGTTCGCGTCCTCAGGCGTACACCAGTACCGGAGGAAGCCATCACTGCTGGTGGCAACGATCCCGTGGGCTGGATCATGGATGAGCTGGCCTTCGAGACGGACATCGACTTGGTCGAAACCCAGAAGGCGATGACTGTCCTGTGGAATGCCCTGGATCGGGAAGCAAAGGCCAGAGACAACAGGACCGGGTCACATACAGGTTTGGACGAGGAGACCCCCGATGCTGAGAGCATTCGCCTTCGCAAGGATGCCCTTGCAAAATTCGACGCAGACCGCGACAAGGGCAAGGACATCGAGCTACTCTTCAAGGAGCTCGAGGCGACTCTCGACGTACTCGATGATGACGAGACTGAAGAGCCTACGAAGGTCCCTGACTTTCCCGGGGTGCTCGGCGCACTGTGCCAGGAATTTCTCTGGGACGGCGCTCGACTAGCCGATCAGGAAGTCGAGGTTTTCTCCAAGCAGCACAAGTGCCTTGAACTATTCATCCAATACGGATCCTTCATCGGCCTAGCGGAAGAGCTCAGCGCAAACCACATCGCGCTGTTTCTCTCACGTTGGCTCTGGGAAGCCCCGCGAGACAGTGGGGGAGAGTACAACTTCGATGAGCTGGGCAGCTCGCTCGAAGCGTTCTGCAAGTGGCTCGACAAGGACCATGGACTCGGTGGTCTATGGGACGAAGCCGGAGACCTCGTGTCAGCCTCGAGTCAAGACTTGGGCCGACTGCAGCGGCTGAACCAAGCCTTGCAAGCGAGCGTAGTGGATCAGGCCACGGAGTCCTGGCAGCTCATGGAATATGTGGGGGAGCCGGATGCCAAAACGGGCGAACTCCATCGCTGGACTTTGCGCTCAGGCCTGACCCTAGAAGCCAAGCCCCCTGGGGCATTGGCCGGCGAGGCCCTGGCTTCCGGGGACTTACTTCTGGCGCAGCTTCAAGGTGATGAGCTGGTCGCAACGCGGGTCTATCCGGTCTCCGCTAGCCCCCACCTCAAAGCGACTTCCTAGGGGGTGTCTAGCGCTGGGGACCCCAGGGGATTTGGACTTCGGTCACGAGGCTCCAGGGTTCTGCGCCAACTGGGCTGACCAGATACGCCTCCCGAATCGGGCCGGTGATCACTCCGCTGAGCTGGGAGATGCGCTCTAAGAGCTTGGGATAAGCCCTTGGGACCTCAGAATAGGCGCCTCCGATGGCAGCATAGACGACCAGCTCCTGGGAGAGTTCGTCAACCAAGAGCGGCGGCCGGGCCATGAACTCGTCATCGATACCCAGGCAGATCCTGGAATAGAGCTCGTTTTGAGGGGTCTTTCCGGGGTCGTCGAAAAACAGGACAAACGGCGCACCTGATACGGGCACCGTTTGCGCTGCTGTGATCTGCATCAGATCGGCGATGCGGTGACCGACGTTTCGATAGTCGCCACGGTTTTCGATGTAGACATAGGGCTCTCGAAAACGCTCCTTCCATTTGACCTCGACTTGATCAAAG
Source organism: Planctomycetota bacterium (assembly GCA_047629095.1). GTDB lineage: Bacteria > Planctomycetota > UBA1135 > UBA1135 > CALBMX01. The sequence goes on along the minus strand of JBLHWM010000014.1, from coordinate 919 downwards.
GGAGCCTGAGCCACGGCAACATCGGGCATGGTGACCGCACTTGCCCAGGCCGTCTGGCCCTTGCCGCTAGGATTGCCTGCACAAGAGGAGAAGCAGAGCGCGGCGGCGCAAAGGCTGATCGTGAGAAGCGACGTTGGAATCGATAGAGGTTGCATGCAGTAAGGTTAGTCAGCGGAGGTTGGCTTCGCCAAGGTTCCGTGGGCAGCCAGAGGAAAAAGCATGGCCAAAGAACTGATCGGACCAAAGCCAAGGCTTCTTGAAGGTTGGCTGGTACGGATGGGAGTGCTTTCCTGGTCGAATCCTTCATGCGGGCCCCTGAGCCCATAAAGCTACGTCTGATAATGTGCGTTATGTTGCACTTGGGATTGCGGCCAGGAGGGGAGGTCGATACCGGGTTTGGCCTGGTCCCCTAGTTCCTTATCCGAACAACTTGCTAGAGTCCCGCGCCCAAGCATTTCCATGTTCTTGGACAGCACCTACTGCACACCGCGATCTGATGCTCTTCTCGGGGCTTGGTCGACGGTTGCCTTCCTTGGCTCAGCTTTGAGCGACTCTTCTTATGACATCCGACTCCACGCCCACCAACGAGCAACAACGCGCCCGGGGCCTCTACTTTGACGAGCTCACGGTCGGACAGGTGTTCGTTTCCGAGTCGCGCGTGATTAGCGAGGCTGACATTGCCGATTTTGCCGGGGTATCTGGTGACGATAATCCCGTGCACACGGATCCAAGCTTTGCGCGCCGGACGGCCTTTCGCGGATGTGTCGCCCATGGTGCACTCAGCATGGCAGTCGCCACCGGGCTGGGCTGGCGCACGGGTATCTTCGTGGAGACCCTGCAGGCCATCGTCGAAAACAACGCGCGCTTTGTTGGCGCCGTTCGACCCGGTGATGAAGTGCGCCTCGAGCTCGAGGTGGCG
>JBLHWM010000013.1:0-21517 GCA_047629095.1 Planctomycetota bacterium | reverse complement strand
TGGTTGCGGCGCCGGACGCCCAGCATCCCCCAACGCGCGAAGCGCCCCCCAAATGCAGAACGACAGAACCAAGCAGGACCAAACAGAGCGACACAACCACTAGCCAAAAGCAGAACCAACCAGAACACCAAAACAGCACCCAGAACAAAAAGAAACCCCCCGCATAACCCCACCCACACAGGTATCCTGCCCCCATGGCAACCCCACCTCCCCACCTCCAAGGCGTGATCCTCGCAGCCGGCAAGGGCACAAGAATCCGCCCGTTCAGCGACCACTACCCCAAGCCCCTATTGCCCGTCTTCGACCGTCCGCTGCTGTTGTGGCAGGTCGAAGCCATGCGAGAGCTTGGCATCACCGACATCCTGATTGTCATCGGGCACCTAGGCCACCGCGTCGTGCAATCCCTTGGAGACGGCTCCGAGTGGGGCGTCAACATCCGCTACGTCGAGCAGGAAAAGACCCTGGGCATCGCCCACGCCGTCGGCCAGCTCGAGCCACACCTCGATCACCCCTTTCTGCTCTTCCTTGGAGACATCTTCTTCGAGACCAAGGCCCTGGGCTCGATGCTCGATGCCTTCAACCGGGACGGCGTAGATGCTGTGCTAGCGGTCAAGGTGGAAGAGGATCCCGAGGCCATGCGCCGCAACTTCTCCGTGGAGCTAGGCGAGGACGGCTTCGTCAGCCACGTGGTCGAGAAGCCTCGCCACCCGCGCACGAACTTGAAGGGTTGCGGTTTGTACCTCTTCGACACGTCCATCTTCGACGCAGTCCGCGCCACGCCGCGCACGGCCCTGCGCGACGAATACGAACTCACCACGACGATCGAACTCTTTGTCCGAAGTGGTCACGGCGTTGTGCCCGCCGAGGTGATCGAGGCCGACTTGAACCTGTCCGCACCGCCGGACCTGCTCGACCTCAACCTGCACGTCATGCGCCAGCGCGGCCTCGACAACCACATTGCGGAGGGTGCGAAAGTGGACCCTGGTGCAACGATCACGGGCTCGGTCATTATGGCCGGCGCAACGGTCAAGGCTGGCGCGGTGCTCGACGAGTGCCTCGTTCTACCTGGCGAGGTGATCACCGCGGGCAAGTGGAAGCGCTCGATCTTCGCATCGGGACAGGAAGTCTCCTGCTTGGGCTAATCGCATAGATTAGGCGCTGGCTTTCCAGCGCAACGCAATCGGCACCAAGCCTCTCGAATGGAGACTTGGTGCCGATTGCAATTCCGCGCTAGCTGTGGAGCCTAGTACCAGCGCAGGCCCGTGTCCTTGAGGGCCGAGGTTAGCCCGGTGAGAGCAGCTCCAGTCTTTTGGCGGCTGCGGCTCGCACCCTTCCACCACGCGGAGTAGGCCGTGCGCGCTTTGGCGAGCAGCTTGAGCTGCTGCTCCGTGGACAGGGCGCCCTGCAGGGAGAGCTTCGATCCGTCCTGGAGCAGGATCGGATTGAGGGACGGCAGGTTACCGCTCTCGAAGAGTCCCTCGATCAGCCATAGGGCGATGACACCCTCGGGGCAGGATTTCTGGGCGTGGGGCGAGAGGGGGTTCGTGGGGAACCTCTTGACCAATCGCTCGGACTCTGCGCGCTGCAAGAGGGCGGGTATGTCGTCCCAAGTTAGGGGCGGGAACCAGCGGTGGTCGTAGGTGCCATCTCTCATGGACTGGAAGAGCTTGGTGACGCGGGGACTGGTCCTGCTTGGCCCGGCAACGTATTGAGTCACGATGACAAAGTCGCGGTCCGCGGACGGGGATGCGGAGGAGATCAGGGCCCTGCTGCCCGGGGACAGGGAGAGCACCGAGCTCAGGCTGATCTTCTCGACTTGGGGCAGGGAGATCTCCACCTCGGGTCCGTCGCCAGCCTTGATGCGCGTCTTGACGGTTCGCATCGGGCGCTGCAGCAGGGAGTAGGACACGTCTAGGTCGAACTGCACCGTGCCACCTGGAATCGGCACCGCGCGAACGTCGACAGTGAGACCTTCTTTCACGGTGTCGATGACCGGGTCGAGGATCTCGGCGTTGCCCGGCTGCACAATCTGCAGGATGTAATCGGCGACATAGGAGATGTGATTGATGGTCTCGATTTGGGCAGAGCCACGGGGACGCACGGCGACGTTCGGGGACGAGAGCAGGTTCACCTTCTCGTTCGTCTCGAGCACGCCCATGATCTTGTTGAACTCTGCGGGGTCCTCGAAGAGAGCGGAGTTGCCTTCGATGCCCAGGATCTGCAGGTATCCAGCGGGAACCTCGAACATCGTGAAGTTGATCACGATGGCCGAAGGGCAGGTGCGCTGGGCTTCCAAGAAGTCCACGGTGTACTCGTGGGAGGGCTGATGCCCCGTGACGACGATGTGGCCGTCCGGCAAGGCGCGGATGGAGTCGAGCCCGCGCTTGTGGGTGTTCATCACGCTCATGAGCGTATCCACAAGCTCCTGGGCTTCGACTCGGTTGGCCTCGCTGGGGACTTTCGGATTCCCGAGTGGTGAGCGGTCTAAAATCAAGTCGCTCACGTCGTAGACTACGACCAGATTGAGCGGATCCTCGAAGGGACCTTCATCCGCAGTGACTAGGTCTTGGGGTTGGCCCAGGGCAGGACGCTGTCCGTCGTCTTGGGTCACCTGAGTGGTCGCTGGTAGGGCGAGCAGAACGAGGGCAAGGCTGAGGTATTTCATGGGGCTATCGGGTGCGGGCACCAAGGGCGCTCTTGGTTCGGGTAGAGGTCAGAATCCGAATCTGAGGACGCGGGGTACTTGGCGGGAACTGCTGCTCACGAGCTCTAGTTGGAGCGGACGTAGTCTCGGAGACAGAGAGCTCAAAGGAGAGAATTGAGCTCTTTGGAGGTACTTTAGAGGGTTCGGGGGGGATGCTAACTTGGGCCACGTACTCTACGCCGGAGTTCACACCCTCGTCGGGTACCGCGGCAACTCGCTCGTTATGAAAAGTGCCGGAGCCGGCAATGGGCGTGTCACTTGAGGTCCCTTCGAAGCCCTGCTGCGGGGTGGAGTCCACCGTCAGGAAGGGCAGGCCTGCGATCAACAGCCCTGCGGCGATCGTGCCCAATCGGACGCGGCTAAAGGGCGACGTCTTGGGCTGCGCAAGCGCGGGGAGGTTCGCGATGGCATCAAGCTTGGACTCGACCAAGAGCAGCTCGTCCATAGTCTCCATGAGACTTGGATCTTCAAGTAGAAGCTCGAGCACTTGGGCGTCATCGGCCGGGCTGCGACCCTCGTCGAAAGCGATCTGGGCAAGGCGCCAAATCTCATTTTGCATGGGGTTAGTCATGGAGGCGGTCTCCCTGGTTTTCGGATGCACTCGGTGCGTGCGCGACGTGGTCTAAGGCCAGCTCGCGCAGGCGCAGACGCGCCCGGTGTAGGTGGGACTTGGTGGTGCCAACGGGCAGCCCCAAGGCCGCGCTGATCTGAGCAATGGGCTCGCCGCCGCGGTGGAAGCGGTCAAGGATCGCGCGCTCGGGTTCGGCGAGCTTATCGAGCAGATACTCGGCCTCTTCTAAGGTGTCCAGCCCCATGTGGTCCGTGCCCGTCGAGGGCATCTCGTCCAAGGGCGTGCCGTCGTTCGTAGAGGGCTTGGCTCGCCAGTCCGGGGCCGCAAAAGCGCGCCGCCTGTGGTCGAGGAACAGCCGTAGCAACATGCGCGACAGCCACGGTCCCAGTGGACGACTCGCGTCGAAGTTAGCCTGAAAGACCAGAGCCCTAGCCATGGTGTCTTGGACCAGGTCCTCGTAATCCAAGTGCCGACCCGCGGCCAGGGGGCTCGCGGAGAGCAGCCGCTTGCCATAGGCCGAGAGCTCCGGGCCCGCGGCGGCAAGGCGCTGCTCAAAAGAGGCGCCCTGGTTCGCGGGTTGGGTTCTAGGTGGGGGATTCGTCAAGGATGAGATCCCCACAAGGGGCAGGGCATGTTCCACACCCCTTTCTACCCCCAGCGGCGCTCCCGGGTTGCAGCAACCCTTGGGAAACTAGGGCGCAGCCCTGCCCGATGCCGAACTCTAGCGCTGGAAGGCAGGCAGGAGGCTGCCCGGGATGGCGAGCACCAGGCAGTTCATGCTGGTGGCGTAGGCCTGGCCGAAGGGGGTGCCTGACCAAGAGCCGTCCTTGTTTTGGGTGCGCAGGACCTGGGTGCGCTCGTTGGGGAACCAGCGTTTGTAGTGGGACTCGTCGGCGGCCTGCCAGAAGGCTTGGGCTAGGTAGAAGCGCTCGTAGTAGGGGAAGCGGCTCAGTTCGCCCTCTTGCTCGCGCTTGGCGAGGTCGCGCCAGATGGCGTCGGTTGCGCGGCTGAGGGACTCGCCGGAGTAGGTGCCCGTGGCGTTTAGCGCGGAGATGGCGGCGGCGGTGAGTGCAACCGAGGTGCGAGGCGAGCCGATCATGTAGGCGAAGCTGCCGTCCTTCACCTGGCTGCGCTCGAGGTAGCCGTCGGCCTTGGCGATCACCTCGGCCTCAACATGCACGCCGGCTTCCTTGGCCGCGCGCAGGGCTTGGACCATGCAGACGGTGAGCGAGCCCTCGTGTTCGCTCTGGCGCTCGGGCTTGTAGAACCACGCGCCGGCGGTTCCTTGGGTGCGCTCGATCAACGCGACGGCGGCTTTTAGCGCGGTGGCAATGTGTTCGCCCTTGGGCGACATGCCGTAGGCCTCGGCCAAGGCTAGGGTCGCGAAACCGTGGCCGTGCATGAGGCTCGTCTCGTCGCCACCGGCGCTGATGAAGCCGTGGTGGGGCGAGGCCGGGGACAGGTCCGTGTGCACGAGCAGGTAGTCGATGGCGCGGCCGACCTGGACGTGGTGGGGACCTTGACTGGCGGTGGAGCCGCCTGCCATGAGCGCTAGTGCGCCGAGTGCCGTGATGGCCACGGGCGCGTACTTGATGTCCTTGCCCTCGCCGCGCGGGAAGGAGCCGTCGCCGGTCTTCGCCTGTTCGCCCGCGAGCCAGTTTAGGCCGCGCTCAAGGGCGAGCACTTCGGGAGCATTGGGCCCCGGCTTGAACAGGCTATCGCCAGTTCCCTGGGCGGGTTTCGTGAGGCTCCCATTTGGCGTCTTGGGTTTGTCCTTGTCGTCACTAAGGGCCGATTTATCGAAGCGCGGCGATGCACTCGCCCGGGTCAAATCGTCGAGGTTCTTTAGAGCGTCAGAGGTGTCTTCGTCCCGGGCCGATTTGGAAGTCGACCGCGTGCTCATCTCCACCGCTGCAGCGAGAGCATTGGAAGCCCTTGGTGCAACCAAGTCCGCATGCGCAATCAATGCGCTCGGCGGGAGCGCACTCGTTGCGATAGCGAGGGTGAAGGTGAGCAGCAGCTTCATATCCCGGTCTAGTTCCCGGTGGAGTCCGAGCGGTTGAGGTGGCGGTAGTAGGACTCGATCCAGTCGCGGTAGAAGAGCGGTACGTCCTCGCCGCCTTGGTTGCGGAAGGTCTCGCGGGTGCGCTCGGGAAGCTCGCCCCAGCGCTCGCTTAGGTTGGCCTTGGAGCCGGGTCCGATCGAGCCGTCACTGGGGCCCTCGGAGCCGGGCTTGTTCTGGGCGGGCTGCTCGGACTCCTTGCCGGACTTGGGATCCTTGCCGCCCTCTTGCTCGGGCTTACCCTTTTCGCCCGGCTTCTCACCGGGTTTCTCGCCCTCCTCTTCGCCGGGTTCCTCGCCTGGCTTGGGCTGCTTTCCGGCTTCGCCCTCCTTCTTTTCGGGCTTGCCCTGGCCCTGCTGACCAGGCTTCGGGGGGCCCTTGCCACCCGGCTTGCTCTGGGACTTGGCCATCTCTTCGGCGATCTTGAGGATCTCGTCGATGTCCTTGACCACGTCGTTACTGGCGGAGCGCGTCAGGTCGAGCAGGTCACCAAGGCCACTGTCCTTCGGCAGGGTGAGGGGGACCTCGCCGGCACCGATGTCGAAGAGCATCGCGTCGATGGCTTTCATCTTTGCGTCCACATCCTTGAACAGCTCGACGATCTTCTCGGCGCCGTCCTGCTCCCTCTTGCCCAAGCCCGGAGGGACGAGGGGTGCCTTGGGGCGCTCGCCTTCCTCCTGGGCCTCGGACTCGAGATCCGGCTCGGACTTGACGTCCGCCTCGGACTTGACGTCCGCCTCGGACTTAGTCGTGGGCTCTTGCTTTGGAGTTTCGGTCTTGGGAGCGGGGCCCTCTTGGACCGTGGGCTTAGGCTGGGGCTCCTGGGCTAAGAGGGCGGGGCTCAGCAACATCAGGCCAAGTGCTAGGTAGTTCTTCTTCATGATTGTTCTCCGTATCCTTATTCGTCGGCCATGGGTACGCCAAGCTTGCTGGCAACTTCCCCAAACAGCTCGGTCACGCGATTGTGCCGCAGGGCGAGGCGCATGATGTCCTCCAAGATCAGGGGATCCACGTCCTCGGGTGCCATCTCCACGAGCTCGGGCCAAGCGTCCAGGGTCTGCTCCAGGCTGCGGGCCACGTCCATCTCCATACTGCGCAGCAGCTTCAGCTCGGCTTGGCTAGGGACCAGGCGGTTATCGGGCTGGCCCTCTTCCTCGGGCGGCGTCTCGCCATCCTCTTGCTGCTCTTCCTCCTCCTGCTGTTCCTTTTCGGCCTCTTCCTGGCGGCGCTCGTTCTCCTCATTGAGGGCGTCCACCAGCCAAGTCAAGAGCCGCTCTACGTCGCTCTGCAGTGCCTGCACGCGCTCGCCGCTGTCGTAGCCTTCGCCGGCACCGCGCTCGCCGGGAGGGCCGAGCAAGAGCGCAATCCGCTCGAGGTCACCGGCCACTTCGGACATGGCCGCGGCAAAGACCGCGCTGTCCTCCTCGAGGATCGCCGCCTCGAGTTCGCGGGCCTTTTCGGCGGCTGTCTCCTCTTCCCGGGCAATGCGCCGCAGGCGTAGTTTTTGAGCGCGGCTGGGCGTCTCGCGCCCGGCCCGCGCCGCGTCGACTTCGAGCAGCTCGGCCATCTGACCCTGGTGCATTTCGAGCAGCGCCTGGATCTCCTCGGTCATCTGCAAGAGCGCCTCTTCCTGGCGCAGCTGTTGGTAGCGCTCCTCTTCTTCCTTGAGCGCGTCCTGGGCTTCCTCGATCTCGCGCTGGACTTCCTGCTGCTGTTCCTGGGCCTCGGCCGTGTCCCCGGACTCCATGGCCTCGCTCGCCTCTTCGGCTGCGTCGGCTGCGTCGGACGTGGACTCGGCGGCGTCCTCGCGCTCCTCCTTCTTCAAGCGCTCCGCAAGCTGCAAGAGGTCGTCCTGGATGGCAGCCTGGTCGGCGGCCAGCTGCTCGGCTTTGGCCTGCTCCTCGGGGGAGTTCGGGCGCGCGCCAGCCTGGGCTTCCTGGCCGGCCTTCTCCATGGCATCGATAGCCTCGCGCTGCTTCTTCGCGGCCTCGCCCGTCTTGCCCTCTTCGAGCGCAGCTTGGGCCTGCTCCATGGCGGCTTGGGCCTCGGCCATAGCCTCCTGGGTGGCCTGCTTCGATTCAGGGCTCATCTCCGCGCTAGTGGCCTGCTCGGCAAGCTGCTCGAGTAGTGCGCTGGCCTGCTCGGCGAGGCTGGCCTGCTGCTCGGCCATCGCGCTGCTCTCGGCGCTCTCCGGTGCCTGGGCCCGGGCCGCATCGAGGGCTTCCAGGGCAGCCTCGATCGCGGCCTGGGCTTGGGCGGCTTGTTCGCTTGCCTCGGCCGCTGCTTCGGCACTTGCCTGGGCTTGCTCTGCGGCCTGTTCGGCTGACTGTTCTGTTGACTGTTCTGTTGATGGGGGAGTCGGCGGTTGAGCGGCGGTCTCGCCCGCCGGCTGTTCGGGTTGCTGGCCGGGTTGCTGTCCGGATTGCCTGTTCGCCTGGGCGGCTTCGCTAGTCGCCTCGCTCGATGCCTGCATGGCCTCGCGCGCTTCGGCTAGGGCTTCCCTCGCAGCCTTGATTTGCTCGGCCTGCTCGGCCTGCCCGGCTTGCCCGGCCGGATCGGCGGCCGCTTCGGCCTCCTTCGCACTGGCCTCGCCCAGGCGATCGAGCGCTTCCATAAGATCCGCTGTCAGCTCGGCCAACTCGTCCTGGGCACCGGCGATGGCCTCGGGCAGAAACTCCTGCACCTCTTCCTGGGTACGCAGCTCACCGAGCGCAGCCTCGGCACCCTCGGGCAGCTTGGCCAAGACGGACTCCGCACGGGGCGAGGGCTCGCTGCCCTGGCTCAGCTGCTCCGCCGCAGCCGCCATGTCGGCCTGGGCATCCTGCTTGAGTGCAGCCGCCTGTTCGCGCAGCTCCTCGGCGCGCTCACCAAGGGCCTGCTCCAGGTCACTGCGGCCCTCGCTCGTAGCCTGCTGGCGCTCGGCGCGCAGCTCGGCTTGGGACTGGGTGACACTGGCGGTCGCCTCGGCGATGGCCTGGCTGGTCTCCTCCTCAGCATTGCCTTGACCGAGGTTGCGGGCGGCCCGCTTCAGCTCTTCCAAGGCGTCCTTCATCTGGCCGAGACCGCCCTCTAGGGGCGCGTCGGCGGCCAGCTCTTCGGCGGTGCGCTCAAGGCGCTCGGCGGTCTGCTCCAAGAGCTGGGCAGCGCGCTCTTTGTCTTGGGCTAACTCCAGTTCGGCGCGCGCCTCGGCGAGCTCACCCTTGCCCCCGGGCTCCCACCCGGCGAGCAACTCGGCGACGCGATCCTCGGCTTGCTGTAGCTCGAGCAGCTCGCGTTCAATACGCTCACGCTCTAGGGTTGTCGAGCTGCGGCCCGAGGCCTCCGTGCGCTGCAAGAGGTCGCGCTCGGCCTGCTGCAGTTCGCTCAAGCCCTCGGTGAAATCCTTCACGGCGCCCTGCTGCAGCGACGCTTCGAATTCTTCGGACTCGCGCTGCAGATCACTCTGTTCGCGGCTGAGATTCGCAAGGGCTTCCTTGGTGGCTGCAATCTGTTCGAGCTTCTGCTCGAGCTTGTCGAGATCTTGCCGGTCGAGCAGAACTTCGAGCAGCGACTCGAGGTCCGCCACAACGGTCTGCTGGCGCTCCATGGATTGCATCCACTGGCCACCTGTGAGCTCGTCGCGGGCCTCGCCCATGCGCTCGTCCAAGGTCAAGCCCTCGGAGGTTTCGGCGCGCCGGTCGATGATCGCGAGGCCATCGCGCAAGAGTCCAACGGCGTGGGTGCGGCCCTCGGCTTCGAGGCGCCCGGTGAGCACCTCCATGGTCTGGCGCAGGCGCTGGATCTGGCGCGTCAATAAGGCCTGCTCCTCGGCGAGACCGGCGAGCTCGCGACTGTCATCGCTTATGGGGCTGGTGCTAGTCACTGGCGATGGGGAAGCGGTGGCTGCGGCCATGGCTTGGCTCGCCCCAAGGCAGAGCAGGGGCAGGGCGGCGAACAGCAACAGTCGTGGGCTTCGTCTCTTCATCGCGAATCTCTTAGTTGAGGGGCGCCGTTTGCACAAGGGTCTGTGCAGCGTCGCATGGGCATGGGCCCTGGGAACAGGGTGGGGTGGAGAGGCTGAAAGCGGGTCATTGGCTGGCCCGATCCCGGGTCCTCTCCAGGACGCTCTTTTGGCGATCGAGCACATCCCTAGCGAGGGAGAGCACGGATTGGAAGTTGTCCCACTCGGCCAGGCGGCCAAGCAAGTCTTCGATGGCACTAAGGTTGGCGGCCTGGAGCTCCACGGCGGCCGTGAGGGCTAGCTGCAGATCCCCGAGATCGGTACTCTCCTCGGCCAGGGCCAATGAGTCGATGGCGGCCTTCGCGTGCTTGAGGTTGATGTCGATAGCGAGCCCCGTCAGGTCCAACAAGTGCCCGGCAAAACCGGCGCTACCCAAGCGGCCTTTTTGGTGCTGGTCGATGAGTACCTTCCAGATCGCGGGATCGAAGTCGGAGCTCGTCGTCTTGGCGAGCAAGAGGTCGAGCTGCTCGAGCTGGCGCTCGGCATCGCTGTCGACCCGGGCGTGCAACACATCGCCAGAGAGCGAAGCGAGCTCGCGCAAGAGGCTGCCCGCATCTCCGACAACCCGTCGCTGGCCCGATGCGGCAGCCGCTAGGTCCATGCGATCCCGAGAGGTGAACTCGGGCGTGCTGTCCGAGCCTTCCTCTCCGTTCTCGCCGAAGGCAGCATCCAAGAGCTCCTCGGTACGGCGCAACTTTTCGCGCTGCAGCTCAAACAACTCGGACGTGCGCCTGCGTACCAAGGACAGGCGATCCTGGACACGGCGCATGTACTCGTCGGTGGTAAGAACGCGCACGAGAATGCTCGGTGAGCGACCGATGCCCGCCTCGGGTAGGCGCGTATCGCGTGCCGCGAGCTCCAGTCGGATCGTGTCGCCGGCGACTAGCTCTCGGCCGACCAAATCGGACATGACCATGCGCTCGAAACCGAACTGGGTGATGCCCGCTAGTGCGGCCGGGCTCTCCATGGGACCGGTCTCAAGGTCGAAGGTCAGGGGCGCGCTCTCGGAGCGCTCGTCCTCGGCGGTCAGGATGAGGTCCTGGATGCCAAAGTCGTCTTGCACGACGGCCGACAGCAGCAGCATGCCCGTGGGGACCGTCTCCAGGGTTAGGCCCCTTGGGTAGACCAGATCGATGCGCGGTGCGCGGTCGTCGACGACCTCGACGGACCACAGGCCCGGGTCCGGATTCGTTAGGCCGTTGCTGTCCGTTAGCTCGTAGCGGAAGCGCAGAGATTTCTCGGCTTCGTAGGAGAAGGCAAGGGCTGGCAGATCAGTTCCGGGGAAGGTGCCTTGGCTCAGGGTGACTAGGCGGTCTTCTGGTAGAAGGCGCACCTCGCCTTGGATGATTGCACCACCGTTGGCGTTGCCAGCGGCGGACTCGTCGGTGTCGCACAGGGCGAGCACCTCCACGCGGCTGCCGGCGAGCACCTTGGCGTCGGCATCGGTGGTGGTGAACGGACCTTGGCCGGAGTAGGCCGGGGGCGTGACCACGATAGCCAAGCGCGTGATGTCAGGCGGCTCGAGAACCTCGATGAAGACCCTTGGAATCTCGCGGCGGTCGTCGCCGCCGCGGGCCACGAAATCAACGTCGGCCTGTACACCGCGCAGGGTGGTGGTGAAGAGCGTCTCGCCGCTGCTGCGCTCTACAGGATGCAGAATGGCACGCGCTCCATCGGAGAAGTACAGCTCGACCTCGTCGGGAATGCGGCCCGAGGCGCGCACAGTAATCGACAGGTCATCGCCCCTTGCGATCGAACCGCGGAGCTGGTCCCCGGTGCGCGTGGCTGAGGTGTCCGCACCGAGCTCGATGTCCAGGAAGGTGAGCTGGGGCCAAGCGCTTGCTCCGCCGGCAAGGCGGTTCGCGAAGATGCCGGCATAGGTGGGCCAAGCCGCGCCAGCGCCCGCCATCAAGAGCAGTGCGCAGGTGCCGAGTCCGAGGCGCTTCAGCGGTCCGCGGCTCTCGAAGACGGGGGCGGCCTTGAGGTCCACGGACTTGGCGCTCTGATCGGCGCGGGCCAAGACCTTGGCGACCAAGCTTGCGCCCGCGGACCCGGACTCAGGACCGGACTGTTGGAAGTCGGTGGCGCTGACGAAGAGCTCAGCGTGGCCGGGATGGGCTCGCTCGAGCAGCATGGCCATGCCGCGGCGGTTGGGCATGTGGGCCAGGTGCCGAAGGCCGAAGCGCAGCAGCGCGGCGAGGGGCACGAGCGCAAAGAGCACACCGTGGGCGATGCGGATACCGCGCGGCACGCCGAGCACGAAGTCGGCGAAGAAGGCAAAGGCACACCAGAGCCCGACGGCCATGAGGGCCGCACCTGTGCCCTCGGCCAGGATCAGCAGCCGCAGCTTGGCCCGTAGGCCGAGCAGCAGACCTTCAAGGGCCGGCGTCTCCGTTAGGGGCGCGCAGGTGGTGGTTTGGTGTGGTTTAGGAGCCATGGAGTCGCCAGGTTACCTTTGGAAGATCGGTAGGAAACGGTAGGGGATTTCGAGGATCAAGACGGCCATGGCCGTACTGAAGTTTTCGCCCGGACCGACGCGGTTGGGGAAGGACCCCTTGGGACCCTGCATGGCGAGCAGATCGTTGCGCAGCTCCTTAAAGTAGGGCGTCCAATAGGGCTCGCCCGCCATGTACATAGCCTGGACTCCGTAGTAGTGCCCGTACCAGAAGAAGTAGTGGGCCCCGCCGCGCAGGCCGTTCTCGTAGTTGAACTGACCCATGTTGCGCTGCAAGTAGGACAGTCCATCCGCGATGCGGTCATCGGAGTAGATCCCGAGCCCGTTCATAGCGGTGACGCCGGCTGCGGTCAGGGGAAAGCTTGAGCGGGTCGCGCCCTCCTTCTGATAGCGGAAGGAGCCGATCAGGCTCGAGCCACCTCGTCCCCAGCCGCGGCCTTCGTTGGACGATGCTTTGACGTAGGCCGAGGCGCGGTCGACGGTCTCGATGGGGACGCGGATGCCGATGTTGCGGGCTGCGCGCAGGGCGATCACCTGGCATACCACAATCGACATGTCTGACTGAGCTTCCAAGGGGACATAGCGCCAGCCGCCCTCTTCGTTTTGACAGCTCACGATGAAGTCCACGGCGCTCTGAAGTTTCAGGCGCACGTCCTCACGGTGAGTCATGCCGAAGATCTCGGCCAGGAACAGAGTGGCGAAGGCATGGCTGTACATGCGCGTGCCGTCTTTGGTGATGTAGCCGTCTTCCTTACATGCGCTGAGTACGAAGTCGAGTCCGGCCTCGATGGCCTTGCCGTAGACGCCGCGCCCGGGCTGGTGTCCGCCGGCGAGGAACGCGATGCACGCGAGGCTGGTCACGCCGACGTGCCCGGTCTCGTGGGTGTAGTCGTAGCCTACGTTGACCTTGCGCCCGACCTTGCCGTCCCAGCTGCCGTCCTCGTTCTGCTGGGATGCCAACCAAGCGAGGCCGCGCTCCACGGCGACCTCGTGCTCGGGGGTAATCTCTGTCTCCGGTCCATCGCCAACACCCGGCTTGGGCGTATCGCGGCGAGGCGCGGGCTCTGTCGGCGCACTGACTTCCACGGGCTCTTGTACGCCGTTCCAAGGCGAGCCCCAAGCAAGGGTGCCGAGTGCCGCGCTACACAAAACTACAACTGCAAATCTTAGGATCATCGACTGCCTCCTGGCATGACTTTACCACCCCAAACTTCCAAGCGTCCGCGCCCGGAACCGATGCCTCTGCCGAACAGGTAGAGGTCGCCGCCCAAGCCGCGCAAGGACATGCCTTCTACACGACCGAGGGTCGAAGTGAGCGCACGGTCTTCGAGTACGTGACCGTCACTTCGGTCAAGTAGCAAGAGTCGCGATGTGCGCCCAAGGGACGAGCCGTTCTTGGTGATGGCGTAGGTCATAGCGATGGTGTCACGGGCGAGAACAATGGCCGGCAAGTCACCATCGTATAGGCCCTGGCCGACAATGGCCGGGGGAGTAATGTTCAGGGTCCATAAGGGCCCACCGGGCAGGGCGATGGCACGCAGCACCATGGGCGCCTGGTTGACCGAGCCCGGGGCGAGGGTGGGCCGTGAGTTGACCATGAGCAGCGGGCCGTCGAGCTGCAGAGTCTCGCCCATGGGTAGGCCGATCACGCGGTCCCCGAAGCTGAGCTCGGCGACCTTGCGGGTGGTCCCAAGGCCGGGATTGAACTCGATCAGTTGGGCTTTGTTTGAGGTGCCCGCCGGTGCGCCCGGCGCGCGGGTCGGCAGCAACCATAAGTAGCTCTTGTTCTCGAAGTGAGCGATGCCGGCGAGCTCCGTGCCGCGCTTCAGATCGATCTGGTAGCTGAGCTTACCCGTGGCCAAATCAAAGGCGTCCAGGGTGTTGGGGCGCGTGTCCGTGGCGGCGAAGAAGTGGGGCACAAAGAGCTGGTCGCCAATGGTCCAGGCGGCCTTGCGGTCACGGATATCGGCGCTTCCCACAAGCTCCAGGCTCGGTCCGATCTCACCGCGTACCGTGTCTAAGATCAGGCCGCCGCTGTCGTTCTCTCGGGAGAGCAGGGCCACCCGGTCACCGGACACCAGGGCACTCGCTCCGGCAAACTCGTCGAGCTGATCCGGATCGATCCTGGTTTGCCACAGGCTGGCGCCACCCAGGGCGTCGAGGCCTTCGACCACGAGACGCCCCTCACTGTCGAGCCACTGCACAATCAGTAGGCCGCCGGCAGCGTGCATGTCACCGGCCAGCTCCATAGCGCGCATGCCGGGGCGGTCCAGGCCCCAGAGCAGGTCGCCGGAAATGGGGTCGATACCAACGAGGCCGCCTGTGGTGATGGCGCAGATGACCTCGGGGGCAACCTTGGGCAGAGCGCAGATCAGACGTGACCAGGGCGCGCCGGCTCGGACGCCGATGGGCAGCTTCCAGAGGATAGGCTCCCCGGTGGGATCGCCCGTCGCGTCGTGACGCGTGGCCGCGAAGGCGAAGAGCTCGTAGGATTGACCGCTGAGCAAGATCGTCTGGGTGCCGCCGCCGGGTAGGGCCGCGTCCATGGTGAGGATCGGCTCGAAGGGCCCAAAGCGCACACCGCCGGAGCTAGCTTCGATGGAGAGGGGCGTGCCGAGAACGGGAGTTCGCTCGATGCTGCCAGCGTTGGGAGTCTTGCGCAGAGAATCCCGGAGCTGGCGAGCGCTCTTGACGTCGGCGGCCAGGGAGTCGCCGGCCAGGGCTCCAATCGCCAAAGCGCGGTCGAGTATCATGCGTGCGAGGTGTGGGTTTCCGGACTGACCCGCTGCCCAACCGAGTGCGTAAAGGGCACTCCATTCAAGGGTGGGGGAGGGATCGTCATCGAGCACCCCCATGACGCGCTCGGCGAGGGTCTCCAGGGTCGCGAGGCCACGGCCGAACTGCTCGATCTCAATGTCCAAGAGCTGTCGCCGCGCCTTGTGGGAGGCCTTGCTGTGGGGCCAGCGGCGAAGGACGCCAGCGACTACGGCGGCGCGCTGGGCGGGAGCTTGCACCGTGAGCGCCGTAGCCAGCTGGGCCTCGGCGGCTGCCTCCTGGGCGTCGTAGGAGCCCGGGGGCGCGGTCTCGATCGTGGACTCGATACGCGCCTCGAGCAGCGTGCCCAGGGTGAGCTCGCCGGCCAAGGGTAAGAGGCCGTAATCCCAGAGGGCACGGTGCAGGTCGGCGAGGGTGGCTTCAAAGTCACCGGCTCGCGCCCAGACGGCGGCTCGGGCGACGAGGGCCGTTGCGCCCACGGGCAGTTCCGGCCGTGCATAAGGCCCGCCGATTAGACGAATGGCCTCGACAAAGTCCGCGGTGTCCGGGTCCAGGGGCGTGCCGACGTATTGTTCGGGGGTCAGCTCCCGGGGGCACTCTTGGATCAGTCGACCTAGGGCTTCCAGGCGCGCGGCACGGAAGCGCTTGGCCTCGCCGAGGGGCGAGCCGAGGTAGTTCACTTGGCTGTGTAGAACGCGGCACAGGGCGGCCTGGTCCGGAGCGCGCAGGGCGGCGGCCGAGGCGAAGGTCAGGGCCAGATCGATGTCGCCGAAGGCACCCTGCCAAGCGGCCTTAGTCTCGAGCAGTTCGAAGCGCGCGGCGACCAGCTCCGCCTGGGACATGGCCGAGCGCTCTTCCGTCATGGCCGTGCCGAAGAAGGCGAACTTCGCATCGCTACCGTCCGCAGCAAAGAGCAGCTCGGCAGCCTTCTCGAGCTCTTGCCAGGCAACTCCCGGGTTGAGTCCGTTGGACGTTGCGTAGTTAATGTGCAGCCGGGCTAGGTCGAGAGCGAAGCGGTCGGCATCGGGGCTGTCGGTGGAGCGCGCCTGGGCAAGGCGCGCGACGCCGCCCTCGACCAGTGTGCCCCAGTGCATCCATCCTGTTAGCCGCCACTCGTCCAGATGTACGAGCACACCCGGTCCGGCGCCTAGGCTGCCGGCGGAATAATAGAGCGAGCCCTCTTGGCCGAAGGGGCCAATCGACTTGGCTTGACCCGTGGAGCGGTCGACGGCGAGCACACCCCAGTCGGATGGTACAAGGATAGAGTCGCCGGCTGCCACGGCCAGGGGGCGCGGGGAGACGGGGCGGTTGATCACTAGGCCGCCGGGGGTCGGCCATGCGCCAAAGGCCTGGCGGCTGGGCTGGGATTTGGACAGGTCGCCGGTGGAGTTGGTCCAGGCCACCAGGTGGTCGCCACCGAGCCAGACCTTGCCACGACTGGCCGCGACCAGGTGGTCGACGCCACCGCGCGAGTGGGCCGAAGCCGCGAAGCCCTCGGCGGCAAGTCCCCAGGCTGTGGGGTCCAATCCCGAGGGCTCGCTCTGGACTGAGGCGAACTCGTCGGCGTCAAGCAGGTAGGCGGGCTGGGACCAGAGGCGCTCGCCTGTGACTAGGTCGAAGGCGACAAGATCGGGACTGTCCACGGGCGTGGCGAAGATCGTCTCGTCGGCAATGATGGGGGCGGTCGCCTGCCAAGCGCGAGCTCGTTGGGGCGTGTAGTTACCGTTGTTCCTGGGCAGGTCAAACTGCTCGTAGCTGGTCTCCCAGATGGGCTCCCCGGTGTCGATGTCGAGGGCGGCAACGACGCCGAGTTGGGTGAGCACGATCAGCTTGCCATCCGCCGTGCGCAGGGGCGCGGAGTTGAACTCGGACTCGTGCACACCGAACAGGTTGACGCGCTGCTGGCCGCTGACGACGCGGGTGCGCCAGGCCAACTCACCAGTCTGTAGATCGTAGGCGGCCACAAACATGGTGATGCGGCCCGCGAGCTCGTAGCAGGGGACAAGAACCAGTCCGCCGTGGATCAGCGGCGGCGCGGCGATGCCCATGCGCTTCTCGAAGCTGTCGGCCCCGAGTAGGGAGACGCTGTTCCCAAGGCGCGGCGCGTGGTCCCAGAGAGGCGCGCCGGTGTAGGCGTTGAAGGCGAATAGGCGCCGCTCTGGAAGGCTAACCGTGATTTTGATGCCTGAGAACTGGTCATTGTCGAGGCTGGCCAGGGGCAACTGCAGAGCGCCGACCAGGATGCCGGTTGGCTCGTCTAGGGCAACCTCGGAGATCAGCGTGCCCTTGCCGACGCCGCGCACCAGGTTCAAGCGCGCGCCGCCATCGAGGTCACCCCAACCCTTGACCTCGCCGGAGTCCCAGCGCATCGCGCCGGTCAAGAGGTCGACGTTCATGATGCGCAGGCCCGTGTTGAGCCAGACCATACCCGCCGCTACCAACGGGCGCAGGTTGGAGTAGTCGAGGAAGCCCTCGCGCGGGGCGGAGGGTAGATCGAGGCTCCAGGAATTGTCGAGGCGCGGGGGGAAGGCGGATGCAGTAGACTTAATTTCCGTGGAGGCCGCCAGCTCCTGTGCGTCGACTTGGGCTAGGCGAGCCTCGATGGCGGGGAACATGTCCGCGGCCACGGGTACGGTCAGCTGGCCCGCCTGTCGGGCCTCTTGCCAGGCGTGCCTAGCCCCGGCCAAGTTGCCGGTCTCGTAGGCCATGTCGCCCCGTGCCACCCAAGCGTGGGTTGCTTGAATGGTGCCGGGGAAGCGCCGCGCGACCTCGAGGAAGTCGGCCGAGGCGCGGTTGTTGCGGGCGCGCTCGATGGCATAGGTCGCGCTTCGAGCAACGCGCTCGCCGTAGAGGGAGCGCAGGTCTTCGTCGAGGGCGCTTAGTTGATTGCGGGCCCAACCGGCTGCGCCGATCCAATCCGCGGCACCACCCACGGTGGGGAAGTCGGCCTGGACTAGCAGCCCTTCGCGACCTTCCTCGAGCAGAAATTGCAGTGAGTCCAAGGCCTCGCTACCGCGGTCGGCTGCGAGGTGATCAAGGGCTGCGTTGGCTGCATCGCGCACGTCGCGGTTCGCGGGCACGACAAAGTTGGACTGGGCCGCGGCCGTGCCGGTCAGCACAAGGCTTGCGGCGAAGGTCAGGACTCTAAGGCAAATCATGGTAGGTCCATCCGCTTGCGAAGCAGCCACTCGGCTGACAGGAGCAACAGGATCACCATCAGAGTCTCCCAGCGGTCCCATGCGTCGTCTATGGTGGCGGAGATGGCCTCGCGGCGCTGCTCGTCACCGGGGAACTCTTCCAGAAGAGCTTCGATCTCGGCCAGGGTGATGTGCATACCGGAAGTGGCCACAGCGAGCTCGGTGAGAGCGGCGGGGTCGGGTGTGACCTCGGCGCTCTCCTTGGAGGGCAAGGTGACTTCGAAACCTGCACTGCTGCGCTCGGCGCCGTCCTCTTCAATCCACACCCGGTGGTGTCCGGGTCGTTGCACATCCAGGGCGCCGCGAAATGTCCCCGCGCGTCCAGGTACGGCCTCTAGGTTGGACTTTTGGATTTCGCCATCGGGTCCGCTCCAGCGCACGTCGAGGGAGGCCTCGTCCGAGGCTTCCCAGTCTTCGTTGAGAACGCGCGCTTCGATGGCCACGCGCTCGTCCAGACCGAAGCTCGCCCGGCCGGACTCGATGCGGAAGCGACGGTCGCCGCTCTTCAACCGGCCCAGGGAGAGCCAGCGGATCGCGCCCTTCCAGAAGAGCGTGCGCCAGGTTGGGCCGAAGCGCCAGTTCCAGCGCCAGGTGGAGTCGACGGCCAAGAACATGGTACGACCCGAGGGGAAGTAGCCGGTCACGAGCAGGGGGAGCTTGCCGTGGCGGTTCTCCTCGAAGGGGTGGGTGAGCAGGACCGTGGTGCCGGCCTTGGCGCGCTCCACAGGATAGAACCAATAGAAGCCGGCCAGACCGTCCTCGTCTTCCCAGAGGCGGCGGTTGTCCTCGATGTTCGGAGTGAGCCGCGTGATCTCGTGGGGCGCAGAGGGCTTCACGAGTTGGGGGTGGAACGCGGTCTCGGCGGCGGCGAATCCCGCACGTCCCGCCGGATCTAGCTTGACCGGAAGCATTGCTTCCAAGGCAGTGCCCGCGAAGGAGCGCGGGTTGTCGAACTCACCCGCCTGGAACAGCACGCCGCCACCGGCGAGCACGAAGTCCTTGAGGGCGGAGACGAAGGCGAGGCTCTCGGTGCTCGAGCTACCCAAACTATAGGGATTGACGTCGCCTAGGATGACCACGTCGTAGTTGTCGAGCAGCTCCTCACGGGTGGTGGGGAGGGCGGTCAAGGGGTCGAGTCCAGCGCTGGCTTCCTGGGGGAAGTCCACCGTGGCCGAGTTCAAGTAGCAGCGCACGGAGATGTTCTCGTCACTGCGCTTGAGGAACTCCTTCAGGAAGCGGTACTCCCAGCGCGGATAGCCATCCACGAAGAGCACGCGGATAGTCTGGTTTGTGACCACGACGGAGACGCGTACGCGGTTGTCCTCGGTGCGCGACTCGCCCTCGAGGGGCGGCGTCGAAACGAGGAAGTGACGCGTCTTCGATTCACCCGGGCCGAGATTCAGTCCCTCGGAGCGCGGCGCGACCAGGGTCAAGCGCTCGCCCTCCTTGGTCAAGGCCAAGGTCTCGTCGTCTAGCACGCGGCCCTGGGAGTCGCTGGGATTCTCGAGCTCCTCCAATCGCACGGCGACCTCGGGCCCTGTGTCGGCGTGGCCCGAGAGCCGCAGGTGGATGGCGATCTCGTCGTCGTCCATCGCGGTGGACGGTGCGTCGATCAACTCGAGCACAGCACCGGCTTCCGGGCGTGGGTCGCCTACCAGGATAGTGTGCACGGGGACGCCGGCGGTGGTCGCGCGGCGCGCGGCGTCGATCATGGGAATGCCGCCCGTTGTGCGGCCGTCGCCAAACACGACAACGTCGGTGAGGTTGCGCGCAGCGTTTGCGCCGAGGGAACCGGCGATGGCGTCGCCTAGGTGCGTGGCACTTCCGGCCGAGGCGACTTCAAACGTAGCCGGGTCCCTTTGGGTCCAACCTTCGGCGAAGCTGTACAGGTGTGTCGCATAGCCGCGTTCGGTCAATACGGGCAATAGGTGCCGCTGCATGACCTCTTTCGCCAGCTCGCCCCGTGAGGCATTGGCGGGATCGAGTCCCGTGAGCCTGGAGAGTGCGGCGGTGGCCTTGTCGTCCCCGAGCCAGGAGTCGGTCGTTGCCATGGAGGCGGACTCGTCAAACAGGACGATGACCTCGGCCGGGCGAATCTCCTGGCGCTCCTCCACGAGGGCGGGGCGCGCGAGAAGAAGCAGGACGCTGAGGATCGCCAAGCCGCGCAGGATTCCCAGGACCATGAAGCCCCGGGACTCGGCCATGCGGCGGCCATAGCTAGCCCAGACGATCAGGGCCACTAGGGGCAGGATGACCAGGACGATGACCCAGGCGCTGGGGGCTTCGAGAAGCTCGAAGCTGGAGGCAAGTCCCTGGGTGACGCCCTGGATTTCTTGGGGTTGTGCTGTGCTCATGCTGCACCTTTGGTGGACTTGTTGAGCTTGACGGATCTTGGGCTGCGCTTGTCCAGGTGTCCCGACCAGAGGGCTTCACCCACCAGGCAGGCGAGCACCAGCATCATGATTCCACGCCACAGCTCGCCGCCGCGTCCTTGGCTGGATGCGCTCTCGTCTTCGCCATTAGCCTTGGCCACCAGCAGCGCCGGGTGCAAGCCCGAGAGTTCCGCTGCGGAGATGCGCCCTAGGTTGCCCTCTTCGGGATCGAGAGTCACTGCGTAGGCGTCATTGGTTCCGGACCCGGTTCGAAGGCTCCAGATGCCTGGGGAGTCCGGCTTGGCCGCATCCTCTAGGTGCCAGGCTTCCCGTCCGCCCGAGTCCATGGCTTCGGCGTCCGCCGTGATGCCCGTGGACGATCCGTCGGGCCGAATCATGGTGGGGGATTCAGGGAAGAAGTCGAAGTCCGCCGAGAGTGCCTCGCCGATGGCGAGGTTGCGGCTCGGTCCAATCGGTCGCGCGGCACCGAAGACGATCTCGTGGGTCAGGGGAATCAAGCTAGCGGGGGATTCGGCGAAGAGGTTCCAGGCCGAGTCGATGGTTGAGGTCCACAGGACGCTGCGCCCGTCGCCGTAGCTGCGCTCCACGAACAGCGGGCTGCCGGGCCGGCCGGGACCTTGGTCGTCTAGGGTGGCGAGCACGCGTGACCCCTCGCGCGGTGTCGAGCCAAAGAACTCGAAGAAGGGCACCTCGTTGAAGAAGACCTCGAAGCGCTCGTCGGCGAAGAAGGCGAGGGCTGGGTGGTCGGGCACTTCGATGCGCGGCGTCCAGAAGGACTCGCGCCTGGAGGCCACGGCTTGGCGCTCGAGCAGCGTCACGGGAAGTAGGCCCGCGCCGAGTCGCTCGTTGTAGCGCTCGGCCGTCACGCGATCCCCGAGGGACGTGACCAGAGTCGCGCCTGCGGCCACGTGATCTTCGATCTTGGTGACCCAGTCGGGGCTTGGGTTCTCCACGTTGGCGAGCCAGACCACGGGGAAATCCGCGAGGGTCAGGGAGTCGTTTACCATGGCGATGGCAAAGGCATCGGCCGAGAGGCTCGTGACATTGAACGGCGCGGCGGCCGTGTCTGGGCCGTCCAGATTCGGTGTCATGCCCGCCAGTAGGTAGGCCACTTCATCTTCGGCGAGGGTGGGCCGTGGGTCGCCATTGACCACAAGTACGCCGATGGTTGTGGGCGCGAAGACCACCAAGGCGCGGCGGTCGTCGATGGTCAGGCTGTCGCTCTCGAGCACTACCTCGATGGAGTGGTAGGCGCCGGTCTGCTTGCCGGCATCGGAGGTCTCTAGCAGGTTGACGTCGAGGCGCGTCTCGGCTTGACCTTTTGCAGGCACTTCAATGCGCTTCGCTGTCTTGCGCTCGC
>JBLHWM010000012.1:0-21752 GCA_047629095.1 Planctomycetota bacterium | reverse complement strand
ATGCTTGTGGCTATCACACAGGTTCTTACCGGCGCTCGCCGAACCCGAGATGTCATCTTCAACATCACCGAGTCCCAACTCGCGGGCCCCGCAATCTTAGACCTGCTTGAGAAGGACCTGCGCGGCATGTTCGTGATGGATCGCAAGGTGCTCGACATACTGCGAGTCCAAGACCGCGCCATCAGTGGCATGGATGCCGACCGACTGGACTTTGTCACAAGCAGCAACAGCCGCACCCTTACACCCAACGCACAGCGCACACGCTTCCTGCGGGCCGATGTGACCGAGGTCGGCTACTGCCTGCGCGCCAACCCCGACTTCTCCGGCGAGTTCCTTGAGATCTACCGACGCGAGAGCTTTGGCATCGACGAGACGCCGTTCCTGTCAGGCAACTACACGTTCCTGCACGACCGCGTGCGCCGCTTCGACATTCAGGTCTTCGACGAAGATGGTGTCGACGGCGAGCCCCTCGACTCATGGGGCTTGGAACAAGGCAGTACGGACGAGCGCGGCCTACCCAGGCGCATCGAAATCGAGCTCGAGGTCGAGCTCTCTCCGCGCCTTATCAACGAGCAGAGCAGCCGCCTAGCATCCGCCCAACGCCGCGTCCTCTACCGCCGCATCATCCACTTCCCCGCCAGCCTACACCTGGCCATGGAAATCCGACCTGTCCCCCGGATCCCCGTCATCGAGCCGCCGTCCAACAGTGCTGCTAACGGCAACGGTGGCGGCGGTGGCGGCGGTGGTGGCGGAGGCGGACAGGGTGTCTTCGGCGGCGGCCAAGACGGCGACAAGGGAGTCACTCCCCTATTCGGCCCAGGTGGAGCCGTCGAAACCCTTGATGGGCTACCCGGTGGCGGCGGCGGAGCAGGCGGTAACATCTTCGGCGGCGGCGGCTAACCCGCTCCAAGATCCAAGAACTAAGAGGCAGGCAAGCACCCCCCACAGTGCTGCCTGCCTTTTTCGATTCCCCCACCGTCCCGACAACAACCAAGGCGTGCTCTTCCGTAAGCAGGGTCAATCAAGTGCCAAATGGAAACCTTAGTTCACCCGTGACAGTCGCAAGTTGATCAAAGGGATCGATCACCTCGCCCCAGCCTGTAGCTGCCCATTTCCGAAGACCACATTCGATTCGCCAGTTGGATCCATTGCACAATCGAGGAAGGCGGCTCCCCCTGAGATCCTGACCTCAGATGATTCAGTTGTCTGCTCTGCCAGTAGTTCCGGAGCCAGATCCGTCGCACTCTCACTACTAGAAGCAAGGCACATCAACAGGGTGGTGACCGTAAAGGGGAGCATTTGCATGCTTGCCATGGGCTTCGATGTTGGGCCAAGTAGCACTGATGGACAAGCTCGGTACCACCCCCGGCATTCTGATCTCTATTCGAGCAGTCACCGACCTAGATTACGGTGAGCCAAACCAAGCTACGAAGCAACCAGACTCGAGATCTAGTCCCTTCATCATCTTAGCCCCATAGCCGGCAAGCTGCCCTGTTGAAAGAAGTGGGCTAACAGTCCATCCGCTAAGGCACAAGATACCCTTTGCAGCCTGGCAGTATCCCAGAAACGAACGTCCCCGGGTATTCGACTACTTCAGCTTGCCGATCACTTCTGCCCCACCCATATGGCAGCGGAGCGCTTCCGGCACGGCGATCCGGCCATCTTCCATCTGATGGTTTTCCATCAGCGCAATCAGGATCCGCGAAGAGGCCGCCACGGTGTTGTTCAGGGTATGGCAAAAGTGCACCTTCCCCTCCTTATCCCGGTAGCGCATCTTCAATCGGCGTGACTGATACTCATGAAACTTAGAAGCACTATGAGTCTCCCCATAGCCCTCGCGGGAGGGCATCCAAGTCTCCACATCGAACTTCTGAACCTGGGGGGCACCAAGATCTCCGCCGCAAACATTCACCACCCGGTAGGGCAGCTCGAAGGCCTGCAGGAGATCCTCGGCATTCTGCAAGATCGCGGCGTGGTGCTCCGTCGACTTCGCCTCATCAGCGACATCAATGACCACCTGCTCCACCTTCTGGAACTGGTGCACGCGGTACAGCCCGCGCGTGTCCTTGCCGTAGGTTCCAGCCTCGCGTCGGTAGCACGTCGACTGCGCCACCATCTTGATCGGTAGATCCTTCACATCCATGATCTTCTCCGCATGGATCGAAGTCAGGGGTACTTCAGCCGTACCAACGAGGTAGAGGTCATCGCGCTCGTCGGTCTTGTAGATCTGGTCGTCGCCACCGGGAAAGTAACCCGTTCCCCAGAGCGGCTCTGCTCGCACCAGCACCGGCACGATGGCGGGGGAAAAGCCCCGGTCGATCATCATGTCGAGGGCAAAGCGAAGTACCGCGTGCTCGAGACGAGCCAACTCGCCCATGGTGATGTAGTTGCGGCTGCCGGCGATGCGTGCAGCGGTCTCCACGTTCAACCAGCCCTGGGCTTCGCCAAGGGCCACGTGGTCCCTGGGCGTGAAGTCGAACACTCGCGGCGTGCCCCAAGTCTTCAGCTCCACGTTGTCGCTGTCGTCGGCACCATCGGGTACCTCCGCTGCCGGTAGGTTCGGCACGGTGAGCAGCAGCGGCTGCAGCTCCTCTTGGATGCTGGTCATCTCGGCTTCTAAGCTCTTGAGCTCGGCCTTGATGTGCTTCTGCTCGCCGAGTAACTCTGCGCGACGCTCGTCCGAAGCCTTTGGAATCTCCTTGCCCGCTTGCTTTTGGCGGGACCTCAGCTCGTCAATCTTGGGGGCCAATCCGCGGAAGCCCTCGTCGAGCTCCAGGATTCGGTCCACATCACATTCCATGCGCTTCTTTGCGCAGCCAGCTTTGACGAGGTCGGGCTCGGCCCGAATCCGTTTGAGATCGATCACTTGTGTTCTCCTAGGGGGAGTCCTCTATTCGAGGGGGTAGTTACGGGACAGCCCTTGGGCGCCCCGTATTTGTAGTTGCAGGGAAGAGCCCGGCGCTAACCGCCGATCTTCCAGTCCGACTCAATCTTGCCGAACAGCTTGTTCTTCTTCTCGGTGAGCTGCACGTCGAAGCCTTCGTCCATGCTGCCCTTCTTCGGCAGCTCTAAGTCTTGGGGATGGAAGCCTAAGGCCCAGTCGCTGTAGAGCGTGTTCTGGTCCAAGTTCGACTTCATCTTCTCGGGCTTGCCTCCCTTCTTGGAACCGCTCTTACGGAGCGAGACCATGGCGTAGGAACGGCAGTTCCAAGGGCGCTCGTAGCGCTCATCATTCAAGCCAGTGACGACGACGGATGAGCCGTAAATCTTGACGCTCTCACCTAGGTCCTCGGACATGAAATCAAAACCGAACGGCCCGCCCAGCTCGACCTCCATTGTCTCGCCCTCGGCGACCTTCCAGTTAGGCGTGTCACTGCCCGGCAGGATCACAGTCTTTTGGATTCCAATGCGCTTGCCCTGGGACATGAAGCCCGCGATGAGCTCGTAGCTTCCAATCGGAACCTCGATGCCCTTCTTCGAGCTCGCTACATCGAAGTAGCACTGCTCCAAGTTGTTCCGGCCCTTCAGGATCACGTACTTAGGACGAGGCCCCTTGAACTTGAGCTTGAGCGTTCCCGTTTTGATGTCAAGCGGAGCGGCGGTCAGCGTGTGTCCCTCAATGGCCATGTCGTACCAGACGTCGCCGATCTTCTGGTAGCGGCTCCAGGGTAGGGCGTGCTTCGAGCCGTCAATGTGAATCGCATCGAAGTCGGACATGAAGCGCTCGGGGCTCATGCCCACATGGGCCCAGGACACGGGCTCGTCGCCGTAGGTGCCATTCATGTTGTCGTCAAAGATCTCAACGGCAACGCCACCGACTTCGCCGATGATCTTCGAGGCAGGAGCGATGTAGACCGTCATCTGAATGTCGGATGGCTCCATGTTGATCTCCACACCTTGGTATTGATCCTTCTGAGTTCCCGTCATCGTCAGGAAAGCCCAGGGCAGCTTGTCGTCACCGAGCAGGATTTGGCAGGAGCCCATCTTGCCGCCCATGACCATGGACTGCTTCTCGCCACCGGATGTGATCTGGAAGCTCTTGATCGTATCGCGCACGAGGCCAATGCCTTTGATGCCGGGGAAGTCGACACGGCTGTCTACCTTCGCGAAGCCCATGCTGGTCCAAGCGCTGAAGACATCATCGTTGGACCAGAAAGGGCGCTCGATCGCGCCGGGCTTCTCCTCCACGGCGAAGGTCATGTCAAGAACTAGGGGATCGCCTAGGGAGATGCCGACACCACTCTTGCCTTTGCCTGGCTTGTCGACGCCGGGCTTGCCCGTGTCGCCCTCCTCACCGTAGCCCATGCCAACGAGCACCTTGTAGCGCACGTCCACATCGGCGCGAAGCCTGTCCCTGAGTTCAATCTTATCGCGCGCTGCTAGGCAGTTTGCATACCCCGTGGCCGCCTCGCGCAGGTTGGGGTCGTCGGGGCGCTGGGGCTCATCCTGGGACCGGCCATAAGCTAACCACGCCAAGGAGGCGAAGTACTGATCTCCCACAGCGCTGAGGCCCTCAGCCACTGTCCTAAAGTCGCTGGCCAGGGACTTGATCGTATTGACGTCCTTGTCGGTCTCGGCCTTGATCTGCTTGTTGAGGTAGACGTAGTACTTGTTGACGAGCTTCACGCGCTCGATCCGCGACGTGCTGTCCAAGAGGGAATAGTACTCGTAGACCTTGTCCACGAAGGAGGACTTCATGCTGGCCTTCCATGCGATGCGCAGGGAGTTCAGGTCATCCTCGATCGTGTCGTTGGTCGCGCCGCCTAGGCTTGTGCAGAGGGTGATGATCGCATCGACCGCGTCGGCCTGGTTGCGCTGGATCAGCTTCTGCATCTGGTCCTGGGCCCCGATCGCCTTGGCCTGGCGGAACTCCTTGAGGAAGGAGTCGCGGTCAATCACCGCCACATTCGCGGGGGCATTTCCGCTAACCTTGGCACTGGCCATAGGCACAACGGCGCTAAGAGTGGAGAGGGCGAGGATGGACAGCAGGAATCGTGAAGGTTTCATGGTGCTTTGATCTCTTCTTGGACGCGAAACAAGTACAGGCAAGATTCTAGCGAGTACGAGCCAAACTTCGGACCAAAGAGAGGCGCTTTCCCGCCCCTCCGCTAAACTGCTTGCGGATCCACACTTCGAACCCTCACCTTACGCCCCTAGCTCACCCCAACTACGATGTCCGAACCCCTGCTAGTCATCTCCGAACCACATGAGATCTCGGCCCGCACCGCCATTGTTGCGGACGAGGGCGACAGCATCTGGCTCTACATCACCGAGGCGAACTCCAGCGACATCGTCGGAGCCTGTTGGATCGCGAATGGAAAGGGTGTGCCCGACGAGCCGGATCTGCAGAGCTACACCCAGAAGAACCTGCCGCCTCCAGCGCCGGCCCAGGTCCTGCACACTGGCGACGCCATCGCCGATGCCCTCGAGTGCCGATGGGAGCTCGCCTGGTCCACGGACGGCCAAGCGGCGTGCCTTTTCCTGGAAGGCGAGGCGCGCGGCGTCATCACGCCGTCAGGGGGCTACACGCGCTTCCTCGCGAAGGTCTGCCCCTGGGGCAAGCCCTGGGACGCCCAGGTCTTCGTGGACCTGTTCGGTGAGCCGGGTCTGCCGCCGGCCAAGCCCGATGGCAGCAGCGCAACGTCCTAGAAGCTCGCCCGAAAGGGGCCGTCCTAAGACACAGTGCGCTATTCGCGCGGGCAGCTAGGGCCGCTTCGACATTTGCTTGAGGAACTGCTTCTCGGAGTTGGTGAGGGAGCTCATGCCTTCCTTGCCAATCCGCGCCAACAGCGCGTCCAACTTGGCGGCGTCCGCGGCCTTGCTCTGGGCAACCTTAACTTCCCTGTGCTGCTCCACCTTGGCGAGCACATCAGTCCGGTACCAACCCTGCTTGATGTAGAGGACGCCAATCAGGGCGCCGGCCAAGTGCACGTCATGGGCAACGCCGTCGCCCGTCTCGGCCATGCTGAGTAGATCGATGGCGACCATGGCGGCGGCCAAGACCCAGAGTGGAATCGGGATGATCCCGAACAGGTGAACTTGCGAGTTGGGGAAGAGCATCGCAGCTGCCGTGATGCAGCCCATGATCGCGCCGGAAGCTCCGATCACAGGGTTGTCCATACCGGGAAATTTGCCGAGCAACGAGTGCAGGAGTCCGCCAGCAATCATGGCCCCGAGGTAGAAGACAATGAATCTTCGACCTCCAACAGCACGCTCGACCATGCTGCCGAAGAAGTAGAGCATCAGGCAGTTGAAGAATATGTGGCTAATGCTGCCGTGGAGAAAACCATAGGACACAAGCTGCCAGACAGGGAAGAAGGGCGCGCTGTTCCACCACCATCCGGGATCAAGGGCAAGCGCGGAGTGCACCACCAAGGGCAGTGCGTTTCCGATGATCGCCATCACCACGTAGATGGCCAAGTTCGCGATCAGCAGTCGCTTGACCCAATAGGGAACCATGCCACCGGGCGAACCCGCTCCAGCCATGCCGCCACCTCCGCCTCCGAAGGTTTGCTTCTTGGGCTCTTCGTCCCACTCTTGTCTCCACGCGCTCATAGGTATCAATCTTGCCGGTGCTGAGGCCCCTTTTCCAGGGGAACCTAGGACCCCTGACTCGGTGAGCGAAGATCTACAAGGAATGGAGTCCTTGGAAGAGCTTCACACCGAGCCGGGGGACCCTCGGGTTTGTCAGGATCGACCCCGGAGCCCTATCCCTTGAGGCCTTTCGGGCCTCCGGCGTGGGCCGCTAAGCTGGAACTTTGGGTTGTCCTAGGCGATGCCCGCGATACGGGCAGCGGCGGTTGCAGTGTTGCTCAGCAACATGGCAATGGTCATGGGGCCAATGCCCCCGGGCACGGGTGTGATGTGGCCGGCGTTTTCCAAGGCCGCGGCAAAGTCCACGTCCCCCACCAGCTTGCCATCCTCACCGCGATTGATGCCCACATCGAGCACCACAGCACCCGGCTTGACCCAGTCGCCCTGGATCAGCTTAGCGACGCCTACCGCAGCGACGATAACGTCCGCGCCCAAGCAGACGGCCTTGAGATCCTTTGTCCGGCTATGGGCAATCGTGACCGTGGCATTGCGCGCCAGCAGCAGCTGGGCAATCGGCTTGCCCACCAACATTGAACGGCCCACCACGACGGCGTTCTTGCCCTCGAGGTCGATGCCATAACGGTCGCAAAGCTCAATGCAGCCAGCCGGCGTACAGGGCACGAGGCCCGGCTCGCCCATCACCAGCGCCGCCACGTTGTCAGGGTGCAGTCCGTCCACATCCTTGGCCGGCGAGATCGCGCGCACTACCTGGCCCTCGTTCAAGCCCTTGGGCAGCGGCAACTGCACCAGAATGCCATGGACACCTGGGTCATCGTTGAGCGCACGGACTACGGCCAGGAGCTCGGCCTGGGTCGTCGTCATGGGCATCTTCTTCGTGTCCACCACAAAGCCCGCCGCCGTGGCGGCGCGGTCTTTGTTGCGCACGTAGACCTGGCTCGCAGGATCCTCACCAACCAGCACCACAGTCAGACCGGGATGCACACCCTTTGCCTTCAGGCTGGCCACGCGCGTGGCCACGTCTTCACGCACAAGTAAGGCCGTTGCCTTTCCGTCAATCAACTTGGAAGTCTGAGTAGTCATAGGGAGCGGGGAATCCGTTCGAGAAGAGGGTCAGAGTTACGACGCAGGCTTTTCCTTGGCCGCCTTGAGTGCTGCGGTTGCGCCGGCCTCGCGCAGTCCATCGGCGATTCCGATCAGAAGGACCAAACCCTCGAACATCCAGAACCAAAACAGGATCGTTGCGACGCCGCTGGTCTTGCCATAGCTGTGCAGTCCAACATCCAGCAGGTTCACACCCCACCAAGAGATCGAGACCACCACGCCGCCGAAGAGGGCGAGCAGGGCAAATCCGCGCTGGCGGACAAATCCGCCCATGCGCATGTGCAAGCTGAAGAGCATCCAGAGGCAGATCAGCAAGGCGCCGTTCTCCTTCACGTCCCAGCCCCAGAAGCGACCCCAGGAGTCATTGCCCCAGACGCCACCCATGACCGTTCCGAAGATAGAGAAGAGCAGGCAGAAGGCCGCTACTCCGTAGATCATCTTGTTCAGGGACTGGTAGAACTGCTTGTCGCCTCGCTTGAGTCCGAAGAACTTGCCCAGGATCCAGACATGCGCCAACAGCCCCGCCAACAGCCCGCCGGAGTAACCCATGGAGACCGAGGTCACGTGGACCGCGAGGTAGAAGTTCGTGTTCAGGACGGCCACGACGGCACCCATGGTGTCGCCGGCAGTCTTGACTTCCTTGTACTCGTAGAGGTCGGCGATCCAGACCAAGATAATGCCAGCAATGATCGACATCGCGAGGGCGACGCGCTGGCGAGTGATCCACTCCGCAAAGAAGCCCACGAAGACCATCACTGCGCAGATAAACACGATCGTGTCGTACAGGGAAATGATCGGCGGGCGACTGCGGATCACGCAGCGCAAGACGATCCCCAAGACCAGTAAGAACTGCCCGATCCCAGCAAAAGTCCAGGTCACTTTCCATAGTCCCTTGGACTTGGGAAGCAGCCAGGTCAAGGCCATGGCGAAGAAGGCAAACAGGAACGAGAGCCACGAGAAGAAGAACGGCTTCAGGTGATTGAAGGTGACTTCAAGGCCGAGCGTGTCCACCTTGCCCGTGGGCTCCGCCATGGCGTGAAGCTGCACAGCGAGCTTGTCTAGGTCTCTCTCGAAGAGCTCCGGGTCGTTGACCGAAGCCGTCAAGGCCTCCACCGAGCGAAGAACATCGAGATAGGGCCCAAAGTCGGCCGCCAACTCGAAGGAGTGATCGATCACATCATCGATCCCCCACCAGGTGTCTTGATCTTCCACGCTCGCCAAGGGCGGCATGAAGTCCGGACTGTTGAAACAAGCGCGGATACCGCTGTCGACCTCAATCATCAGGGCCTGAATCCCCTCATAATCTCCGTTGCCGGCGGGGATGGAACTGCGCCGCAGCTCAAGCACCGCGCCCAGCTTTTCAAGCACGTCGACTAGGCCCACGTCCGTGTCCGAACCGTAGATGTCGCGGAGCCCGGGGGAGCCGTCGGTGCTGTAGTTCGAGCGGAAGGGCAGCATGGTCCCAAAGAGGCTCTCGTGCGTGCGCACATCGATGAAAAGCTTCACCAGCGCCTTCTCTACAATACTGCGCTGCTTGGGGTCGATCTGACGAATCTGATCGTAGCGCTGGCCGAGTAGATCCCTGGCAGGCAGCAGATCTTGGTAGCTATACCAATCGCGACGCTCTTTCGGGGCCAGCCCAAGGTCGGTAATCGTGGCATCGTTCTGAACCAGGAAGCTCGCATAAGTTGCTGCCTGCTTCGGGAAGAAGAAGCAGTCCAGCATCCACTGCAGCGAGTCCAACTTGACCACATCGCCTTCGGGGCCCGCAACCTTCACGGCGCGCTTCCCGTTGGTGCTCAGCAGGGAGAGCCCTGCCATCGAGTCCACGGGCTTGACGCGACCGAAGGACAAAACAGGCAGTCCGCCAAAGGTGTCGAGCACCTCTTCGGACCATTCAAAGTCCCGCAAGTCTTGGCTAGCGGCGGCGCTTGGAGCGAGGCCGAACACAGCGACGAGGGCCAGTAAACCGGCGGACAGAACCGCCTTCAGCTTGCCAAACATAGGATTGATTAGGGAGCGACTCATGATTAGGCCTCCGTCCGAAGTGCGTTCTTTGCCAGTTGAGAGATCACGTGCTTAAGAAGCATGCGACCAAAGGCCATCGCCATGCCCAGGGTCACCACCCAAAGGCTGTACTCTGGCCACTTGTCCGAGATGTTCTCGACCACCGTGAAGATCGAGTTCGTGCCACGAGCTGTCTCGTTCAGACCAGACTGGAAGAGCACCAGGTTGCCCGAGCGCAGGGGGCGGTTCATCTCAATCCGAACCGGGTTTGCGATGCCGTCTTCGATCCGCTCCACATCGCTGTGGTAAGACTTCGCCATGCCCATGCCGCCGTGGTCATCACGAACGGCGTCCATCAGCTTGATCTCGAAGGGCATCGTGTAGCGCTCGCGCCTAAAGTCGACCAAGAACGTGCGGCCGTCCGCTTTCACGGTCCAAGGCTCGCGGAACCAAACCCACTTGTCACCCTCTGCGACCTGGGACTTCTGGTACGAGAGCGCCCAGAGGATTGCCTTCTGGTCGTTGACCTTCGCGTAGATCCCCGCCGTGTTGTTCACGCCATCTACCGAGTTGTTCGGGATGGGAAGGATAGCGAAGCCATCGTATCCATTGGCCGAACCACCGAAGCTCTGGGAGCGATTGACCTGGCAGTTCTCCACGTAGCCAGCGAGCTCCAAGGTGAACGGTAGTTTCGGCGAGGTGAACGTGCGGCTGGCATCCCCGGACAGATCCGAGATGAAATCGTCCCCGATCACGATCTCTTCTGTGCCGCCCTCTTCCCAAATCGCGACCTCCCAGTTGCTCAAGCTGTGGTACTGGGAGCCGGTTTCGCCCTCAAAGAGCGAGAGGTGACCCTCCACTGCGGTCAAGATTTTCACCATGCCAGAACCGAGCATCACAATGATGCCCACGTGAACAATGGCGACTGCCTGGCGCTTGCTCTTGATGCCGAACTTGACCAGATGTAGCGCGACCAATCCGCCAATCAATGCAACGCAAGCCGTGAGCGGGGAGAGCCCGTCACTTCCATAGCCACCAGTCAGCATGGCGATGACCAGCACCAAGGCCACATGCAGGGACACCGCAAAGTAGGCCTTCTTGTCCAGGCGCAACCCAAACAGTCCGCCCACGATCATGTTCACCGTCAGCAGAGTCATGCAGAGCATGCCGCCGGGGAAGTAGGGAATCCCGCCACGGGTCAGAAACCAAGAGTTGAAGAACATCTTCTTGGTGTCGATGATGTTGTGATCAACCTGGTACCAGGTACCCGCTGCCGTCAAGAAGAAGAGGCAGAGCAGCAGAATACAGGCGAGCTGCAGGGAGCCGAGCAGTCCGAACGGGCGCTTTGATTTCGCAGCCATGACTAGTTCTCCAATGAGCCGATGAATTCGATGAAGTGCTGCTTCTCAGCGGCCACTTCGGAAGCGGGTCCGACCATCTTGACGAACATGCTGGCCTCGTCGTCAATGCGACAGACACCGAGAAGAGTCTGGTCCTCCCCACTGACGCCGCCCATTCCCTGATAGTCACCAGAGACGTCCAACAGGAAGACCTCGGTCCCCAACATGGGAATCTTCGGCAGGGCTTCCATGGCAACCTGTCCGAAGGGTGGGTCGCCGACCTCGCCGCGCCAACGGTTGAGGTTGTCGATCAAGCCGCCGGCGTTACCGGGCATCATGATCAGGTAGCACTGGGTCGCCTCCGTGGCCTTCAGGTTGATGATGCGCATTCCGCTGGGGTCCACGGTGGACCAACCCTCGGGCAAGGCGTAGGTCAACTCGCCACCATCGCCGCTATTCAGATCCGCGCTAGCGGGGCTGTTGCTCTGGGCGGTCGCTTCGGTCTGGCCAGCCAGGGCCAGGGAGCCGTAAAAGGCGTCAAAGTTGGCCCGCTCAGCAAGCACCTTATCCTTCGGCCCGGTGAGCTTCAGGGTCACGGTAAACTGGGGCGTCTGCAGGATTACGCCGACCATCGAGTAGTTCGGGCGAGGCTCTCCGCCCATTCCCGTGAAGGTGCCGTCAAGTTGAACGACATTGGCGAGCCCGCGAAACAGCACCGTGGTCGGAAGGGTGTTGAACTCGGACTCTTCCAGGGGCTCGAGCCCAAGCTGACCGCGCCAACGGTTCAGGTTCGCGCCCATGCTTCCGCCGCCGCCGGGCAAGATGGTCATGTAGCACTGCAGCTCCGAGTCGCCAGCCGGCTGTAGGTTGATATCCCTGAACTGCGCCTTGGGCAGCTCGATCCAACCCTTCGGCATGACCCACGTGAATGGGTCCGCCGCGGGAGCTTCTGCCCCGTGATCGTGGCCGTCGTCGGCACTGTGCTGGGTCGGCGCGGTCTGGTAGCCAAAGCGCTCTGCGGAAGACGCGTCTGTCTTGGCGAAGGACGCATCCGCACTGATCGGCCGCGAGTCGTCAATGACGACTTCAGAGCTTGCTCCACAGGATGTGATCAACAGCAAGGCCACACTCAAGAGGGCGGCCGGATTCACAAGCTTAAGTTGACAATTCATGATTGAGTTTCTTTACCAGTTGCGACCGAGGACAAAGTCCCCGACGCTCTTGAGGGTACGTCGCGCAGGGCTGTCCGGAAGGACATCCAAGCGCTCCATGGCGCGGTCCACAAGCTCCTCCGCTCGTGCTTTCGCGTATTCCAAGCCGGGCGTAAGATCGATGGTCTCGCGTAAGCGCTGGACCCTGTTCTCGATGCCAGCTTGGGTGTAAACATCTCGGATCTGAGTGCGCGTCTCTTCAGAAGCCGAAGCGTAGATATGGAGCACGGGCAAGGTCACCTTGCCGTCCTCCACGTCGGTGCCTACGCTCTTTCCAACGATCTCGGCCTCGCCAACGAGGTCCAAGCAGTCGTCGACAATTTGAAAGGCCAGTCCGAGCTCTTCTCCGAATGCTGCCATCGACCGGGCGAGTTCGTCCTCTTCAGAAAAACTGCCGGAATCGGCCTGGTCGCTGACCCGGGCGCCCAGCTCACAGGCTGCGCCGTAGAGGCTGGCGGTCTTCGACGTGCAGATGAACTCATAGCGCGCTTGGGTCAGCTCGAAATCGTAGCGCTGGGTACTCTGCTCGATCTCACCGGCGCATAGACGGCTCGTGGTTGCGGCCAACAGCTGGCTCGTCAACCGCGACTGCAGCTGAGTCGAGAGCCCGAAGGCGCGGGAGTACAGAAAGTCGCCCAACAGGATCGCAGTCTGGTTGTCCCAACGCTCGTTCACACAAGCCACGCGCCGGCGCACCTCAGCGCCGTCGAGAACATCGTCATGGACTAGGGTGGCCAAGTGGATCATCTCCACGATGGCGGCCACCTTGACATGCTCCTGCGAGCGGCGGCCCGACGCCTCGGCAACCAGCAACACTAGGGCGGCCCGCAGCTGCTTGCCACTGAAGCGCCCGACGTGGGACGTCATGTCCTGCACGGCTGGGGAGTCATCCACCAGCTGCGCTTGCAGGACTTGGTTCATCTGTTCCATGTCCCCGGCGACGGGCGCCAGCAACTCTTTAATCTTCGAGCGAATCTCGCTCATGCCACTTCCTCGTTTGTCTCTGAATCCGAGCCAGGTGTCTGCTTGGATACGCGCCGAGCGCTCCTAACCCCACCATTGGCTCCGTTTGATTTCCCTTCCAATCGAGCCTTCTCTTCAGCTAGTTCGACCGGTGTATTTACGTTGAACCCGAGCTGCTTACCGCGCATGGGTTCCGGCAGCTCGTGCTCTTGTACAAGTCCAACGGTGATATCGCCATGGAAGCTCCGCATGCGTCGCTGGCCGCCTTGTAGAGCGGCGCGGACTGGCCCCGCACAGGACCTGCGATACACAGCACACATGGGCTCCATGCCACTATCGCTCTCTAATAGACACGCATCAGCGTCCACGGCTACAGCCCTTTCGAGCAGAATGCGGAACAAACCAGTGTCTAGGCGCGGAGTATCACAAGCCACCAACACAAGCCACTCGGCACCGCGCGCCTCGAGCGCTTCCAGCCCAGAGCTCAACCCAGCCAAGGGTCCGACGCCAGCCTGCACATCCAACAGGCACTCCAGTCCAAGTTCCGGATACCGAGGCGCAACCCCAGTCCCTAAAAACACCTCATCGGCGAGGGGCGTAATCACATCAACGGCCCGCTGCAAGAGGTTGCTTCCCGCCAAGTCCAGGAGCGCCTTGTCCATTCCCATACGACGGCTCTCCCCCCCGCAAAGAACAAGTCCAAGCACCCCCTTCACGTGAATCTAATCCTTCGAGGACGCGTCGCCCTTTTCCGAATCCGCTTCGAGCTGAGTCGAGTCCTCAACTTCAATCTCCGCATCCTTGAGCCCCTTGCGGAACTGCGTGATGCTCGACCCCATCGAACGGGCCAGCTCCGGTAGCTTGCGACCACCAAAGAGCAGGAGAACGATCGCGAGTATGGGCCAAAGCTCTGAGAACCCAGGCATGCCTAGGAACAGTTGCAGAGCACTGGTAGATGCAGTCATAGCGTCCATGATGTAGAGACCCAATGGATGGCGGCGGAGGGAACGGGTGGGTGATTTCGGGAGGAACGAAGCCCCTCCTAAATGTGGGGAGCATTCTAGCAGTTCCATGGGACCAATACCCCTTCAAGACTAGAAAGTCCGCAATAAAGTGAGCCGCTTCGAGCCCACGCCTACGAGGCCTTTACCGTCGTCAAGTCTGGGAGAGGAGCGACCCGACGCACAGCCCACTCCAGAACTAGAATCGGAATCGCTGGGATCAGCGGAGAGATCCCGCAAACGACACCAGGCCTCGCCTCCATTTGGAGGCGAGGCCTGGTGAATGTCGAAGGACGCCAAACGCGCCCTGGAGAGCTACGCTTTGCAGGTCTCGAGTAGACCGGTCTCGGCAAGGCGCTGTTCCATCAACTCGCCCATCTTGGAGGGCGTTTGGGTGACGGCGACACCGGCTTTCTCCAAGGCGGCAATCTTATCTTTGGCCGTGCCCTTTCCACCGGAGATGATGGCGCCTGCGTGGCCCATGCGTCGTCCCGGAGGCGCGGTCACACCAGCGATGAACGACACCACGGGCTTCTTGATGTTAGCCGCGATGTACTCGGCAGCTTCCTCTTCTGCGGTACCGCCGATCTCGCCAATCATGACGATGGCGTCGGTGGCGTCGTCAGCATTGAACGCCCTCAGGCAGTCGATGAAGTTCGTGCCGTTGATCGGGTCACCACCGATGCCAACGCAGGTCGACTGGCCGATGCCGCGAACGGTCAGCTGCCAGACGGCTTCGTAAGTCAAGGTGCCCGAGCGGGAGATCACAGCAACGCGGCCAGGCTTGTGAATGTAGGCCGGCATGATGCCGATCTTGCACTCGCCGGGAGTGATGATGCCGGGGCAGTTCGGGCCGAGTAGGCGCGACTTGGAACCGTCGAGAGCGGCGACCACATTGGCCATGTCGAGGACCGGTACGCCCTCGGTAATGGCGACGATCTGCTCGACTTCGGCCTCGATCGCTTCGATGATCGCGGCTGCGGCAAAGGGCGGCGGCACGTAGATCACAGAGGCATTCGCGCCGGTGGCCTCGCGGGCCTCGGCAACGGTGTTGTAGATGGGAACGCCCAGGTGCTCGGTGCCGCCCTTCTTAGGGGTGACGCCGGCCACGAGGTTCGTGCCGTATTCGATGGCTTGTTCCGAGTGGAACGAGCCGGTCTTGCCAGTTAAGCCCTGGCACATCAGCTTGGTTTCAGAACCGACCCAGATACTCATTAGACGGCCTCCGTTTTGATTGCTTCGGTGATTTTGATAGCGGCCTCGTCGAGGTCAGATGCAGTGATGATGGGAAGGCCCGACTCTTCGAGCATCTTCTTGCCGATCTCGACGTTGGTGCCTTCAAGGCGCACGACGAGGGGCACTTTCAGTTCGATTTCGGCGACAGCGGCGATCACGCCTGCTGCGATAACATCGCACTTCATGATGCCACCGAAGATGTTGACGAGAACGCCCTTCACCTTCGGATCAGACAGCACCAGAGCGAAGGCCTTGGCAACGGTCTCTTTGGTAGCACCACCACCGACGTCGAGGAAGTTGGCCGGCTCGGCGCCGTGCAACTTGATCACGTCCATGGTTGCCATGGCCAGGCCTGCGCCGTTGACCATGCAGCCGATGGATCCGTCCAAGGCAATGTAGGAGAGCCCGTGGCCCGCAGCTTCGAGCTCGCGGGGGTCCTCTTCGTGAATGTCACGAAGCTCTTCCAGCTCGGGGTGGCGGAACATGGCGTTCGTATCGAAGCTCATCTTCGCATCGAGCGCGATCACGTCGAGCTCGTGGGACGTGGCGAGAGGGTTGATCTCCACCATGTCGCAGTCCAAGGCCAGGAAGGTCTTGGTGAGCCGCTGGATGATGTCCAGGAAGTCGCTCTGGAGCTCCGGGTGGACCCGGAGGTCGAGGACCATCTGGTTGGCGGTCACGCCGTCGAGGCCGTCGGGACCAAAGGTCGCGGTGTGGATCTTCTCGGGGTTGTTAGCGGCGACCTCTTCGATGTCCATTCCACCTTCGGTGGAGCACATCAGAACCGGCAAGCGGCGCTTGCGGTCGATGGTGACACCGGCGTAGTACTCGTTCTTGATGTTCGAGCCCTCTTCGATCCAGAGGCGACGCACCTTTTGACCCTCGGGGCCCGTCTGGTGAGTCACGAGCTGCATGCCGAGGATGGCCTCAGCAGCGGCAACGGCTTCGTCGGCGCTCTTGCAGACCTTGACGCCGCCGCCCTTGCCGCGGCCGCCCGCGTGGATCTGAGCCTTGACGACAACTACGTCGGTTTCGAGCTCGTCATATACGCGGCGCACGTCCGCAACATCGGTCACCTCGAAGCCCTGGGGCACCGTGATGTTGAACTTCGCCAGGAGCTGTTTTGCCTGGAACTCGTGAATCTTCATTGGCTTATCGCTGGATTCTGGGGCTCGTAAACAAGAGGTGTTCCGGAGCCATGGAGGGTGAACGTTGGGATTCTAAAGGCAGCGAGGCACAGAAGAGCGCGCAAAGTGCGTTAGAGTGCCTACAATCCCAACTTGTCCACGATCCTTCGGCTCTTGATCCCTCGATCTGGAGCCGCTTCTGCCTCCCTTCCCTCCATAAAGCATGTCCGGCACGATTCTTGTCGACCGCGAGCTGCGCGCCTGCCTTGGGCGCCACCTAATCCCAGCCCCCGGCGCGGCGCCCATCGAGGACCGCCAGATCCAGCCTGCCTCCCTCGACATGCGCCTCGGCCCCCGGGCCCACCGCATGCGGGCCGGCTTCCTGCCCAGCACCACCCCCATCGAGCAGCGCCTCGCCGAGCTGTCCACCATCGAGCTGGACCTCACCGGCGAGGGCGCCGTACTCGAGCGCGGGGTCGTCTACCTCGTGCCCTTGGAAGAGGCCCTAAACCTACCCGCGGACCTCTCGGCGCGCTTCAATCCGCGCAGCTCCACGGGCCGCTGCGACATCTTCACCCGAGTCCTGCTGCCGGGGCACCCTCGCTTTGACGAGGCTCCCCCCGGTTACAAGGGAGCGGCCTGGCTCGAGATCTCGCCACTGTCCTTCCCCGTGCGCCTGCGCCGGGGAGATCGGCTAGCTCAGATTCGACTGCAACGCGAGAACGCCGCCATGAACGCGGACGAGCTGCGCGCCCTCCACAGCGAGTCGCCGCTCTGCTTCGTCAAAGGCGTGCCCGTGCCCGAGTCCGAGCTCAACTTCTACGAGGATGGCTCCATCGCCATGTCCCTTGGCCTCGACGGCCGCCAACCTTGTGGCTGGCGCGCGGCCCTGTTCACCGACGTCGTCGACTTCTCCGCCGAGGCCGCCCACGACCGCGAGGACTTCTGGCAAGAAATCCACGCGAAGAAGGGCACCTGCATCCTGGAGCCCGGTCGCTTCTACATCTTCGCCAGCCGCGAAGAGATCCGCGTGCCGCCCCATGTCGCCGCAGAAATGCTGCCCGTAGATCCGGGGCTCGGCGAGCTACGCAACAACTATGCGGGCTTCTTCGACAACGGGTTCGGCTGGCAAGAGGACGAGTCGGGCACGCCCATCGAAGGCGGCACGCCGGCCGTGCTTGAGGTGCGCGCCCACGACATGCCCTTCTTGGTCGAAGACGG
The DNA here is from genome assembly GCA_047629095.1 of Planctomycetota bacterium. Lineage (GTDB taxonomy): Bacteria > Planctomycetota > UBA1135 > UBA1135 > CALBMX01. The sequence continues at coordinate 3,990 of JBLHWM010000012.1, read as the reverse complement.
CCAGATCTTCTTCCGCCTGCGCTTCTTCCGCGCATCTGGCCGTCCAGATGCCCTGTATGGCCGAAAGCGCGAGGGTGCCTCCTATCTAAGTCAGGACCTAACCTTGGCCCGGGCCTTCCGCAGCGGCTCCTAGAGCCGCCCCAGCCACGGCCAAGGAGTTTGACCTTACCGGCGGTGAATGGACCAGCAAGCTCACGAGCTTTGCCGCCGGCAATGACCCTCTAAGCGATCAAGGCGATTTGGGTGAGCACACGATCATCGACGGCACTGAGGTCCTGGGATTTCTCCCCCTCCTAAAGCTCGCCTCGCACACAGAAGGCGTCTCTCCGGGTCTACGTGGTGAAGAGAAGTGGGGTCGCCCAAAAGGCAAGCGAGCGCGCTGGAGTCACCGGCGCAAGCCCGACAACGATTTACGGATCGAAAGAACGCAGGAAGCAAGTACCTGGCACAGCCGGGTACTTGCTTCCTGTGTTGTCAGGCTGGGGGCAAGTGAGAGTCGGTCGTGCATTCTTGCAGAATGCACCATCACTTCGCTTGAGCCTTTGGCCTGTCTGGGACTTCGAGGTTGCTACCTCTGTTGGCACTCCTGCGGAGTGCCTTAGACAGAGGGGCACTCCTCCGGAGTGCCTTAAATCGCGCCGTGACGGCGACGCTGACGAGCGTTGATCTTCTTTCCAGACTTCGTCTTTTGACGAGTGAGGAATCCGGTCTTCTTGGCGTGCTTGGCTTTACTGTTACGGACTTTGAGCTTCATGGTTCTATGGTTCCTTGGGGGAAGCGGAAAAGTTTAGGGGTTTAGAGGCCCTTGTCTAGGCCTTCGACGGCTTTTTTGGGGCCTTCTGAGCGATCCGGGCTTTCCCGGGGACTTTCTTGGCTGGCTTGCGCTTGGTGGGCTTCTTTTTGCCGGTGCCGAGGGGCCCCACCATTTCGGTCGGGACCACGGCGGCCTTGAATTCGGCCTCGGTCATCACACCCAACTCCAGTACGGCTTCCAGCAGGGTCAGCTCGTTCTGATGGGCGTGCTTGGCCACCTTCGAGGCCAAGTCGTAGCCGATGTGCGGGTTGAGGGCGGTCACTAACATCAGGGACTTCTGCATCAGGTCCCCCACGCGCTTCTTGTTGAGCACTAGGCCGTCGACGCACTTGGTGCGGAAGGAGTCGCAGGCGTCCCCTAGCAGCTGGATCGACTCGAGCAGGTTGTGGATCATCACCGGCTTGAACACGTTCAGCTCGAAGTTGCCCTGGCTGCCGGCGAAGCCGACCGTGGCGTCGTTGCCCATGACCTGGGTACAGACCATGGTCATGGCCTCGCACTGGGTCGGGTTGACCTTGCCGGGCATGATCGACGAGCCTGGCTCGTTGGCGGGCAGGGAGAGCTCGCCGAAGCCACAGCGCGGGCCCGAACCGAGCCAGCGGATATCGTTCGCGATCTTCATCAGGGCCACGGCCGTCTGGCGCAGGCTGCCGGACAGACCGACGATGGCGTCGTGACCAGCCAGAGCGCTGAACTTGTTCGGCGCGGTGACGAACTTCAAGCCCGTCTCCTTGGCGATGAACTTGGCGGCTAGCTTCGCATAGCGCGGGTGTGTGTTGAGCCCCGTGCCCACGGCCGTTCCGCCAAGGGCCAGCTCCATGATCGCCGGCATCGAACCCTGGATGGCGCGTTGGGCGTCCGCAAGCATCTGGGCGTAGCCACCGAACTCTTGGCCCACCGTAAGCGGCGTCGCATCTTGCAGGTGCGTACGGCCAATCTTTACGGTCTTGTCCCAGGCCTTGGACTTCTTGGTGAGCGCCTTCTCCAGACCCTTCAAAGCGGGCAACAGGTCGCGCACGGTCGCCTCGCCCGCGGCCACGTGCATGGCGGTCGGGAAGGAGTCGTTGGAGGACTGGCTGCGGTTGACGTGGTCGTTGGGGTGCACCGGCTTCTTCGAGCCGAGCTCGCCGCCGAGCATCTGGATGGCACGGTTCGAGATGACCTCGTTCGTGTTCATGTTGGTCTGGGTACCCGAGCCGGTCTGCCAGACCACCAGGGGGAACATGGCGTCGTGGTCGCCCGCGATGACCTCGTCGGCCGCGCTGAGCAGCGCCCTCTGCTGCTTCTTGTTCAAGCTGTCGAGCTGACCGAGCTCGATGTTCGCTAGGGCGGCGCACTTCTTGGTCACGCCCAGGGCCCGAATCATGTGGCGGGTAAAGCGCTGGCCGCCGATGCGGAAGTTTTCCGAAGAGCGCTGGGTTTGGGCGCCCCAGAGCACGTCGCAGGAGACTTCAATCGGGCCAAAGGAGTCGGACTCAGTACGGGTCTTCATAGGAAGAGGTTCTGTAGTTAGTGGTTGGATTTAGAGCAGACCGAGGTCGCGCAGGGCATCGATGTCGAGCTGCACTTCCCCCACGGTCTTCTGCATTTGAATGCGGGCTTCGGTCGGCATGGGCAGCTCGACGATCTTCTCCACGCCGTTCTTGCCCAGGATCGCAGGCACGCCGGTGTAGACGCCCTCAAAGCCGTACTCGCCATTGAGCAGGCAGGCACAGGGAAGCAGGCGGCGCTCGTCGTTTAGGATCGATGCGGCCATGGCGACGCCAGCCGACGCGGGCGCGTAGAAGGCGCTGCCGGTCTTGAGCAGGGAGACGATCTCGCCGCCGCCCTTGCGCGTGCGCTCGACCATCGCTTCGATCTTGTCCTTCGAGACTAGGGCGCCGAGCTCGACGCCGTTGACGGTGCAGTACTTCTCCATGGGAACCATCGAGTCGCCGTGGGCACCGAGCACCATGGCGTCGACGTCCTTGACGTTGGAGCCCGTAGCTTCGGCGATGAACCAGGAGAAGCGTGCGGAGTCGAGCACTCCAGCCATACCCATCACGCGCCGACCGGGGAAGCCGAGCTTGGCGCGCATCAGGTGCACCATGGTATCCAATGGATTCGTGATCACGATCACGAAGGAGTCGGGACTGCCGTTGCGGATGTACTCGGCCACGGCGCTCATGACCTTACCGTTGACCTCGAGCAGGTCCGAGCGGCTCATGCCTGGCTTGCGCGGCAGGCCGGCGGTCACGATGAAGATGTCGGAGTCGTAGGTGTCCGCGGGGTCGTTGGTTCCGGTGACGCGGGTGGTGTACCCGTCGACGGCGGCGGCCTGGTTCAGGTCGAGGGCGATGCCCTGGGGCCGCCCCTCGAGGATGTCGATCAAGACGACCTCGGCACAGAGGTTCTGCTGGGCGCAGCGCTGGGCTGCGGTCATGCCGACAAAGCCGGCACCGACGACGGTGATTTTGCGTTGGGAAATCGCGGACATAGGTCTTCCTGGGGCTGCGCTGGGGACGATGCGGGCCAGCAGTATAGCCGCGGCGGAGTGGCGTTCCCACGAAAAGGCCCGCCTTGATCACGGAGAGTGATCAAGGCGGGCCGTGGTCGGTAGCAATCCGATCCGCTGGATCAGCCGGTCATGCCGTCGCCCTCTGCGGGCTTTTGCTTCTCGAGGTAGTCCGCGTGCCAATCGCGCCAGGCGCGCAGCCGCTTGGCCCGCTCGGTCTCTTTGCCCAGGGGGTCAAAGCGGAAGTTCTGGCTCGTCAGCAGGCGCAGGCTCGAGACGGCCGCATCGCGCACGCTGGGAGCCGGGTCCGCGAGGGCGTCGATCAAGGGGCCGATGCTGGCGTCGCTTCCAAGCCCTCCGAGTACCCTTGCTGCCGCCATGCGGACGAAGGTGTCCTCGTCCTGCAAGACGGGAATCAGGTGGGGTACGACGCCCACATCGGAGGTGTGCCCCAGGTCCTCCACCGCGTTCCAGCGCACGCCGGAGTTCTCTGACTCCAGGTCGTTCAAAAGGGACAGCCAGGTGGGTCCTGTGTCTTCCGGCACGGGAGCAGCGATCACCACCGAGGGGCGATCCGCAAGGTCTTTGGCGAGCTGGCCAAGGTCCAGGTCGATGGCGGAGAGGGCCGCGTTGATGCCGGCGATCGAGCGCGCGTGGTCGGCAACCTCGCGCTCAGTCAGGG
>JBLHWM010000011.1:0-22060 GCA_047629095.1 Planctomycetota bacterium | reverse complement strand
AGATGGCCCGCGTAGTTGTAGCTACACGGGTGATTTGCCAACGCAGCAAGGCGGTCTGTGAGGGCCGAGTGGGATCGGCTGTTTCTCAACAGGCTGCTAGCAGCACGCTTTCGGGTGGGCTGCTAAGGCCCTATTCTGGCGCTTCGCTATCGAGGTAGCCGAGGGCTTCGAGTTCGCTGCGCGTCTCGTCGTCCAGGGACGTACTGCGAACTAGATCCGGATCCACCAGGATCTGCTTGCGTGTCTCCACCGCGTCACGCAGGTGCAGCACGACCTCCTCGACCCGCGCGTGCAGGTCCTCCTGGAAGCTAGTGTCGCCGCGCGTGATGGGCTCGCCCTCTAAGGACTCGCCCTCGGAATAGAGGGCCTCTGCGCCCTTCTCTCCGGGCTTTAGGGACTCAGGACCATAGAGGTGATGGAACTTGCCATCGGGCTCTTGGCGCAGCAGCACGGAGCGGTCGCCTCGGTAGGCCGACCGCGAGGAGAAGGTGTAGCCGGGCAGCCCCTCGAAGTTGAAGCCCTCGGTGACCTCCGCATAGGAAGTGCGCTCTTGGAACTCGCCCGTGCGCAGGCCCTCCCAGAGGGAGACGCCGGCGGAGTGAGGCGAGGCGCGGTCCGCGATCTCCATGAGCGTCGCGTGGAGATCAATCTGGCTGATGCGCTCGTCCACCACCGTGCCGGCAAAGCGACTCTCGGCGTCCGCGGGAAGGTGCATGATCAGGGGCACGCTCAGGGTCTCGTGGCGCAGCTGGTAGTGGCCGAACTTGCCGTGCTCGCCGAACTCTTCGCCGTGGTCACTGGTCACGATGATCAGCATGTCGTCAAAGAGTCCGCGCTCCTTCAGACCATCGAAGAGCTCGCCTAGGCAGAAGTCCGTGTACGCAACACCGGCCACATAGAGGTCCCAGAGATAGCGCACGTCCTCTGCGGTGAAGTCCTTGAAGTCTTGGGTGAGCACGCGACCGCGAATGGAGAGGCCGCCGTTCGCCTTGGCCTTCTCCCGCGCCGCGAGCTCCGCTTGGCGAACAACGCCGTCGTAGGCGGGATTGGAGTTGAAGCGCTCGACGTACTCCACCGGAGGCAGGTACGGTTCGTGGACCTCATAGGTGTGCAAGAAGAGAAAGCGCGAGCGCTGCTCGGCCTCGGTATTGTCGAGGTACTTGAGCATGCGTGAGACCTTGGCCGGCGCGCCCTCGAACTTGTCGTGGCGCTTGTCGAATCCCTGGAGCAGCTTCCACCCGGACAGGAACGGCCCGCCGTCGGTGAAGGAGGCCGTGGCATAGCCCTCGGCCTTGAACGACTCAGCGAGCGTCTCGAACTCGTTGTACAGCATGTGGTAGCCCTCGCCTCCCTGGGCCACGTTGCTCACGCGGTGAGTCCAGGGATAGACGCCGGTGAACAGGCTGGCGTGGCTCGTCGCCGTGTTGGCGGCCTGGGTCATGACGTCGTCGAAGCGGATGCCGTTCGCGGCGAGTGCATCGAGGTTGGGCGTGGTCAGCTCGGGGTAACCATAGGCCGAGAGAGCATCCGCGCGCAACGTGTCGATGCTGATCAGCAGGATGTCGCGCCCGGGTGGAATCGGACCTGCCCCGGGGGCGGGCACGGTGGAGCCCGAGCAAGCGGCGAGCAAGAACAGAGCGAACAGGGGACGATAAGATTGCATGGAGCGATTCTAGCTAGGTCTCCCTGACCACGCACAGATTGGAGCCATAAAGCAGACGGCCCCAAAAAAAGGCACGACCCAGAGCTCACTCTGAGTCGCGCAAGAGAGACACCTTCTAAGCACCTCACGGAAGGCTAAGGACCTGTGCCCTTGGCCGAAACGAAGTCCTAGGCGCGAACACCTTCGAGAAAATGGGCCACTTCGCGGCTCAAGTCCGTTGCATGCCCTGCGAGCAGTCCTGCGGCGCCGAGCAGCTCTTCGGCAGCAACATTGTTCGTCGTCAAGATGCTAGAGATCCCCTCGATACTCTCGGTAACACTGGTCGTGCTCGCGGATGCGCCTTGGGTGTTGCGGCTCATCTCGTGGCTCACGGCCTCCTGTTCGGTCATGGCGGATGCGATCGTCGAAACGAACTCGTCCACCTGGCCGATGGCCTCGTCGATGCCTGCTATGGCATCGAAGACATGGCTTGCTTCGGACTGCATCGATGTGACTTGGTTCTCGATCTCCTCGGTGGCCTGCTGGGTCTGGGTCGCCAAGGCCTTCACCTCGCTTGCAACCACGGCAAAACCCTTGCCTGCTTCACCGGCGCGTGCCGCTTCGATCGTCGCGTTGAGGGCCAAGAGATTCGTCTGCTGCGCGACCTGGGCAATGAGCGTGATGACCTTGCCGATCTCCTCCGACGCCGTGCGAAGGCCTGCCGTCTTGTCTTGAGCATCCCTAGCTCCGGCAACGGCCTTGGCAGTCACCTGGGTGGAGAGGTTCACTTGACGCGAGATCTCATTGACCGACGATGAGAGCTCTTCAGCAGCCGCGGCCATGGACTCGACATTCTCGGCTACGTCACGTGCCGAGCTCGCAACGACGCGCGCCTCGGTTGAGCTCTCGCCGGAGCCCTTGGCCATCAGATTTGCAGTGGTCTCGAGGTTCTCTGCGGCCTCGCTGACTGCAGTGACCACTGCGCCTACGTGCTGTTCAAAAGAGTCAGCAAGGGCGAGCTGATCTAGGCGCACCTTGTCGAGCTTGCCCTGGCCGGCCTTCATGACATCGGTGCCGTGATTTAGAATGTCGGCCGTTCGGGCAAAGGAACCTAGGAATCCACGCGTTAGCACCTTTCGGTAGAACTTGCCTTCGGACGCATGCTGCAGACTTGCGCCCGCCTCTCGCACAAAGGCGTCTCCAAGATCAAGCAGCTGGTTCACATGGCGCAAGATGACACCGAGCTCTCCAGCTTGGTACGTATAGAGAATGCGCTGCTCTAGGTCGCCTTTCGCAGCTGCCTCGCAGACGCGACCAAGCTCGCCGAGCCACTTCTCATAGTGGTTGACCTTGGCCGTTAGTTTGTCGATCTCTTGACTGTGGTTTGTGGTTGTACTCATAGGATTAGCTCTGCATGGAAAAGACGAACTCGGGATAGGAAAGGCCGAGAGCTTCAAGCTTCTCCATCAGTCCAGCTGAAGCGACGCGAATGCCCTTGTCTCGATCCGAGAAGCCAGCCTCGACGTCTGTGAGCTGCTTATAAATGGGTAGGATCGTGTCGATCGCGGTCCGGTCGGGGACGCGTCGGTTGGAGTGATATCCAGTGATCTCACCAGACGGCCCAAACGTCGGAGTCACATGGGCCAGCACCCAATAGTGATCCCCGTTTTTCGTCAAGTTCATGACGTAGGCGAAGATCTCATCGCCCGCACTCATCGTGTCCCAGAGCAACCGGAAAATCGAGCGCGGCATGTCTGGGTGACGAATGAAGTTGTGGGGTTTCCCGAGGGTCTCCTCCTCGGTGTAGCCGGCAATCGCAAGGAAGACATCATTGGCGTAGGTGATGATTCCCTTAGCGTCCGTCTTGGAGACGATGATCTCGTCCCTTTCAAAGAAGACTTCGCGGCCTGTGGGCTTAGAGCTTGTAGCAGTCATGAGTGGTGTAGGTTGGATCACCACCTAGCTTTGGAGGAAGGTCTCCAAGAGAAATAGGTAGGCGACGCTTGCCTATAACTCGACCCATGTGTCCTGACATGGAGAGGTGATTCCGAAGCTCGTCCGGACATTCTCAAAATCGAAACTCTCCCTTGCCGCTTCCCCCCTGAAACTGGCCCTAGATCAGTGTAGGCATGGGTGTTAGTGGATACGCCCTATCGTGCGAAGTGCGCAAATCCGAACACTCGGGCCGTCAGGCAAAGCGCCCAAAGGCCCCATCTGAAGACTTCCTGATCTGCGTTCAGGTCGGGGCCCAGCGCGGGGCCTTGAGCCGGTCCCTATGGACGCAGCCCCCTTACTCCTTATCGAGGAAGGCCAGCACGAGGTTCTGGACCTCGGTCACCGTCAGTGTCGAGGTGTCGATTTTGAGCTCGGTTCGGCGGTGCAGGGCCGCGCGCTCTTGCAGAAGGCCTGCGAGCTCCTCCATGGCCCGGGGATGGTTCTCCATCGGGCGACTGTCGCCCTGGGCTAGGACGCGGCTGTAGTGGATCTCGGGTTCGGCGCTCAGCCAGACACCGCGGCAGGTCTCGAGAAGGCGCTTGTAATTCGCGCCGCTGGTCACGATCGAGCCACCGGTTGCGAGCACAAGGCGATCGCCCTCACTGAGTACCTGCTCCAGCGCTTCCGCTTCAAAACGCCTGTAGGCGGCCGTTCCGTGCAGATCGAAGATCTCGGCAAGCGATAGGCCCGCGACCTTCTCAATGCGCTCATCGAGTTCCACAAAGGGCGCCTCGAGGGAAAGAGCCAGTGCCCGCCCTACGGTCGACTTCCCTGCGCCCCGGAGCCCCACAAGGGCGACTCGCCCCGAGGGACGCTGCCGCAGGGGGATGTCCACGAAGCTCGCAATGCTCACTGGCGCGCCGCCCTTGGCACCTAAGGCGATCGCCAGACGGGCCAGGATCAGGACCGTGGGGTTGGCCCTGCCGGCCTCTGCATCCGTTAAATAGCGACGGCTGACCCCGGCTTCCCGGGCAACAGCAGACAGCGAGCGGCCCGACGCTTCGCGGGTATCTCGTAAACGCGTCCCGACGGAACGAAGAAATCCTTGGCTATCCATAACTTGTTCACTATGATGCCCTAGCGCACACCACATGCGCAAGATAGTTCCCATCTCTTTTTTGAGCTTACCGTAACCTCGCGCGGCTCTTCAGCAGCCCAAAAGCCCCGAGCTTCCGGCCCCCCCACCCGGACCAACGATCATGAGCACAGCCACAATGCCTGCCCTGACTTTTCAGACCACGCCTTCGGATTACCGTCACTGGAACCTGACCGTGGACGGTGACATCGCGCGCCTTGCCATGAATGTCGATGGCGCTGGCGGACTCTTCGAGCACTACGAGCTGAAGCTGAACTCCTACGACCTTGGCGTGGACATCGAGCTCAATGATGCGATCGAGCGCATCACCTTCGAACACCCCGGCGTGCGCTGTGTTGTTGTCACGAGCGACGCGGACAAGATCTTCTGCGCGGGCGCGAACATCAACATGCTCAGCACGAGCACCCACGCTTGGAAGGTGAACTTCTGCAAGTACACCAACGAGACGCGCTGCTACATCGAGGACGCGTCGCTGAACTCGAACAAGCGCTTCCTCGCCGCCTTGAACGGCACCGCATCGGGCGGCGGCTACGAGCTGGCCCTGGCCTGTGACGAGATCCTTCTCGTGGACGACCGCAACAGCGCGGTCAGTTTCCCCGAGCTGCCCCTACTGGGCGTCTTGCCCGGCACCGGCGGCCTGACCCGCATCGTCGACAAGCGCCTGATTCGCCGCGACCTGTGCGACGCGTTTAGCGCAGTCGCCGAGGGCATCAAGGGCAAGCGCGCCGTGGAGTGGAACCTAGTGGACGCCGTCTCGCCCCTGTCCAAGTGGGACGAGAGTGTTGCGACCATGTCACGTCGTATGGCGGACGAGCTACCCGACCGCGGCGACGTCAAGGGCATCCACATGAAGACCGTCGAGCGCACCGAGACCGAGAACGGCTTCGCTTGGGAGTACGTCAACCTGGAGCTGGGTCCGGAAGAGCGCGTGGCGCACTTGACCCTCAACCTGCCCAGCGAGATTGGCACCAAGGACGCCGCCGAGATCGAAGCCCTTGGCTCCGACTGGTGGATGTTCCGCATCTTCCGCGAGCTCAACATGGCCCTGCTCGAGCTGCGCGTTTTGCAGCCCCAGATCGGCCTTGTGATGACCCGCGTGGTCGGCGATGTAGACGTGGCCCTGGGCATCGACGAGGTGCTCGAGTCCGGCAAGGACAACTGGTTCATCCACGAGGTGAGCCACTTCATCAAGCGCATGCTGAAGCGCTATGAGAACACGGCGAAGAGCTTCTACGCCGTCATGGACGAGGGCACGGCTTGGGCCGGTACCTTCTACGAGCTGGCACTTGCCGGCGACCGCCAGTACCTGCTGAACGATCCCGACGTGCCCGTGTCGATCGGCTTGAGCGTTGCGAACTCCGGCAAGAACCCCATGGCCAACGGCCTGACTCGCCTGGGCACGCGCTTCCTCGGCAACCCCGAGAAGGTCGGCGAGGCCCTCGCCCACATGGGCGCTATCGAAGCGGAACAGGCCGACGAGCTCTGCCTGGTGACCTTCGCACCCGACGACATCGACTGGGAAGATGAGATCCGCATTGCGATCGAGGAGCGCGCCTCCTTCTCCCCGGACGGCTTGACCGGCATGGAAGCGAACCTGCGCTTCGCCGGCCCCGAGACCATGGAGACCAAGATCTTCGGACGCCTCAGCGCTTGGCAGAACTGGATCTTCCAACGCCCCAACGCCGTGGGCGAGCGCGGTGCTCTCAAGTCCTACGGAACGCCCCAGGCGCCCGAGTTCGACTACAACCGCACCTAAGCCAAGCTCCCTCTTTCAACCATACTCACCACTGACCTAGGTAAATCACTATGTCCACCATCGACTACTCCCAGAAGATCCCCAACAACGTTGACCTCAAGTCCGACCGCCGCCTCCAGCGCGCGCTCGAGTCTTGGCAGCCCGACTACATCGACTGGTGGAAGAGCGTGGGCCCGACGGACTTCAACGAGAAGGACATCTACCTGCGCACGGCGGTCAGCGTCGACCGCGATGGCTGGGCCCACTACGATTACGTCACCATGCCCGAGTACCGCTGGGGCATCTTCCTGACTCCCCAAGAGGCCGACCGCAAGATCGGCTTCGGCGACGAGCTTGGCAAGGACGCATGGGACCAGGTTCCCGGTGAGCACCGCAACTCCCTGCGCCGCTTGATCGTGACCCAGGCCGACACGGAGCCGGCTTCGGTCGAACAGCAACGTCTGCTCGGCCACACCGCACCGAGCCTCTACGACCTGCGCAACCTGTTCCAGGTGAACGTCGAAGAGGGGCGTCACCTGTGGGCCATGGTCTACGTGCTGCAAGCTCACTTCGGTCGCGACGGCCGCGAAGAGGCGGACGAGCTGCTCGAGCGCCGCTCGGGTAACGCGGACCACCCGCGTATCCTCGGAACCTTCAACGAGCCCTGCGAGGACTGGCTGAGCTTCTTCTGCTTTGCCATGTTCACGGACCGCGACGGCAAGTTCCAGCTGCTTGCCCTGGCCGAGTCGGCGTTCACACCGCTGGCCCGCTCCTGCCGCTTCATGCTGACGGAAGAGGCGCACCACCTGTTTGTCGGACAGACCGGCGTGGGCCGCGTGATCAAGCGCACCTGCGAGGTGATGAACGAGTTCCCGGACGCGGACGTCACCGAGCACGGCGCGATCCCGCTCGAGCTCATCCAACGCTACATCAACTTCTGGGTCTCTTCCTCGAACGACCTGTACGGTGGCGAGGTCAGCACCAACGCTGCCAACTTCTTCCGCTCGGGCCTCAAGGGTCGCGCGTGGGAACAGAAGCGCGAGGAGCACACGGCCCTCGACCAGCACTACAACATGGACATCTTCGAGAACGGTGGCTTCACCAACACGGACGTGCCCCTGCGCAACGCCATGAACGAGGTCCTGCGCGACGACTACATCGCGGACAACATGAAGGGCATCGTCTACTGGAACAAGATCACTGCGAAGCAGAACATCGACTTCCAGTTCAGCCTGCCGAGCCGTCGCTTCAACCGACGCGTTGGCATGTATGCGGGGCATCCCTTCGGACTCGACGGCAAGCTGATTGAACAGGCCAACTGGGACGCAAAAGCCGCCGGTGAGTGGCTTCCCACGATCGCCGACCGCGAGTACGTGCAGTCCCTCATGAAGCCCTCCCTCGAGCCTGGAAAGTACGCTGGCTGGATCGCACCGCCGGCTAAGGGCATCAATGGCAAGGAGATTGAGTTCGAGTACGTGAAGCTCTAAGCCCCTAATTCCACGACGGTGGACGATTGCATCCCCCTTGGGGCTTGCAATTCGAATGCAGTGCCCGCGATTTGTTAGAATCGTCGGCACTGCATTCTTTGCATCTAGGCCCAGAAGCCCAGACCGGAATGCACCCTCCTACCCATCGATTGTTCCGTCGACTTGCGCCAAATTACGGCCCAAAACTGCAAGTCGTTAGCCTACCTACAGGAAGGTCCAAACTCGGAAAGATCGGTGAAACGGCATGATCCCCATGGGATAATACTGCCACTTGGTCAAGCACCAAGATTTCGGCCGGCCGCCACCCCAATTATCACCCCCATGTTTTCCAAGCTGCTTTTGCACGCTGGATTGGCACTCGTCTGTACCCAGACGCTTGCCTCCGCGATGCAACACCAGGGAGTTCCCCCAGGAACAAGCTCAGCCACAGCCGCTGAGCCCATCGTTGGTTTTTTGACCGTGGAGACGCCCAGCGTCTCCACGTTTACGCTCCACGGCACCCTTCCCGTACCACCCGGTACATTCCTTGGCACCGAAGCCACCTCGCCCCTTTCGGTGCTCGACGCCAACGGACAGCCCGTCCCCACCCAGCTCGAAGTTGTCGCATGGCACCCCAAGGCCGGTGACGGCGCGGCTGTGGTCGAGCTCATCGCAGAGGTGGATCGCCACACCACCACGGGAACGGACCTTGGCTACCCGGTTCAACTCAAGTCACAGCCCCGCAAGATCCTTCCAGCCAACCCGAGCCTGAACGATCTGCTTGCGGCCCCCGACAACTTGCCGAGCTCTGTGCGCGACCTGCTCGCGAAGAAAGGCCAGGTCATTCTCGCGACCCAGGATGTCTTCGGTAACGTCTACGTACTCGACCTTGTGCACGACTCGCTTTACGACCTAGGCGCCCGTGAGGTCAAGCGCTACGGCAAGGTGCAGACCGAGTTCCGGCACCACGGCATCATGCGCCCTTTGCTGCCCGTCACTGGGCCGAAGGCCAGCCTGCCCCACTTCTTTGGGGTGCACGCTTACTTCCGCTATTCGAGCAACGACTCCGCCCTTGAGCTCGACTTGCGCATCCACAACGGCGCCGACGGCAACACGGACGGGCCGGTGTCAAACGAAGCTCTTGGAGACCTGCACTTCACCCAGATTGTTCTTCTGATCCCCCCGACCTGGGTGGGTAAGCAGAACTACGACGACCCGGGACTTGGTGCCATGCAGATGATCGGTAACTACCGGGCCCTGCCCTTGGTTGCGCCGAACGCTGACGGCACCATGCACTACTTCCCCAAACAGGGGCAGATGGAGCGCCGCCTCTCCCTGGCGCCGATCTCCGGTGTCGACAGCGCACTCTCCCACGCGAATGACGAGGGCCAGGCCTTCGCTCGCCCGGGTCCCCTAGTCGACGGGCAACCCGCACTGTGGTCCTGGTGGAACGCGAGCACCGCCACCTACTTCCCCCAACGTCACCTGCTGCCCCGACTCGACCAGATCACCGCGGTATCCTTCCGCAAGGACCTGTCGACCGAATACCAGGAGATCAACGGTCACATTGAAAACGGGACCGGTGCTGGACAGTACCCCTTCGAGTCCGATGCGCTCGGCTGGGCGCACCCCTTCGGTGTCGCCTATGGCGGCATGTCGGGCGGTGATGGGATCTTCTTCACCTGGGGCGTCCGCACCCTGATCGCTGGCTCCCAGGATGGCTACAGGCGTCTGCAGCTCATGCACCGCATGGACACGGATCGCCAGCCCAACGCGCTCTATCGCTTCGATGGAACCCCATCGAACATCTACGATTGGCTGGTCACAAAGCAAGGGGTCACCTACTTGCCGACGGGGTACTACATGCACCCCACCGGCACTGATGATCCCTTCGGCTTCAAGACGGCACCGACCTTCCAGTCGGACTACGTCAACGCCCAGGGTCTCAACCCGACCTACGAGCAGAGCCTCGCGGGTTATGCCCACATCGACATCCAACACCTCGTGCGTTATACCGGGCCCGCGAAGGCCCTGGTGTGGGTTGGTAACGACTCCCTAGCTAAGGATGACCTCGAGCACCAAGCCGAGCTCTTCCACTTGAGCTACCACGAGTACGACAACTCCTTCTATGGCCACGTTCAAGGTACGGGCATGAAGGCCGACCGCGAGTACGTCGACGCCCACCCGGGCGAAGGCGTGGACTTTGGTCGCGGTGAAGGCTGGGGAGTGGACGTGATGGCCGCTGCCTATTCCACCGGCGACGCCACCTTCCGCCAGGAGAAGATGCCGTGGTTCGTGGACGTCGTCGAGATACTCAGCGATGGCCAAGACCAGTGCACGGGTATTATCGAGGCGAAGAGCTACATCAAGTTCCTTGGTGGCAAGTACCGCGGGCGCCAGGTCACGGAGATGTCAATCGTAGAGAATGCCCTCGTCGGCGTGATCCGCTCGGTGCTCATGGGTGAGGCTCCAGTCCACGATTCCCTGGCACGAGATGTCCTGATCGATTCCCTCTACGCCCTGATCGCACCCGGCTCCTGGGATCCAGCGAACTCCGCTCCTTGGTCTGAGTTGGCCACGGGACCCGTGGACCCCAACCTGCCTCCCTTCTGCTGGTCGATCCCTGGCGACGGAACTTCGTTGTACACGAACGACTACCAGCAGTGGGCCTCCCTGGCCTACGGCTTGGAGTTTACCGGCGACAAGGCCTTCTTGCTGAAGGCCCAGAAGATGCTCGGTGAGCCCTTGGTCAACATGGCCATCGACGACAAGCTTACAAACCTAGGTAACCGGTCGGCCATGCACGCCTTGATCGAGTACCTGATCGCGATTCTGTAAGCCAAGGGCGGTGCCCACGACAGCTTCGGCAGTCTTGGGCACCGCCCGGTTGGTCTGGCCTTGGCAAAAGGGGTTGTGGGGATGGCTCCGGAAGGCGAGACTCTGTCTATGCACAAACCACTCCGCTCCCTCGGCCTAACTGCGCAGCTAGGCGGCGCAGTCGTCCTCTTCGCGGGGCTCGCCCTAGGAGCCCCCACCGAAGAGCCGATCCAGCTCAAACCGGGCGACTCCCACTCCCTGCGCATAGGCCTGCCCCAACTCCTCTTCGACGAAGCTTATCCGAGCTTCCAAATCGAGGTCCCCAGCAACGCTCTTGGGGTGCGAGTCTGGACCACGGGCGCCACGGGGGACGTGACCCTAAGCGGCACGTTGGAGACGGACTTCAGCGCGGACTACGATAACGAAGGTGAGTTCGGCTACGTAGAGGGCAGCAACGTCTGGCTCGACGAAGACATGCTGATCACCGTTGCCGACGCTTCGCCCTTGCTGCCGGGAACCTGGACCTTCACTCTAGGCACGACCTTGGTTCCGGACGAGGTTCAAAAGTTCAAGCCCATCTCCTGCGTGGTCCACTACGAGATTGTGGAGCCCGCCCAGCTGACCATCCGGCGTGGCCAGACCATCGAGATTGACCTGCAGCGCAAACAAGGCATGCGGGCGATCCTTAGCCTACCCAAGGACTTCCAAGCCGACCGCAACTCCCGTTGGCGCGTCGAGGCCTACTCGGCCGACCACGACATCGACCTGGTCATCGGTGCGAGCAATCCCATCACTGCTCTGGAGTATCCCTACAGTACCTCGATTCGGGAGATCGGCTTCGAGCGCGCCGAGTTCAAGGGGCGCCAACTGAAGAACCTCTCGATCCAGGTCTACGCAATCCCCCAGTTGGAAGTACTCGACACAGTGCCTGTCATCATCAGGCTACTGGACATCACGAACCTAAGCAACGAGAGCGGCGCGCTGTCATCGATCCTACCCAAGGTTGCGATCCCGTCCCCCGCCGGTCCCGAGGCCAACCCCATCGAGCGCGCCTCGAGATCCTCGGTCGCCGTCTACAGCCCCTTCGGCTCGGGCTCGGGAACGCTGATCTCGAAGCAGGGCTACGTCCTCACCAACGCCCACGTGGTCTCCGGTTCGCATATCAAGAAGACTGCCGCGCCGACCCTGGCCAAGGGCGGTAAAGAGTGGAGCCAAGAGCACGAGGGCCGTAACGCCTGGCTGCCCTCGATCCATGGTGGCTTCAACCTGGATCCGCGTCGCCCCGCCGCTCCATCGGTTGGCATGGAGATCATCGCCTACCGCCAGGACCTCGACCTCGCTCTCCTGCGCATCGTCTCGACCCTCGATGGCCTACCGCTGCCAGATGATCTAGACCTTGGGGCGATCGCGATTCCTATGGGCTCGTCCTTGGACCTGAGCCTCGGCAGTCGGCTCACGGCAATCGGCTACCCCATGACGGGCGGCAGCTCGGCCCTGGTCTCCGTCACTGCGACCCAAGGCATCTGCGCGGGCTTCACGATGGAGCTCGAGGGTCCTGCGATCAAGACCGACGCGGGCACCCACTCGGGGCTTAGCGGCGGCACGCTGATCGACGCGGCTGGCCTGATGGTCGGCATCCCATCGGCCTCCATCACCGACGCCAACTACGCCGGTGGTATAGGCTTCGCGATTCCGGTCGAGTCGATCCCCGCGGAGTGGCTGCAGCTCGCGGGTGTGCAGTTGCCTGGCCCAGCGGCGAAGCAGGTGTCGGCTCCAAGTCCTGTAGGCCCCGTTGGCTCCACCGAGCACGCCGCTGCTTGCGGCTGCGCCCTTGCCGAGGTCGGGCGTTGCGGCAACTTTGTCGAGATCGATGGCACTTATCTGGAGCTAGCCAACTCGAATGAGCTCGGGCTCGGCGCCATGGAATGGTGCAAGAGGTCCGGCGTCACCGTGCTCACCAAAGGCGATGTACGAGATGGGCGATTCCATGCGCTCACTCTCCGAGAACAGAAGCAACCGCAGTAGCCTTAGCAGCCTTGGTGGAATACTAGAAACACTTCGCAGGCGAGCCCGTCCCTCCGCTTAGCGAATCCTACCCCCTGTAGCCCGTCCTAATGATCTCGACTCTCTGCGCC
Organism: Planctomycetota bacterium; assembly: GCA_047629095.1. Taxonomy (GTDB): domain Bacteria; phylum Planctomycetota; class UBA1135; order UBA1135; genus CALBMX01. The sequence goes on along the minus strand of JBLHWM010000011.1, from coordinate 9,174 downwards.
TCCCTCGCACTCTTCCTCGTCCCCCAGGGCGCCGGCCCCGATGGTCCGTCGGGCCCCGGTGCGGGCCCAGAGCGCAAGCCTGGGGAGCCTGAGCAAGCCGAGCCGTCCGCGCCACGGCCAATCTACTCGGAGCAGCTGGAGATGGCCCGGGCCAAGTCCCTGAACAACTGGTACGACGAGTCCGATCATTGGGCCCTGAAGGGAATTGTCATCACATCCTACGGCCAGCTCTGGCACGCAGTTGGGGCCGAGGCCCTGGTGGATGCACTGGGCTCGAAGCAGCCCGAACTGAACGCCTTCGCCCTCGAAGCCCTGCTCGCCACGGATACAAACCACCTCCCGAATGTGCTGACCCCCGAGCTGCTGACAGTGCTCACGAAAAAAGGGCTCTCCTACAAGCACGACTTTATGCACGGCAAGGTCGTCGCGGTACTCGAGCGCGGCCTGCCCCAGGTCAGCGCCGATGAGCCCGCTGACTTCAAGCGCTGGTGGCGCGACAACAAGCGCACCTACGTGACTCCGAAGTGGATCCTGCCGGAGCCGCCCGACGGACTGCCCGAGGCCGCGAGTGCCAGCTTTCTAAAGCGAGCCCTGGACCTAAACGCCGCCGGTATGGAGCTGGCGATTGTGATCGATACAACGGGCTCCATGCAGACGACCATCGATGCATCGGCCATCGCCCTGACCGAGATCACGGAGATCATGGAGGGCATCACCCCGAATCTGAAGGTCGGCCTGACCGAGTACAAGGACTACTTGGAGTTCGGTCAAGGCGGCCAGATTCTGGTAAAGATGACCACGAAGATCTCCAAGGTTCGCAAGCGCTTGGGCAGCCTAGTCGCCGGCGGTGGCGGCGACTTTCCCGAAGCCGCTTATGGCGCTCTCAAAGTCGCCCTTGGAGAGAAGATGGATTGGGAGCGCGCCGCCAACAAGGTCGTCATCTTGATCAGCGACGCCCCCTGCCATCCCAAAAACCAAGCGGCGATGATTGAACTCGCCAGGTCCGCCAACGAGTCCCCCTTCGGCGTCGATGCGTCCGACATCATCGACGTGAACGAGACCGGCAGTCGCAGCAAGTCAAAACGTGGTGTGCGCCCCTTCATCATCTCAGCCATTGGCGTCGGCCCCAACGGAGTCGCCCAGCCAACCCGCGACTCACTCCGGCCCCTCTCGGAAGCCGGCGGCGGCGCCTACGCTGAAGTCCACACGGAGAACGCTGGCTCGTCCAAAAGCGTAGCCACCAAGATCGTCAAGCACGTCCTAACCCTGGCCTTCGGCTCGCGCTGGAAAAGCCAAATGGACGTGTTCATGACCATCTATATGGAGTACCGCGAGCAGGGCTGCTTGGGCCAAAAGTAGCGCGCCCATCACCCAGGAACACCGCGAGCGCAGCGGCCACGGTCCACAAGCGAAATAGAAAGGGCGCCGTCAGTCACATCGACTGACGGCGCCCTTTCCTAGTCGCTGGGTTTTGCAACCCGCGGACGCATGCGGAACGGATCTAGCCGAACTTGATGCCTTGGGCCAAGGGCAGGTCCTCGGACCAGTTGACCGTGTTGGTCTGGCGGCGCATGTACGCCTTCCAGGCGTCGGAGCCGGACTCGCGTCCGCCGCCGGTTTCCTTCTCGCCACCGAAGGCGCCGCCGATCTCAGCACCGGAGGTGCCGATGTTCACGTTCGCGATCCCGCAGTCCGAACCGACCGCCGAGAGGAAGCGCTCTGCGTGGCGCACGTTCATCGTGAAGATGGCGCTGGACAGGCCTTGGGGCACATCGTTGTGAAGCTTGATAGCCTCGTCGAGGTCCTTCACGCGGATCAAGTAGAGCAGCGGCGCGAAGGTCTCGTCCTGCACGATCTGCATCTCGTTCTTGGCGCGGGCGAGGGCCGGCACAACGAAGTTACCGCCTGCCAGATCACCTTCGAGCTTGGCGCGACCGCCGCCTCGCAGCACTTCGCCGCCCTGGGCAACGACGGCCTCGAGGGCACTCTCGAAGTTCTGTACGGCGACCTCGTCAATCAAGGGGCCACACAGGGTGCCGGCATCCATAGGATCGCCGATGACGATGTCGTCGTAGGCACGCAGCAGGCGCGCCTCAAGCTCGTCGGCGATGGACTCTTGGACGAACACTCGACGGGTCGAGGTGCAGCGCTGGCCGGCAGTGCCGACTGCGCCAAACAAGGTCGCGGGCAGGACAATGTTCATGTCCGCATCCTCGAGCACGATCATGGCGTTGTTGCCACCGCACTCTAGGATCGAGCGACCATAGCGGCCCGCGACACGGGCCGCGACCAGCTTGCCGATCTCGGAAGAACCTGTGAAGGAGATCAAGGGAGAGCGCTTGTCGTCGAGCATCTCACCGACCACGTCGAGGTCGTCGGTGATTACCAGACTTGCCAGGGCGCCGAAGCCCTCGGCCTCGAGCACCGGGCGGATGACGTTGGTCAGGCCGATGGCGCAGAGCGGAGTTTTGGGGCTCGGCTTCCAGATGTTTGCGTCACCGCAGACGAGGGACAGCATCGCGTTCCATGCCCAGACCGCCATCGGGAAGTTGAAGGCGGTGACAATGCCGATGGTACCCAGGGGATGCCACTGCTCTTTCATGCTGTGGCCGGGACGCTCGGACGGCATGGTCAGGCCGTAGAGTTGACGCGATAGGCCAACGGCGAAGTCGGCAATATCGATCGCCTCTTGGACCTCTCCGAGGCCCTCTTGGCGAATCTTGCCCATCTCTAAAGCGATCAAGCTGCCAAGGGCTTCCTTATGGACGCGCATGGCCTCGCCGCACTTGCGCACGATCTCGCCGCGCAGGGGAGCGGGTACTTCACGCCAGCGCAGGAAGGCGGCCTGGGCGGCTTCCGCAGCGGCGGCGTACTCGGCAGTCGTGCCCGTGCGGACGCGGGCGATGACCTCGCCAGTTGCAGGAGAGCGGCTCTCGAGCAGCTCGCCGGTGCAGTTCATCCATTCGCCGTTGTAGGCGCCGGAGTTCTCAGCGGTGATGCCGAGCTCGGCCAAAAATGCGTGTTGGGTCGCGGTGGTAGTCATGACAGAAGAGAGTTTTGAGGCGCGCGTAGTCTTGGGGAGTTCGATTGGGCCAGGGACTCCTTGGGAGTCCACTTTGTGCGCTCAACCTGCGCACCAGCAGCCATTCGGGCCGCTAGGATACCGGGAAGTGAGCCGGAGTGGCACAAAGCAGGGCCCAGGCCATTGATTTCTATGGCCCTGAGCAGCAATCCGCTCGAATCGAGGGCAGACGGCGGGGCGGGAACTCGTTATCCTTATCGCCCAAATGGGCTACTTGTGCCCGACTCCATCTCCCTGCTAGACACCCAGGACGCTCCCCCGTCCAACTCCAACTCCCCCGCCATGGCCGCCGAAAAGATCATCTTCCAGATCGAAGACCTCCACAAGTTCTACGGACAGAGTGAGGTGCTCAAGGGCATCCAGCTCTCGTTCCTTGAGGGCGCCAAGATTGGCGTCATCGGACCGAACGGTGCGGGCAAGTCGACCCTGCTGCGAATCATCGCCGGCATCGACACGAAGTTCGAGGGCATCGCGCGGCCGAACAAGGGCCTCACGATTGGCTACCTCGACCAAGAGCCCGAGCTCGACGAGACCCTCGACGTGGCCGGCAACTTGGACCTGGCGGTGAAGCCGGTGCGCGACCTGCTGCTGAAGTTCGAGGAGATCTCGAACAAGCTCGGCGAGGTTGAAGACGAAGACGAGATGTACAAGCTGCTCGACCAACAGGCCGCGCTGCAGGAAGACATTGACCACAAGGAAGCGTGGGAGCTCGACAGCAGATTGGAACAGGCCGCCGGCGCCCTGTGCCTGCCGCCGATGGATGCGGACGTGACCAAGTTGTCCGGTGGTGAGCGCCGTCGCGTGGCTCTCTGCCAGCTGCTTATGAGTCACCCCGACCTGCTGCTGCTCGACGAGCCCACCAACCACCTGGACGCGGATACCGTCGAGTGGCTCGAGCACTTCCTCAGCGCCTACGCCGGCGCTGTGATTCTGATTACTCACGACCGCTACTTCCTGGACAACGTGGTTGGCTGGATGCTCGAGGTCGAGCGCGGCATGGGCACTCCCTACAAGGGCAACTACTCCGACTACCTCGAGGCCAAGGGCAAGCGCCTGGACATCTCGCGTCAGCAGGACAGCAAGCGCGCCAAGGTCATCTCCCGTGAGCTCGAGTGGATTCGCCGCACACCCGCGGCACGCCAGACACGCTCGAAGGCGCGCCTCGCTCGTTACCAGGAGCTGGTCGACCAGCAAATGGCCAACCAGCAGGCCGACAGCCTCGAGCTGCGCATCCCCCCAGGACCGCGCCTCGGCGACAAGGTCATTGAAGTGCGCGATCTGAAAAAGGGCTACGGCGATCGCACCCTGATCGACGGCTTGACCTTCGAGCTTCCCCCCGGCGCGATCCTCGGCATCGTCGGCGCGAACGGCGTTGGCAAGTCGACCCTGCTCAAGATGATCCTTGGCATGGAAGAGCCCGACTCCGGCGAAGTCAGCATTGGCGCCACGGTGCAGATGCGCTTCCTCGACCAGTCGCGCACCGTGCTCGACGACAACATGAGCGTCTTCGACAACATCACCGACGGCAACATCATGTTGGAGTTCGGCACGCGCTCCGTCGACGCGCGCGCCTACGTCAGCCGCTTCAACTTCAAGGGCGAGGACCAACAGAAGCTCTTGAGCGACTGCTCCGGAGGAATGCGCAACCGCGTGCTGCTAGCCAAGATGCTGCGCGTGCCCGCCAACGTCATCATCCTCGACGAGCCGACCAACGACCTGGACCTCGACACCCTGCGCGTGCTCGAGGAGGCCATGCAGGAGTACATCGGCTCCGCCATCGTCGTGAGCCACGACCGGTACTTCCTGAACCGAGTCGCAACTCACATCCTGGCCTTCGAGCCCACGGGCCACATCAACTTCCACCACGGTGACTTCGAGACCTACTCCGAGTGGCGTGAGAAGTGGAAGAAGGACAACAACATTGTGGATGAGTCTAAGGCGGGCAAGTATCGGAAGTTTACTCGGGCCTAAGGACGCTCCAACAGAGTCTCCAGAAGACGCTTGAACCCCGAAGAGCCAGACTGGGCCTCTTTCCAAAGCGAGCTCCTGGGGTGGACATTGCACTATGTACAAAGTCCTCCCCAGGAAGCCTGACACCTGTAACAAGCAGCCTTGGAATCTTGCTAAATTCCCAGCATGACCCTCCTCCCCCTATCTCATCCGCTGCTCAACTACGACGGCAACCCCAAGGCTGCCCGCACTCTCTTAGAATCCTGGGTGCCCCCCAACGCTGATCAGGAGGAGGCGCGCGCTTGTATCCTTCAGTTCATGGAGGAGAATCCGCGCAACGCGCACCTTCGGGAGTGTGTCCCTGGACACCTGACCGCGTCATCTATCGTGATCCACAGCGATGGCAAGCGCGGCCTATTCACCCTACACAAGAAGCTCAACCGTTGGCTTCAACTCGGCGGCCACTGCGACGGTGACGCCAACCTGCCGGCGTCTGCCCTTCGCGAGGCCGTCGAAGAGAGCGGCATCGATGATCTGGTCATTGACCCCCGCATCGTCGACCTTGACATCCACCTGATCCCCGAGCGCCCCGCCAAGGGAGATCGGCCCGCAGAGCCCGCCCACTTGCACCTCGACACACGCTTCTTCGTCTATGCCCCCGAGGGTGCAGAGTATGTGCTCTCGGACGAGTCCCACGAGCTCGCTTGGTTCACCGCGGAAGAGATCGCCGCGCACGAAGCAGACGACTCGGTCATGCGTCTTGTGGGACTCGCTCTAGGCGCGCCAGCCCGGTAAGGATTGCCGTCGAGCCTGGGCGTAAAAGACCTCGCCGGGCTAAACGAGCACCCAGCCCAAATCAATCAGGGCCGGATTCGTTGTCCTCCACAAGGCCTTCATCCACCGGGACATCGTCCAAGAGGATGCGTCGGCTGGGCGTCTCGAGATCGTCGAACTGGCCCGACTTGGCGGCCCATAGAAATGCCACCAGAGCGCCGGCGGCGAGCAGCAGGGCAAAGGGCAGGACGTAAAAGAGGACTTCCATGGTGGTACTCGGATCGTAACAGAGTCGAGCCCGTGGGCCCCTGGGCAGGAGCCTCTACCTGCGAAAGGTCTTCGCTCGGTAGGCTAGGCTGACGACGGTCAAGCTGGAGACGGGCATCAGGATTGCGGCGAGGATGGGATCGACGCGGCCCGTCATGGCGAGCCATGCGGCGACGGCGTTGTAGGCGAGGGAGATCGCGATGCCGCGGTGGATGGTCTGCAGCGTTCGGCGCGAGCCCGCTAGCAGGCGCGCGACCTGGGCGAGGCCACCTTCGCTTAGGTAGACATCGGCCGCCGCGAGGCTCGCCTCGGCACCGCCTTCGACCGCGACGCCTGTGGTGGCTGCGGCTAGGGCTGCCGCGTCGTTGACGCCGTCCCCCACCATGACCACGGGGCCCGAACGCATCGTGCTCTCCACTAAGGCGAGCTTGCCTTCGGGGGAGACCCCGCCATGGACTAGGCTTGGATCGAGTTCGAGCTGCGCGCCTAGGGCGGTGACGATGTCGGGATGGTCACCGGAGAGGATGCCCACGCGCCAGCCATCGCGGGCTAAGGCTTGCACAAGGGCCGGTGCATCGTCCCGTAGCGGGTCGCCTAGGCCGAGCACGAGGCAAGAGGACTCGTCCTTCGCTGCGAGGACGGGCGTGAGCCCTTCGGAGACGAAGCGGGCTAGTGCGCGCTTGTGGTCGGGGGTGATCTGTACGCCCGATGCGCGCAGGAAGGCCGGCGAGCCGATGCGGACCGGCGCCGAGCCGTTTGCCAAGTGACCTTCGAGACCTTGGCCTAGGTGCTCGATGACTCCAGTGACTGCTGCGTGCTGCTTGCCCTTGGAGTTCACGTCAGCCGTGCCGACCTGCTGCGCCTCGGCCCAATGCAAGATTGCGCCTGCCAGGACATGTGCGGACTGGCTCTCGAGCGCGTGCACCCAAGCGGCCGCCGAGCTGTCGCCTTCGACCTTCACCACGGCCATCTCACCCGAAGTCAAGGTGCCCGTCTTGTCCAGGAACACCGTGCCGGGCTTGGCCAAGCGCTCGAGAACCTCACCGCCTTGGACCAAGATCCCCATGCGCGCGGCACGTCCAACGGCAACTACGATCGCAAGTGGTGTCGCCAGTCCTAAGGCGCAGGGACAGGCCACGATCAAGAGCGCCACCGCGTTCTCTACGGCCGCGGCTGGGTCCGTGTCCCACCAGTACCAAAGCGTGCCTAGGGAGAGCGCAATGAGCAGCACCGTAAAGTGCCCCGCCATGCGATCGGCCACGCGGACTAAGGGCGCGGCGCGGCCGGCGGCCTGCTCCACGGCAAGCAGGATCTGCCCTAGGCGCGTGGACTCGCCCACGGACTCGATCTCCACAACTAAGCGGCTCTGTAGGTTCACGGTTCCCGCCAGGACCTCGTCCCCCGGCCCCGCCTTCACCGGCCTGGATTCTCCGGAGAGCAGCTTGCGATCGAGAGCGCTGGTGCCGTTGACGATGCGACCGTCGGCGGGAACAGAATCCAAGGCACGCAGCTCGATCTGGTCCCCGGGCACTAGGGCGGAGACAGGCACCTCGGTCACCACGCCTGCGTCACTTAGGCGGCGTGCTCGTGATGGAGTCAGGGAGTGCAAGAGCTCGAGGCTGTCCCTTGCGGCACGCTGTTGGCGATTCTGGATAAAGCGGCCTGAGAGCAACAGGAAGATCAGGAACGCTACGGATTCGAAGTACACCTCGCCGCGCTCGGCGAAGGTGTTGTACGCACCGCCGGCCAGGCCCGCCAAGAGACCGAGGGCGATCGGCAGATCCATGTGGGCGGTGTGTGTGCGCAGAGAAGCGACGGCACCCCGCAGGAAGGTGCGACCGGGCCAGAAAACGGCCAGGCTCGCCATCACGAAGGAGTAGCCCCGGAACATGTTGCGCATGGAGTCCTCCATGCCCGACAGGATGCCGCCGTACAGGGCGAAGGCGATCAGCATCGCGTTCATGGCGAGGGCGGCTGCGACACCTAAGCGCATCAGCTCGGCGCGCTCCTCCTTGCGCCTCAACTCGCGCCCCTTGCCACCGCGCGCAGGGTGCGGCGCGTAGCCCAGAGCATCCAAATGGCGCGCGACCTGTGAGAGCGAAACCACATCCTTTTGCCAGGTTACCGTTGCCACAGAGCGTCCAAAGTCCAAGCGGGTCTCCACCACACCCGGCGCCAAGGACGGCAGCTTCTCCACCAGCCAGATGCATGCAGAGCAGTGCACGCCCTCTACATACAGCTCGATCTGCAGCACACCTTCGCGGAGCTCGCGCACATAGAGCCTGTGGAACTCGTCGTCGTCAAACTCCTCGAACTTGCGGCCGCTCCGCTTCGGAATCGCGCCGTCCTCGGACCCTCGAAGACGGTAGAAGTCGTCGAGGCCCGCACCTTCGATGATCGTGTAGACCGAGCGACATCCCGTGCAGCAAAACTCACGTTCCTCCCTGTCGAGGATCGGCAGCTTGGGTAGGGGCAGCCCGCAGTGGATACAAGTCTTCGGACTAGGCATGCTTAATCGTCTAGGTGCCAGTCCTTACCGCAGCCGGGGCAGCCGCAGGTCTCGCCAGCAATGCATGGTCCGGGGTGGGTGCAACCGCAGGCTTCGAGTTGGACCGCGAGCCCCGTCGCCTCCACTTCGCTGTCGCCCTCACAGCAGGGCATTGCGCCAGAGTCCAGCTCGCCGGCCAGGGCGCGCTCGCCCACGTCGCTGCCCATGGCGTCTTGGAACGAGGGTACTTGCAGCCTGCCAAAGATGCTCGCAATGCCCATGGCCACCAGCAGGATCGCGGTCATTGCGGGTGCGCGGCTCCTCAAAGGAGCGAAGACCGCGCTGATCCCAAGCCCCAGGGCCAGCAAGATTGGAACGGTGCCCGCCCAGAAGGCCGCCATCACGAGGGCTCCCGAGAAGGGGCTCGCCGTGCCCGCAGATGCTGCGACGAAGGCGTAGAGCCAACCGCAGGGCAGGAACGCCGAGAGTCCACCGACTGCGGCGCTACGGTAGGTTGGCGAGAGGCCGCGCGCCTTACCCATGGCGCGTTGAAGGAAGCTGGTGACACGACTTGGCGACTTGGACGAGGGGCCTCTCCAAGCTCGGTAGCGAG
>JBLHWM010000010.1:0-22194 GCA_047629095.1 Planctomycetota bacterium | reverse complement strand
GCGAGCCACCTGCTGTTCATGAGCCTGGCACCGGGCAGCCTGTCCCTGCCTAGCGGCTGCACTGTCTACCTCGGTGGCAGCGTCGGCGTGGAGATCAGCCAGTTCTCCCAGACGGTTGCCAACGCCAGCGGCGTTGCGACCTACAACCTGCCCGTTCCGGCTTCACCCGCCCTCGAAGGCCTCTCCGCGAACTTCCAAGCCGTCACGACGAACACAGCCGGCGGTCCCTTCGGCGGTCTGTTCGACTTGACGAACGGCCTGCGCGTGCGCCTCGGAAACAGCCTGCCCGACTGCCCCTAGTCTCGGCAAGCTAGACCCTCAGCCCGAGGGAGATGGAGCCGGTCTACTCGCAATGCGCGGGTCGATCGGCTCCTTTGTGTTTACCGAGCGGAATGCCGCGCCATTCGTTACAGTCGCGCCTCCCCTCGCCCGGTGCTTCACCGATCTATCTATCTCCTTGGAGGAGACATGAAAGCCAAAATCCTCGCAGCCCTCGTGGCTCTAGCTTCTCTGGCCGCGCCCAGCGCAGCCCAAACGATCACCTTTACCGCGAACATCGAGCCCGCCACCCTGGCGACGTTCTGCATGGAGGAGACCCACATCGTCTCCAGCAATGGAAGCATGTTGCGCAGCCTCGTGCTCGACCTCGACAAGTACGTCGGCAAGCCCTGGGAGTTCACCGCGACGCTAGCCGGCGTCGAGTGCCCGATCTGGTATGTGACCGAGGCGAAGCCCGCCAAGGGCACCCTGGTCTTCTGCGGCAACCCGGTCCCCGGTTGTCCGATCAGAATGCGCGTTGGCCCCACCGACGTCATCGGTCAGTGGCTCCTTTGGTACTCCGCCACCCCGGGGTTCCTGGCCATCGATCCAGTGCTCGGCACCGCTATGCTCGGCGGAAACATCAGGTTCCTAGCCACCGGCAACACCTTCGGCACGACCGCGACCTACGACGCCAACCTGCCTACGGCACCTGGTCTCGTCGGCCTAACGATCTACGCCCAAGGCGCTCGCCGCGACACCGGTAAGATTGGCCCGTTCACCCTGACCAACCCGGTCAGCTTCAAGATCCTCGGCCCGTCGCCTCCCTGCATCGTTCCCGACTGCTAGGACTTGGTTGGAACGCGAAATGCGCTGCGTCCGAATCTCATCGAGCCCGTGGAGCCTTTCGTTCCGCGGGCTCGCTTCGTTTGCCCAACCCGGTTCGGACACGGCGCGGGGTCACTCACGAAACCCACGAGCGAGAGACTTAGAAATCGTAGGTCAGATCGAAGAACCAGAAGTAGGGCGTTCTAGAAGCTGCTCCGGTTAGTGGGCCACTGGTGACTTGAATCAAGAGCGGCAGGGCGCAGGTCGAGGACGTAACGAGCAACGGGGATTGGCCAGCTTTGCCCGTATAGGTCGGTTCATTGCGTTCGCCTAGCAACTCTACAAGTAAGTCCGGACCGTCACCGGCCTCTTTGAGTTCTTCAATCACGGCATCCCTCCAGGCGAGCTGCTTTTGAATCATGGTGTCGAGGGCTCGCTGCTCGAGCTGAGGGCAGCCGATCGATGCAGTCATTGCCAGAGGACGGCGTAGGTGAAGGTCGCACCAAGGAGGATTTTTGTGAGCCGCTTACGCCTGGCTGAACGCATGTTTGGAGTCGGGTGTGTAGCTTAGCTGAGTGGGTAAGTTGTGCGTCTCGCTAGCGGTCTCACTTGCCTTGAACACGGTTGGCTAGTGCCTTGGCTTGCGCGTTATCCGGGGCTCGCTGCAGGATGATCTGCAGCGCGCGCAGAGCGGTGGGGTGCGCGAGGTTTTGGGTGAGCGCTCGGTCCAGGTTCGCGAGTGCGGCGTTGAAATCGAGTGCGATGGTCTGGGCTTCAGCCAGGCGGACCAGGGCTTCCGTTTGGAGTGCGCCTCCTTGGTCGAAGGTCGCCGGGAGAAGGGCGAGGCGGGCGGTGGCGTCTTCGCGCAGGGTGCCGTCGCGCAGCAGCAGGGAGAGCAGCGCGTTGGCTGCGCGGGGTTCGCCGGGGCGGACGGCTAGAGCGTCGAGCAGGTGGCTGGCGGCGTCTTGGCGTTGATCCTCGAGCAGCAGTAGATTGGCTAGTGCGATGTGCGCGCTGGCGTTTTGAGCGTCGATTTCTAGGGCGCGCTCGAGGTGGCCGATGGCGGCGGCGCGGTCCTCGGTATGGGCGAGTAGCTGGCCGAGTCGGTTGTGCACTTCGGCCGTGGCGACAAGGGACCAGTCGGCGACGAAGGTCAAGTGGCGGGTGGCCTGGGCGATAGCGCTGGTGAATGCGGGCGAACCCGGGACTTCTTGTGCTGTGGCCTCGGTCCAATGCACGCCTTGGCGCTGGTGGTAGTTGACGAAACCTGAGTGCGCGACGAACAGCAGGTAGAGGGGCGCGAACACTAGCGCGACGAGGCCGGGCTTAGTCAGCTTGCCGTCCGCGCGCAGGGCGTAGTGCTGGAAGGTGAGGCTCTTTTCGCGCAGCAACCGCGCGAGTACGATCGCCGTGAGTGCCGCGATGGTGGCGAGTCCGATCGCCAGCAGGAACGGAACCGCGCCGTACAGGTTGCGCAGGGCGTAGACCGATGCGGCGAAGACCAGCGCCATGGCGAGCTCCTCGGGCCAGGTGAAGTCGTAGGTGCGCTGGGGCTTGCGCGGTGCGGGCGCGGCTGCCTTTTTGGGTGCAGCTTCCGGCGCTCCAAATCCAAACGAGAGTGCGCCCTTGGGGCAGACGCTGACGCAGTCCATGCAGCGCATGCAGGCCGAGTCCACGACGAAGCCGAACTTGGCGACCTCACGGTGCACCTCGACGTTGCTCGTGCAGACCGCGGTGCAGTGGCCGCAGCCCTCGCAGTTGTCGTCCACGCGGATGCGGCCCGGCGCGACCTTCTGGGCGACGCCGAACAGCGCGCCGTAGGGGCAGCCGTAGGAGCAGAATCCCTTGGAGCCGAAGAACCAGACGACCAGGAAGCCGTCGACGAATAAGGTCGCCAAGGCCATGGCCCAGCCGGGGAAGGTCTGCCAGAGCGAGTCCGTGGTTGTGGCCCAGGTCAGGGACCAGCTGGCGCCGCCGTCGCCGAGGAAGCGCTGCAAGGCGGGCAGCACGAAGATGTCGATGGCGGCGAGCACGGGAACCCAGACGAGCAGCCTCGAGCGCACGGGCTTCGGGCGCAGACCAAAGCGCGCGAGTAAGCTTGCGCAGAAGTCTTGGTACGCGACCAGGTGGCAGGCCCAACCGCAGAAGAAGCGACCGAAGATGGCCGTGCTCAAGATCAAGAACACCAGCAGCAGGAAGCCGGCGTTGACCGTTCCGTAGGCGATGGTCTCGTAGGCTTCCGAGGGCTCGACGGGGGAGATGCTGGTGCCGGTGCTCCACCAGTGCATCACGTGGGCGAGTACGGCGACGTGGACGAGAACTAGGGCCAGGACGCGCCAGCGGGTGCGGGTGGACTTGGCGACCTCGCCACGGGGCTTGTGCTTGCCCTTGGCGGGGATGGTCTGCTTGGTTGGATCGTTGGTCATGCCCGTTGGCCAAAGCGCAATGCCAGCCAAGGCGTGAGTATACCCGGGTTGCCTTCCTGGCGCCCTCCCGGGTTGGTAGCCTTACGGTCCGACCCCAAGCCCCAAAACCTCTATGCAAACCTGGATCGCACTGCTGCGCGGAATCAACGTCGGCGGCAAGAATCGCCTGTCGATGGCCGACCTGAAGCAGGACCTCGCCGCGCTTGGCTGTATCGATGTGCGCACCTACATCCAGAGCGGTAATGCGGTGTTCGAGTCGGATGCAAAGGACGGCGCTTCCTTGGCCGAGTCGATTGCGGGCCAGCTCGAAGATCGCCATGGCTTTCGGCCCATGGTCTTGTTGCTCAGCTCCAAGCAGCTCAACGCGGCGATCGCGCAAAACCCCTTCGCCGATGCGGCGGCGGATCCCAAGACCCTGCACTTCAACTTCCTAGCGGATGCGGCGGCCTCCGCGGATATGGAGGCCTTGCGAGGGCTCCAGTCGCCAACGGAGCAGTTCGAGCTCCGGGGGCAGGTCTTCTACCTGCACGCGCCGGATGGTATCGGGCGCTCTAAGCTCGCCGCTAAGGTCGAGCGCTGTCTAGGCGTGCCAGCCACGGGGCGGAATTTCCGCACCGTGGCCAAGCTCGCCGAGATGGTGGCCAAGGCTTAGCAGCCCGAGCTACTGAATCACGTTGATGTCAACGGGGGCCGGAGCATCGGGGTTCGTCTTGAGCTCTTGCTTCCAAGACAGCATGCGCGCGCGGGACTGGGCAGTCTCGGCGTCATCGATGCGGTCCAAGCGCTGGTAGATCATGGACAGACCCGTGAAGGCCAGGGGATCTTCGGGGAAAAGCTCGCAGATACCTTTGGCGGTCGCGAGGGCTCCCTCGAGATCACCGGCGTGCATCTGGGCCTGGGACAGTGCCTGGAGGCAGTCGTCCCATTCCGGATCGATGACTAGGGCAGCCTGGAACTTCTCGATGGATTCGGCGTGCTTGCCATCTCCAAAGAGAGTCATGCCTTCCATGTATACTTTGATCTTGTCGCTCATGGCCGGTCGTTCCTTATTGGTCTTCGATGCCGAGGATCTCGCGACCCTTCTCCGAGATCAGCTGGGGTGACCACGCTGGCTCCCAAACGATCTCGACTTCGGTGCCGTCGATGCCTTCCATGTCGTTGACCTTCATCTTCATGGCCTCGGGAATCGCGCGTGCCTCGGGGCAGGACTGCGACGTGAGGGACATACGGATGTTGCAGGTGGTGCCTTCAACTTCCACGTTGTAGATCAGACCGAGGTCGACGATGTTAACGGGGATCTCGGGGTCGTAGATTTCGCTGAGGCGGGCGTAGACTTCTTCGCTGGTAGGCATGGCTAGTATGGGGGAGTCAGTGATTTGGAATCGGGTTTCGAGGCGGCATTCTAACTTAGGTTTTTGCGGATGGGGTGTCCATTGGAGGCAACTCTTCCGTCAACGTGAGATTAGGGTCGCTACAATGCTTGCCCACCCCTGTGCTCTAAAACCATGATCAACTACCAAGGACGCGTCTATCGACCGCCTAGCGAGGCCGATAGCCTGATTTTACAAGCCACCCTAGGCTGCAGTTATAACGAGTGCACCTTCTGCGGGATGTACCGGGACAAGCCGTTCCGGGTGCGCAAGATTGCGGACTTGAAGAAGGAAATCGAGTGGGCGGCCCAGCAGCTCGGGGATGTGCGCAAGGTGTTTCTAGCCGATGGAGACGCCCTGATCGCCAAGGCGTCGTTCCTCGAAGAGGTGACCGCGATGTGCTACGAAGCCTTCCCCGCCCTGCGCAGGGTCTCGTGCTACGCAAGCCCCCAGGCCCTGGATAAGCGCTCGGTGGAGGAGATGACACGCCTGCGCGAGGCGGGCCTGACCCAGTACTACCTAGGTGTCGAGTCCGGGCACGACGAGGTGCTCGAGAACCTGAAGAAGGGCATCGACGCGGAGAACATGATCCGCGTTGCGCACAAGGCCAAAGAGGCGGGCGTGAAGGTCTCGACCATGATCCTGTTGGGCGTGGGCGGTCGTCGTTTAACTAAGGAGCACGCCATCGAGAGCGCCCGGGTGATCAGTGAGATCAATCCGCGCTTCGTGTCGACGCTGGTGGTGACGCCGGTGGAGGGCACGCCGCTGCACGACCAGGAGATGGCCGGTGCGTTCGAGAATATGACGCCCGAGGAGCTGTCCGTGGAGCTGCGAACTTTCGTTGCTCACCTAGAGCTCGACGGCACGGTCTTCCGCTCGAACCACGCCAGCAACTACCTGCCCCTGGCCGGGAACTTTCCCCGGGACAAGGCGCGGCTGGTGGCCGAGCTGGACGGGGTGATCGCGGAGGATGACTCGCGCAGCTATCGGCCGGATTGGGTGCGGGGTCTGTAGCGGACTACCCGCAAGATTCAGGAAAAGGTGACAGGGAGTGTCACCGCCAGGGATTCTGAGCGTCTGTGTTGTGAACGGGGACATTCGGTGGCGCACTGCGCACCGCCCCGCTCGCATCACAGGATGAGTTGGGGCCCTTTGGGGCTTCGCTCGCAACCCCAAAAGGCAATCCATGAATCTCGCACTCGCCGCCCGCGCTCTCGTCTCGCACTCGAAGAGCCTCGCACTCGCCAGCCTTGTTTTGAGTCTCGCTCCCAGCCTCGCTTTGGCTGTCGACGACGCACCGACAACGCCCTATTCCAGTTGGGCATGCGCCCATACCGTACCGGTCCAGTCCACCATTGTGCTGCTGCCCGGACACACCTGTAGCTGTTCAGGCACCAGCCAGACCGTGCAGGGGGAGATCACCTTTGGCGGGGTGACGGTTGGCATTGGCCAGGCTCCACCTAAAAAGGACCTCGACGGACTCCTGGTCTGCCAGTCCTACATCATCGAAGCCGGCTACGATGCCTACGCCCCAGGCGGCCAGACGACCGTGGTGCAGGGCGACTTCATCCACGACATCCTAGTCACGTCGAGCTGCGACAAGTCCGACTGCGGCCAGGCCCTTGGATTCCTGTGGACCACAGGAGATGCGGAGTGCGACGAGACCCAGCAGACCTCCCTGGGCGGGCACCAGAGCTACAAGGTGACCGGTCGGTCCTGTGAGACTCCGCTGACGGAAGATCAAGGGGGAAGCCCGAGCGGCGCCCCCACCAGCAGGGACTAGCTCGCACTAGACACAGGAAGCTTCGGGTTAGGACCCGGGGTTTCCTTTTTGTGCCGCTTGCTGGGTCCCTCCACGTTCACATTGGCAGGGTGGATGAGCAGCCCTAGGGCAAGTCGGCGTTTTGATTGGAAACCAACCCTTACCCCAACGATCCCATGTACATGCTTCCGCTCTTGTTCCTAGCGATCACTTCGCTCCAGGACCCCAGCTCGACCGGTGACCGCACCCCGGTCGCACCTACAATCAGCTACGGCGACGTGCCCCTCTCACCTGCGCTTCACAGCGCCCTACTCGAAGTGCTGCAGATCGAGTCCGAGATCGAGCGCATGACACGAACCACCAACCTGTCGGGGGAGCCCTACACGGAAGAGCAGTACAACGAGAAGCTCTTTGGCGAGGGGGCCGAACTGGGTGAGTACCTCACCCAACGGCTGCCACGCTTTGGCTATGGCAAGCAGTCACCGCACATCACCGAGTGCTTCGAGAGCATCCGACACGATGCGGGCTTCCAAGCGATGCAGTCCGTGCTCCTGGAGAACCCGGACTTCAAGTCCCACGAGCTGATCGAGCTCTTCACCTCGGGCTTCGTGACCGCAAAGCCAATCTGGGGCACCGAGGAGGCGCTTCAGTACCACGAACAGGAGGCCGGGGCAGGACGCTTGGCGCCCCTCTGCAACGGTGGTGCCTTGGGCTACTTGACCTGGGGCATGCTCTATTCCGATAGCTACTGGAAAGCCGAAGAACACGACCGGGAGGCCTTCCTCGCGGAGCTGATCGACCGGGGTTTCGACTCGCTACTCGTGGCCCGGGTGGTCACCCGCAGCTTGGAGGAGCCGCTGCTCTTTGAGGACAATCCAGGACGCGGAATCGCTGGAAGCCTGGCGTCCTTGAAGGGCAAGGTCGGCTTCACCACGACCCACGAACAACAGCTCATGGCCGACCTGGAGGTGGTGCAGGCCCTCGACGGCTCGCTCGAGGCGGACTTGAACCCGGATCTCGATGTGCGCAGGGTCAAGCTCGTCACGGACGAGACCGGAATCACAGCTGCTAAAATGCCCCGCCGCGGCCACCTCAAGGTTTGGCTGCCCGCGACCCTGATGCAAGTTCGGATGGAGCTCTATCCCACGGGCGCCAACGACAAGATGCGGAGGGGCAAGACATTGGAAGAGCGGAAGACCTACTGGGCGCGCACCTTTGCCAGCTTGGGTTTTGTTGCCGGGCGGGACCTCGCCCTCTTGGAGATTGAAGCCATGGTCTTTGGCGACGACAGCTTTCCCCAGTCCGAGGAGCTCAAGGTACTCGAGGACAAGCTGGCCGCCGGCCAGATCTCGGGTCCCGAGCGAGAGCGCATGCAGGAGCTGCAGACCGCCCGCACCAAGCTAGGGGACGCGGTGATCACAGACCTGGTCCAGCTGATCGCGGCTAACGGCACGGAGCACTTCTACGAACTGACCAGCTCGACCCTTGCCGTAGACCTGCCCAAGTTATTGGGCGGCCGCGCGAGCACAGCTACCGACGACGCTCTGTTTTACGGCTGGCTTGTCGTCTCCTTCGAGCACGATGCTCGCGCTGTAGAGACTGTTCAGGCTGGCCTAGTGGGCGACTACAATCTGGGCAAAGGCATGGGGCAGATGATCATGGACCTTGCCGCGCACGAGCGACCCGGGAGCCGTGACTTGCTCGAGCAGATCCTCAAGAGTGGAACTGCGGCAAACCGCAGCTCCGCGATCGTCGATTCCGAGTGGCTCGACGCGGACCGCTATCAAGAAGAGCTGAGCTCTCTCTTTGACATCGCGGCAGATCCAGCGGTAGCTCGCACAAGCAGTGCACGCCTTCATAGCAACCTCTTCCTCAGCTTGGGCCAGCGCAAGGATCGCGCTGGCGTGAAGCGCTTCCTCCAGGGCACCTTTGACCAGGGAATCTGGAAGACCCCGAAGGGCACCGGGGCCTGGGGTGACCTGTCCCAACAACGCGTAGAGTTTGTCATGGAGCAGTTCAGTCGCGGCGAGCTGGAAGATCTCGTGAGCCTGGGCCTCATGCATCCTGGCTACCTGCCAGATCTAGACGACTAGGCTGCGTCCGTGCCGAGTAGCCCGAGCTCCTCGGCGTGGGGGCGAAGGGACTCGATAATGAACTGAATGTGATCGGCGAGTTCGATCTCGAGTAGGCGAGCGCCCTCCTGGACTTCGAAGCGGTCGACTCCGGCGGCGAACTTCTTGTCCTTGAGCTTCTTGCGAACGCTCTTGACGGCGATAGTCGTGACACCTTCGGGTCGCATCAGGCTGCAAGCCATGATGAAGCCGGTGAGCTCATCGCAAGCGAGCAGCGCCTTCTCCAAGAGGTCGTTGTAGGGAACACCCCATTTGGTGTAGTGGGCCGAGATTGCATAGGCGATCTCGGCCTCACCCCGGTCCTTGAGCCAACTGACGATGAGGTCCGGGTGTTGGTCCGGCCACTTTTCGTAGTCCGCATCATGGAGCATCCCAGCGATACCCCAGGCCTCTACGGCCTCTTCGCCTGGACCGTAATGAAGAGCGGCCGCACGCATGACAAGCTCCACAGCCCGCGCGTGGCGCAGCAGGCTGGAGGTGTCTGTCCAGGTGTTTAAGTGGTTCCAGGCAGCTTCGCGCGTAAGGGTCGTTTTCATCCACACACCATAAGGGATCGGAGACCCCCAAAAGCATGGCGCTGGGGTACCATTTTATGACCTTTATCCCGTTCGAACCCTCACTCAGTCCCCCGCTTTGAAGAACCTTAACTACTCGATCCTGTTCGCTGGCCTTGTCCTGACTCCCTCCTTGGCGGCGCAAGATGCATTTGTCGACAAGTCGGCGAGTCTTGGACTGAGCTACGTGCACGGCAACAATACGTTCGACATGGGAATGGGCGGGGGCTCGGCTTGGTTCGATATGGACTTAGACGGAGACGAGGATCTGTTCACGATTGGCTCCATGTTGGATCCCGGTCTGTTCCGTAACGACGGTGGGAGCTTCTCCAATATTGCAGCGGGTGCAGGCTTGGATGTTCCCTTCTTGGGCGCAACGATGGGAGTCGCAGCGGGCGATTACAACAACGACGGCTTGACGGACCTGATGTTGACCAACCGCGGGGTCAACCAACTCTATCGCAACAACGGCGACTACACCTTCACGGAGCGCTCTAGCCAAGTCGGGATGACGGAGGACGCCTGGAGTGTCTCGGCTTCTTGGGCTGACTTTGACCTCGACGGGGACCTCGATGCCTACGTGGGGAATTACCTCAGGGTGATGTCCTTCCCCTACCACTTTGGCGCTCCCAACAACCTGCTGATCAACACGGCAACCACCGGAACGCCGGCCTTTATTGACCAGGCTGCGGCTCTCGGCGTGGACAACGTTGGCGTATTTGGTGCCAGTGTTCCGGGCCACCCCTACATCGCTCCTACGGGGCAGGCTACGGCGGGCTGCACCCTGTCCGTCGCCACGCTAGACGAGAACGAAGATGGCGCGCCAGACATTCAGGTTGGCAACGACTTTGGTGAGTGGGTGATCCCGGACACGCTGTATCGGAACACTCTCGCTCCGGGCGGCGCCCTTGGATTCGCGAATGTCTCCGCCCAGACGGGCTTTAGCAGTGCACCCATGTACAACATGGGCATCACACCTGGAGACTTTGACCACGATGGCGACTGGGACTTCTACAAGTCCAATCTTGGGGACAACCGACTGTTCCGCAATGACGGCGGCGTCTATGTGGATGTCGCTGCCCAAGCGGGTGTACTCGAGGGGCTCGAGCCGACATCGGGCAAGCTGATCACCTCCTGGGGCTCGAGCTTTGGGGATGTGAACAACGACGGTTGGGAGGACCTGATCGTGATCAACGGCTACATTCCTTCCGCACTGTTCATTTCGAATGAGGTGCGCGCTAAGAACAGCCTCTACTTGAACAACCAGGACGGCACCTTTACAGAGGTGCCCGACGCGACGAGCGGCATGGCCGACGAGATGGTGGGGCGCGGGATCGCGGTTGCCGATGTCAATCGCGACGGCTTCCTGGATCACTATGTCATGAACAACGGCAACCTCTCTGTGGCCTTGCCCGGTGACCGCAGCCGTTACTACGAGAACACCGGCAGCTTGGCGAACCCAGGTGCGGCTAGCTGGCTCGAGCTTCGACTGATTGGTACTTATGGCAACATCGCAGGCCTCGGCTCTCGCATCGAGCTGACTGCGGGCGGCACAACTTGGAAGCGTCAGGTCCTTGGGGACCCGGTCTTCGAGTCCAGCAGCTCCCGCAATGTTCACTTTGGCCTTGGTTCGACTCGCTTCGCCGAGCACATCTCCATCGACTGGTCCGGTGGAACGCACCAAGAGCTGCACTATGTACCCACCGGGAAGTTCCTAGAGCTCGTCGAGCCCACTGTCCTGATCGAGGGTCTCGATGCCCCCGTTTGGGCTGGTGACCGAACCGGTGGCACCTACACCTACCAGGCAACCGTGCGCAACCAGGGCAAGACAGCCAGAACTGCGAATGTGCGATTTGACCTGCACATGGACAAGGACGGGCCGGCGGCCAAGACGACCAACGTGCAAGTGCAGCTCCAGCCCGGGGAGACCAAGAGCGTACCCCTCGTGGTGGCGGTCCCGGCCGGGACCCATGCAGCCCTCAAGGGTATGACCATTACCGAGCGCGTCTATGTGACGTCCGCTCGCGGCATCGACAGTCGCGCTAAAGAGACCGTTCTTCCCTAACGGGGCTGACCGCAGGCCAAAAGAAAGCCCCCGGAGACCCTACTTCTCCTGGGCATGTTTTGCCGTCGAGCAAAAAAAAGACCCGGTGATTTAGCTGTCCACCCCCGCACAGCTACGTCACCGGGTCAAAGCTTAAGACTCGGGTCAGTTGATCGAGTCGCTAGCTAGAGCCAGGAGCCCCGGGTTTCCGAAGGCACGAGTTGGGAGCCGAGTCCCGGCCCGATTCCGAACGCGGAAAGGCCCTTTCTTTCCAAAGTTCCGCTCAAACCTCCCTGGGAGTGCCCCCAAGGAAGGTTCCAATGGTGCGATGAGCAAGAAAGAGATCGATGTGACCTGTCCCTGCTGCAGCTCCAAGCTTCTGATTGACGTGGCCACGGCCAAGGTCCTGCGCAGCCGCAACCCCCAGGAAGAGGACGGTGGCGACAAGACCTGGGGCGCCGCCCAGGGGCGCGTCGAGGGTCGCGAAGACCGCGCCACGGACGCTTTCCATACAGCCATCGGTCGCGAGGAGAGTCGCGAGGATGACCTGGATGACCTCTTCTCCAAGGCCAAGAAAAAAGTCGACGACCGCAAGGACCTCGACTTTTGAAGTTGCCCTAGAAGGCTATTAGTCCTTTGGATCAGCGTCCTGCTCTGTCCCAGGAATGGTGCGTTCGGGTATCCAGTAGTGCGCTTTGGATCCGAGCAGCATCTTGGCCAAGGATCGATCCTCTTCCCGGACCCAGTACGACTCGAGGACTTGATCTCCTTCGATCACATCGTAGCGCCACAAATCCTTGAGGTTGGGTTGGTCCGGCGCCCCAGGCGTCAGATCCAATCCGGCGCAACGGACAGTGACCTTAGGTCTAAGGACCTCTTCTGGGCCTCGAAATGAGAGCAATGGAAAGCTCGCGGCTTCGCCCTCGACGAAGGGTAATTGGGTTATGAGTCGGGGCAGTACGACATCGGCGACCGTTCCTTGGGGGATCTCGAAATCCCTCCCCTTGGCGCTAGCCTTGGGAAGTCCCCCCCAACGCATTTTGACTTCGGTAGTAGCTCCCTTGGCCTCGAAATCGTAGACCCGAAATCCATCGACGTCCCGGTAATTGATCATCAACATCTCGAGAGTGAGCAGCGCGTCGTTCTTGCAAGTCCCACTGTAGTTGGAGATCTCGGCGTCGTCCTCAGTCAGGAAGTTGACAAGCGCATCGTCCAAGTAGATCGTGCCAAAGTCATCACCTGGGTACGTCCCCAGTGCCCAGGTTCGCCTACTCGTGGAGGGAGCATTGGGCGTGGGCATATCGGAGAAGGTGACGAAGGGAATCTCACAAGCAGCATCACCAGGTAGTGGCAGGGGCTCGGGCTCTGCCAGAAGCATGGCAACCGCGTCGTCGAGGCTACCGTTGGACAGGTCTGCAACGCGCACCTTGCCCGCGCGGTCGATCAGGTAATAGTCCGGGTACGAGTCCACGCCATAGGTGCGGATCGCGCCGCCGTCGACACAGACCGGGAACTCGATGCCAGCCTGGTCCACGAAGGCGGGCATCTTCTCGGAGTCGCCTTCAGTGTGGATGCCAATCAGAACCAAACCTTGGTCCTTGTTCTCCCTATACAGCCGATTCATGTGCGGCATAGAGGAGACGCACGGGCCTCACCACACACCCCAGAACTTGAGCACGACGACCTTGCCGCGCAGGTTGGCCAGGCTGAGGGCGTCCGTGTTCATCCAGTCGCGCACTTTCAGCGTGGGGGCCAGCGCGCCCTCGAGGGAGTCCTTGAGTTGGTCGTTTTGTCCGCCGCGCTCTCGGGGTAGATCGTCCACGTCGCCGGGGGTGCAGGCTAGGAGTGCTACGCAACCAACCGATGCTAGGGTAAGTAGGTTCATCATCTTGGAGATTCAGGCGTTGAGTTTCGTTCGATGCAGGCGCAGGCTATTTGTGACCACGACAACGCTGGAGGCCGCCATGGCGGCCGCGGCCCAGGAGGCGGGTAGCGACCAGGATGTCCATGGAGAGAGAGCGCCGGCGGCCACGGGCAGGGCGAGCACGTTGTAGCTGAATGCCCACAAGAGGTTCCCACGGATGGTGCTGCGCGTCTTGCGCGCTAGGTGAATCAAGGAGACAATGCGCCTTGGATCGTCGACAAGGAGAGCGCAGTCCGCTGCCTCAATCGCGACGTCGGCGCCGCCCCCCATGGCGATGCCAACGGTGGCCGCGGCCAGTGCCGGAGCGTCGTTGACGCCGTCCCCGACCATGGCTACCAGGCGCCCAGACTTGGTCATCTCAGTAATCCGCTCGGCCTTCTGTTCCGGCAATAGCTGCCCGTGGAAGGTCTCAATACCCAAATCCTTGGCAATAGCGGCCACTGCACCAGGGTGATCTCCCGATAGAATCTGTGCGGACAAACCGAGCTCCTTGAGCGCAACGATTGTCGCCGCGCTTGTAGTCCGAGGGCTGTCGTAGAACCCAAAGGCTCCCGCGTACTTCCCGTCCTGGGTGACGATCACGGGCGTCTCGCCGGCCTCGGCGAAGTCCGCAGCTAGGCGCCTGACCAGATCCGCTGGCAAGCCAGCTTCGATGGCGGCGCGGGGACTGCCGAGCCACATGGCGCGCTTGCGGACCGTGCCTGTGACGCCGCGCCCGGGCTGGGCGGCAAAGTCGAGGCACGGGAAAATGGTCACGGACTCGGCGGTGGCCGCGCCGACGATGGCACGGGCCAGGGGCTGCTCG
Organism: Planctomycetota bacterium; assembly: GCA_047629095.1. Taxonomy (GTDB): domain Bacteria; phylum Planctomycetota; class UBA1135; order UBA1135; genus CALBMX01. The sequence goes on along the minus strand of JBLHWM010000010.1, from coordinate 8,091 downwards.
CTCAGCTTCTCGACCGCGGCGGCCAGTCCGAGCAGCGCCTTTTCGCCTTCGCGCAGAGCCTCTGGGCTCGTGCCCGCAGCAACGGGCATCGGAGCATCCGGCCCGGCCATGAGCCCGGGGCCCGGCGGCGTGAAGTCGTCGGCGACGAGCACGCGCCGCAACTCCGGCTCACCGGCGGTCAGTGTGCCGGTCTTATCAAACAGGATCGTGTCCACCAGGGCCAAGTGTTCCAGGGCGGCGGCATCCTTGATCAGCAGGCCTTCCTTCGCGCCACGGCCCGAAGCCACCAGAATCGCGGTTGGTGTCGCCAGGCCCAGGGCGCAGGGACACGCCACAACAAGCACGGCCACGAGCCTGCCGAAGGCGGGCGTGAGCCCGGTGCGCGCCGCGCTCCAATCGAAGCCCGCGTCGGTGAAGCCAGCGCTTAGCCAGGTCCCAAAGAACGCGATGGCGGCCACGCCCAAGACGACCGGCACGAACACGCGGCTGACTCGATCCGCAAGGCGCTGGGCGGGAGCCCGGGAGCCCTGGGCGGCGTGCACGGCCTCGGCAATGCGGCCAAGTGCCGAGCTCTCGCCAACGGCCTCTGTCTTGATCGTAAGGGCGCCGGTCCCGTTGAGGCTGCCCGCGTGAACGCGATCGCCACCGGAGCGCTCTACGGGAAATGACTCGCCCGTCAGTTGGCTCTCGTCCACCTCGCTGTGCCCGGAAGCCACCTGCCCATCCACGGGAATGCGCTCGCCGGGACGCACCAGAACCAGGTTGCCGACCTTGACTTCGTCGAGGCCAACCTCGACCTCCTCGCCCTTGCGCAGCACGCGCGCGCGGTCCGGCGCCAGGTTGAGCAGGGCCCGCACCGCACCGCCGGCGCGACTGCGCGCACGCCCTTCGAGCATCCGGCCAAGCAGCACAAAGACCAAGATCATCAGGGCCGCGTGCAGGTTATCCATGCCGTGGCCAAAGACCTCGGGGGAGAGCGGAGCGAGTGCGGCCGCGGTGAATGCGACCAGGACGCCGGCGCCAACCAGGGTGTTCATGTCCGGCGAGCGTCGCTTCGCAGCGTGCAGACCGTCCTTGAGAATGTCGAGCCCGGCCACAAAGACCGCCGGCGCTGCGATCGCGACCAGGACCCAGTAGGGCACACCGATCTGGTGGGCGCCGAGCATGCCGAGGAAGAGCGCGAGGGACAGGACGAAGTTGCGCTTGGTGCGGGCCTCGGCGACGCGCTCGGCACCTTCTCCGAAGGCAATGTCTTCGGCAAGGCTGCGCTTCTGTCCACTTTCCAGGTCTGGAACCTCGAAGCCGGCCTCTCGGATCGCCTCACCGATGATCGCGGCGGTTGCGACGGCTGGATCCCGAACGACCTTCGCGCTGCGTGAACCGAAGTTCACCTCGGCCTCGAATACGCCCTCGAGTCCAGAGAGCGCCTTCTGGATTGAGTTGGCGCAACCCTGACAGGTCATGCCAGCAACGGGCGTGGTCAATGTGTTTTTCGTAGTCATAGCAACCTGGGATTGTGTCGCATCCTAGAGGCGCTTGAGGGTTTCTCCTCGGACTTTCAGGCGGATACATACGGTCTCGCAACCTGGCCCTGCATGCGACCAGTTCCCGAAGACTTCTAGGTCAATCCCTCCCCTTGGAGCTTCGCATTTGGTTTGATACGGGCCATATGACTGAAAATAGATACACGGCCACGAAGGCCTACGAAAACGAAGCGTTCCTCAACAGTAAGGACGCACGAGCCCTCCGCATCCTCGCCGAATACATCGAGCCCGAGACACGTCTGCGCGAAATGCACATCCGCGACACGATTGTCGTGTTTGGTTCCGCGCGCATTCGCTCCCACGAGGTCGCGACGAAAGAGCTCGCCGAAGCGAAAGAGACAGGCGACGCCAAGGAGATCGAGGCCGCCGAGAAGCGCCTCTACATCTCGAAGTACTACGAGGCAACCCGCGAGCTCTCGCGCCGCCTCACCGAGTGGTCGAAGAAGCTCGAGGGCACGTCCCGTCGCTTCGTGATCTGCTCGGGCGGTGGGCCCGGCATCATGGAGGCTGCGAACCGCGGCGCGTCGGAGGCGAAGGGCGAGAACATCGGCCTGAACATCTCGCTGCCGTTTGAGCAGAACGACAACCCCTACATCACGCGGCGCCTGTCTCTGGAGTTCCACTACTTCTTCATGCGCAAGTTCTGGTTCAGCTACCTCGCCAAGGCCGTCGTAACGATGCCCGGTGGTTTCGGAACCCTCGACGAGCTACTTGAGATCGCGACGCTGATCCAAACGCAGAAGATCAAGAAGCCCATGGCCCTTGTTCTCTTCGGTAAGAGCTACTGGGAGAAGATCCTACACTTCGAGCCGATGATCGAGTTTGGCACCATTAGCCCGACCGATCCCGACTTGTTCTACATGACCGACTCCGTCGATGACGCCTATGAGTACATCACGACTTGGCTCACGGAGAATGTCCTGAACCAAGAAGATCCCGAGGCCGTTGACGCGGAAGACGGCCCCGACATCAAAGTCTAGAGAGCAGCCCCAACTAAGCTATGAGCGCCAACTTGTCTCCCCAACGCATTCTCGCCGCGGCCCTACTTGTTGGCGCTTGCTTTTTATTGCTGGCCGCAGGAGGCCAGGACCCGAAGCCACTCTCCGCAAGCAAGCAGAAGAAGCTCGTGGACGAGTACCTCGAGCTCGATGGTTGGCTCGTGGAGGACGCGGCTCGACGTAGAGAGATCTTGGTCGACCTCGCCACGGTCCCCGCCCTTACGGATAAGACCCGCAAGAGCTGGCTGAAGCGATTCGAGAAGGCGTCTGCCAAGGGACCGGGCATCGAGAAGAGCAGCGGCCGGCACTACTTTTGGCCGGACGAGAAGAAGGGCCTGTACATCATTGGCGGTAAGACGAAGAAGCCGAAGGGCCTGTTGATTGCGATGCATGGCGGCGGCAAGGGCAGCGGTGATGCGGGACCCTCCGCAAGTGCCTGGAGTGGGCCGGCCAAAGACTTCGACCTCTTGATGATCGCACCCGAAGTGATTGAAAAGACCGAGCACGGTTGGACCGATGCGGGTACCGAGGAGTTCGTGGTGCAGCTGATCGAGCGCGCGATTCGGACCTTCGACATCGATCCGGGGCGTATCTATCTCGCGGGGCACTCCATGGGCGGTTACGGCACATGGACCCTGGGTGGGCACCATGCGGATCGCGTGGCAGGGCTGGCTCCGTCGGCCGGCGCACCGACACCTATCATGGGCATTGGCGGCGGCTTCGAGAGCATCATCGAGGGCATCATTCCGAACCTCTACAACGTTCCGATCCGGATCTACCAGAGCGACGACGACGTGCAGGTTCCGCCCGAGGCGAACCGCGTGGCGGCGAAGCAGCTCGAGGCTGCGCAGAAAACCTACGGCGGTTTTGACTTCGAATACTGGGAGGTGTCCGGGCGCGGGCACGCGGCTCCACCAGGCGGGTACGAGGCTCTGTTCGAGAAGATCGGCGATCGACGGCGCGTCTCGCGGCCCACGCGAATCGTCTGGCAGCCGGAGCTGACCTGGAAGCAAGACTTCTATTGGCTGCGCTGGCCCGACGCCACCAAGCGCGCGATCCTGACGGCGGACTTGGACACGGAGAAGAACTCGATCGAGATCCTGGTGAAGGGCGGGGGCCAAGAGGGCATCTCGGTCTGGCTCGACGAGCAGATGGTGGACCTCGACAAGGAGGTCACGATCCTACTTGGGGGCAAGGAGGTCTATCGGGGCATTCCCGAGATGAAGCTCGCGACCCTGCTTGAGTCCGCGGGCCGAGGGGATACTGAATATCTGTTCCCCGTTCGCGTAGACCTGGACTAAGTAACGCGCGCCTTCGGCTCTACCCCCAAAAGTTCAATGACAGATCAAATCGACTACTTCATCCACGGCGACGACATGCAGGCCGTCTCCATCACCTTGGACCCCCGCGAGACGGTGCGGGCCGAGCCGGGCGCGATGATGTGGATGGAGGACGGAGTCGAGATGGCGACCTCTACCGGAGGCGGAATGATGAACGGTATTAAGCGCGCCTTCTCGGGCGAGAGCTTCTTCATCACGTCCTTCACGAACGAGGGTGACCAGCAGGCCACGGTCGGCTTTGCGGCCGAGTACCCGGGCAAGATCATTCCCGTCGACCTGGCTCGAGGCGAGGTGCTGTGCCAGCGCAATGCGTACCTGTGCTCGGCCCACGGCATCGACATCTCGGTCGCCTTCACTAAGCGCTTCGGCGCCGGCTTCTTCGGCGGCGAGGGCTTCATCCTGCAGCGCTTGCGCGGAGACGGACTCGCCTTCATCCACGCGGGTGGCCACGTGATCGAGCGCGAGCTTCAACAGGGCGAGACCCTGCGCGTGGACACCGGCTGCATCGTCGGCTTCGAGGGTTCCGTCGACTACGACATCCGCATGGTCAAGGGCGTCAAGTCCATGCTCTTCGGCGGGGAGGGACTCTTCCTGGCTGAGCTAACGGGGCCGGGTAAATGCTGGATCCAGACCGCTCCGCTCTCGCGCTTGGCAAACCGCATCATGAATGCGTCTAGCGGCGGCAAGGGCGAACACAATCGCTTCAGTGGCGTCAGCAGCGTCGTAGGGAATATCTTCGGCGGTAAGTGAGCCCGGTCTCAGCCCAACCTGCGCAGGTCTCGCGCGCAGTAGGACCGCAAGAGCGCAGCTAAGTCTTCAGTCTTGAACGGTTTGGAGATGTAGTCATCCATGCCTGCCTCGAGACAGCGACCTCGATCACCGGGCATCGCATTGGCAGTCATAGCGATGATCGTCATATGCTCGCCGCTCGTCTCTTCCCTTTGGCGCCAGGTCGAAGTCGCCATGTAGCCATCCATGATCGGCATCTGGCAATCCATGAGAACAAGATCGTGGCGGGAGGAATCGATCGCGTGCAGAGCCTTTGCCCCGTTGTCGACGATCTCCAGATCTACGCCCAGTTTGGTCAGAATCCCTTGGGCGACGATTTGATTGACACGGTTGTCTTCCACAAGCAAAACAAGAGGCCGAGAGCCGTCACGCCGGGTGACCCCGAGATCGCTGATCTTCGGCTGTAAGTCGTGGCGAAGCCCCACCGTATCTTCACGCTTGAGGAAGCTGGCTAGCCTTGAGAGGCGGATGGGTTTATGAAGCCGAGTAGGGGAGGCCTCTAGGATTCGAGGACACTCGGTCTGGCCAACCGATGTAAGGAGAGCGAGTCGAGTACTTTCGTTTGCACAGACTTTCACTAGCGCCTCTGTCAGATCGGGGTTCCGCTCAAGGAACGATGCGTCCAGCAGGATGTCCCTCGGGGCTGGCTCCTGCATCAACCTAGCTTTCACCGCTGGGGCGGAATCGATGCTCTCCACTTGAAACCCAATGTCGTAGAGATCTTGCGTGAGGATTGTCTGCAAGCGCGAACATGAGGTGATCAGGAGTCTGCTTGCGGTCCCTGGGCTTGGGGCACGTTTGGGCACCGGGCAACTGTTGTAGCCGAGCTGTGCCGTAAAGGAGAATGTCGACCCTTCGCCATCGGTCGAGCTGACGTGAACGCCGCCGCCCATATGCTCCGCAAGCTGCTTACAAATCGAAAGCCCGAGTCCGGTGCCGCCATACTTCCGAGTCGTGGAAGAGTCCACTTGGGTGAAGGTGCTGAACAGCTTGGACAGTGCGTCCTTCGGTATTCCAATGCCAGTGTCCCGAATGCCAAACTGGATTAGGCGCGATGGCTCGCCCTCCTGTGTAAGGGCCCCGTCGTCGCCATTGAGGCGGATCCAGAGCTCGATCTCCCCCTCTTTCGTGAACTTTGCGGCGTTGCTCAGCAAGTTCAGAATGACCTGTCTCAACCGGCCGGGGTCTCCGACGAGGGCCTTAGGGACGTCGCTCGCAATGGAGAGCATCAGTTCTACGCCTCCGACTTGGGCCTTCTCTGCGAGCAGCTCACAAGTCTCCTCTGCCATGCGGCGCACATCAAACTCGATGTGCTCAAGCTCAAGTTGGCCCGCTTCAAACTTGGATAGATCCAAGATGTCATTGAGCAGTACCATCAGAGCCTCGGCGGAGTATTGGAGTGTCTCTGCTAGCTCGCGCTGATCGTAGGACAGCTCGCTATCCATGAGGAGTCGAGTCATGCCGAGTACGCCATTGAGTGGTGTGCGAATCTCATGGCTCATGCTGGCGAGAAACATGGACTTAGCGGTGGTCGCTTTTTGTGCCAGCTGCATAGCTTGGGCAAGTTCGGAAGTGCGCTCGGCGATGCGCAGCTCTAGATCCTCGTAGGACTTAGCTAGGGTGGCGTTGACCTGGTAAAGCTCTAGACTCTTCCCCTCGAGGAGAGCTTCCGCTTGCTTGCGCGCGTCGCGTTCACGGTTAAGGCGCTGTAGCCAGCGGGCCTCTTTGTTGTCTTGGTTAGGACTCACTTAATTCGAAAAGTCGCGGCCGTCCCATCGAAAGGTTCCTGGAGTTCGCAGGTGACCGATTCGCTGCCTCCAAAGTGGTCGAGGCAACCACGGACGAGGCCCAGCCCAAATCGAGCGAGCGGTCGCTTAGAGGTATAGGTCATGATCAGACCCTCACTAGTGTGCAGATAGGTGAACTCCGGTAAGTCAGCTTCGGGGTACAGCTTGCGGACCTCAACATGGATGTGACCGTGGACACTCTTGAGGAAATCAATGGCGTTCACTTTGTCCTCGAACATCTGTGGGTAGATCCCATGGAAGCGCGTAAAGAGATGTTCGCCAAATCCAATGAGCAGATCATCAACAGGTGTTTCGTGCAGCTCCGCGAGGCGAGCGACCATGGCAAAGAGCTCGGCTGCGTCGTAGGTACCGACAGCTGTGTATGCGCCGCCGCTTGCGAGGGCGGGGACGTCAAGTAGCTGATCGGTCGTGTCCATGCCGTGGGCGGACTCGACCATCTCTAGGAACTCGGTGAATACTAGGCCTTTCATTTTGGAAGCGCGGGGTTGGTGGTTCTGACTTCTTTCGGGAGAATCGGAGTTTGAGGTTTAGCTAATGGCGCTCTTGGCGAGGCTTGGATTCGCTAGGCGGCAGTTCTGGGAATCCACTTAACGAAAAGCGCCCACCGCTGCTGGTAGGCAGCGGTGGGCGCTTTGTGGTTGAGAGCCTCTACGCTATAGGTAGCCGAGTCCGGCCAGGGCGCTGATGGCCTCGGCGTTGCCGCTGGACTTGGCCTTCTCTTTGAGCGTGTTGAGCACGGCGTCCAAGCCTTGGTCCTCGGGGAAGGTGACTAGGCCCGCGGCGGCGACGTTGATGCCTTCCATGACGCTGTTGGCGCTGGCGAGCTGCCCCGCGATGTAGCTGTAGTCCTTGGCGACCAGGTTGCCTTCCTTGGCGAGGGCCAAGAAGGCGGTCTCGCAGCCACCGGCGTCCAGGTGGGCAAGGGACTCGATGAGGCCGAGCTTGGCGGCCTTGTAGTCGGCTGACGTGGTGTCATCGCCGAGTGCGGCTAGGGCGCCTTCAAAGCTGGCCTTAGCGCCGTCGTAGTCCTGGCTCTGCAGGGCGGTCTCGCCCTGGCTGTTGAGGTCCGTTGCGGAGGCCTCGCCGGCGCAGCTGGCAAAGCCAAGGGTCAGGCCAAGGGTGGCCGCGAGCAGGGTGGATTGGATCTTGTTGGTCTTCATATAAGGAAGAGGGGCAGTGCTGATTTCGGTTGGGGAGCTAGGTCGAGGCGAATTGTAGCTCGGGATTTGGGCTTGGGTTGGGTTTGGAGGGGAATCGCTACTCCAGATAGCCCAGGCCGGCCAGACCCTCGTTGAGTTTGGACGAGCCCACGTTCTTGGCCTTCTCGGCGATGTTCTCGAAGACTTTGACGAGACCGGGGGCGTCGGGGAAGCGCTGGTTCCCCAGGTCGGCCACGGCGAAGCTGGACTCGAGATGCCCCGCATTGGCTAGTAGGCCGGCGATGTAGACGTAGTCCTTGAGGGGAGGACCGCCGCCGGGGAGGTCCGAGGCGAGGCCCATGAACTCCACGGCACAGCTGTCGTGGTCAAGGTATACGAGGCTCTCGATCAAGCCGAGCTTGGCCTGGAGGTAGTCGGGGGAGGTGGAATCCTGGGCGAGGACAGCTAGGGCG
>JBLHWM010000009.1:0-27386 GCA_047629095.1 Planctomycetota bacterium | reverse complement strand
TGGTGACCGGCGCTGCGACGCTGACCTCGGGCACGATCGGCTTCGAGGCGGACCTCGGCGATGGTGCTGGCTTGGACGCGCTCTTGATTGTGCAGGGCAACGTACACCAGCTAGGTGCGACCCCAAGCGCGACGACCCTAGCCAACGGAGCCCTGCGGTGCTTGGGCACCTGGACCGGGGACGCGCCGATGGACTTGGGCTTGGCTCGGGTCGAGATCGGGAGCACCCTTGGAGTCGCAACGATTGCGGGGCTCGTGCCAGAGTTCGGCAACCTGAGGATCGTGGACGGTACGGTGGATCTGCAGGGACCGGTTCGGATCAATGGGCGACTAGAGAATCTGGCGGGCAGTTCGAGTGGCGATTGGTTCGAGTTCCAAGGAGCCGCCGCCGAGCTCGCCACGGGCGCAGGCAGCCTGCACGCGGTGCGCGTGGTTGCCGGCAGCGTGCGCGGGTTCGACAGCCAGGTTGGGCTGCTAGAGGTGACCGGGGGAGAGCTGATCCTCGACAGTGCGAGTACGGTAACAGTGAACCAGGACCTGGAGTTGGTCGCGGGTAGCCTGGCGTTTGACCAGCTGGGCGGCGCCTCTTCGGCGCGGCTCGAGGTCTTCGGTAGCGCGCATCAGCTCGGGACTTCGGCAGGTACTGTAAGCCACCCGGACGCGGTGCTCTCGGTCTTTGGAGACTTCATTGGGGACGGCCCCTCGGTCTACGGTGACGCGTGGATCGAGCTGCGCCCCGGTGCGCGGCTCTTGGGCTCGGCACCTGTGATTGAGAAGCTACGCATCGCTGGCCCCAAGGTGTTCGCTCTCTTTGGCCCCCAGCCTGCACCCGCTAAGATCACCGTGGCCATGGGCGTTACCGTGGCCTTCGAGATCACGGCCAACGCGCGACTTCTGTTGGAGACGGGTGGGTTGATCCTGGTAATGCCCTCGGTGACCATTGATGGCGAGCTTGAGGTCTCCGCCGGAACCGTGCTCGGCCTGGGCGCTGCCACTACGCTGACCGTCGCGCCGAGCGGACGTCTAGCCCTATTGGGAACGTCGGGCTCCGTAGCTTCCGTGGGAGGCTTCGGCGGTGGAGGCTATGGCCTGGTGGTCAATGGCGAGCTCGCTTGCCGAAACTTCGCGTTCCGCGACATGGGACCCGGTGGAGTCGTACTCAGCGGTACGGCTAGCCTCGGCACTGAGGGTGTTCATGCGGGCCTCTTCGACCGCGGCGTGGGAGCGGGTCCAGGTCCCCTGTTCGACTTGCAGTTGGCAGGCGGCGGAACCATGGTGGGCATCGACTTCCTTGGGACAGGTGCGGATAAGTCTGTCAAACGGCTAGCTGGGATGGGTTTAGGCGAATTCGTCTTCCAAGCCTACGGCGGCCCCTACGGCGGTGAGCCCTTCGAGCAGGACCCAAGCCAAGTGCCCCCGGGGGACCCCGATGGTCTTGTGCTTTGGCAGATCTTGCCCGACTCGGACCTCTTGATCTTGGACATCAGCTCGGATACCGAGACCGTTCTCGGTTGGCCCCTTGCTCTCGATTTTTCCGTAGTCAACGAGGGCGCGATCACCGCGACGGCCCCTTGGACGGACCGTGTCTACTTGACGAGCAACACGGTCATCGGCGACGCGGATGACGTGCTGTTGGCCGAGTATGTGCACACCGGGGACGAGGCCTCGGGAGAACTCTACCAGGTCGTCGACTCGCCGATCTTACCCATGGTGACCGAAGGAACCTGGTACGTTGCTCTCGTGACCGATGTCTTGGATGACGTGGACGAGGCTGGCAACGAGGGCAACAACACGATGCTCTCCGCCCCCGTGCAGATCTTCGCTACGGCTCGACCCGACCTGCTTGCAGGAGACCTAACAGGGCCAGCGGTAGCGACCGATGGCGAGACCATCAGCGTCACCTGGACTGTCTTCAACGACGGCCTTGGCCCGGCCACGGGAACCTGGCAAGACCGGATCTATCTGTCTTCCGATTTGGCCTTCGGCGGCGACGACCTCGCGGGTAGCTTTCCTATCGCGGTGGGGGAGCAGCGCGGGGGCTTTACCGAGGACACGTCCTACACCGAAACCCAGGAGGTGACCCTACCGCTTGGCATCGCTGGCGACTTCCACTTCGTCTTGCGCACGGATGCGATCGACGACGTGAGCGAGGAGACCAAAGAGAACAACAACGTGCAAGTGCTGCCCGGAGTCCTCACGGTGACCCAGCCGGACTTGCCGGATCTTGTGGGTAGCTTTGAGCCCGTGACCTCCCCGCTTGGCGCGCTGTATACGAACTCAACGGTGGACTTACAGTGGCTGGTGACAAATGCCGACACCAATGCCAACGGCCTTGGAACGGCGAATGGGCCCGTACAGACGCGCTTCTGGTATTCCATCGACAACATCTTGGACCCTCTCGTCGACACCTTGATCTTCGCGGATCTGCACGAGGGCATCGTCGCACCGGACGGAACCTATGGGGGAACCAAGGTCATCGACCTGCCGGCCTTGCCCGGTACTTGGTGGCTGTTTGGCGAGACCGACGACCAGTCCTCGATCAACGAAGACAACGAGGCGAACAACACCTGGGAAGCGATCTTGAACGTAGCTGTGCCGAGCTGGACCGGTTCTGTGGCGACGACCTTCATCGAGGGTCTGAGTTCGACCGGGGTCGGCACGCAGTTGATTAGCCTGACTGGCCAGTCGACGGTGATTGGCAGCGGCGCCCTCGCACCGAATGCGGACCTGACGATTCGAGTTCGCCAGGGCTCGACCCGGCGCGTGTTCCCCGTGACGACGGACGCGATCGGCGGGTACATCTTGGTCTTCGAGCCGCTAGTGGGCGAGGCTGGGCTGTTCGAGATCTTCTGCGACCATCCCGCTGTAGAGGAGAATCCGCTGTTGCCCGAGGTGAGCTTGACCCTGCATGGCTTGGGAGCAACGCCCACCACCTTCTCCAAGGTCATGGTGACCGGCGAGATCGTGCCCGTCTCGATCGGGCTCAGCAACCAAGGCGAGCTTCCATTGATCGGAATCTCGGCCGTGCTGAGCGCAGTCCCGGCGCACCTCTCCGTCTCTAATCTGGTAATGCCAAGTGGCCTAGCCGGGGGCGCGGCGGACGTGCTGACCTTCGACTTGACCGCATTGGCCGACTCCCCTGTGCCTGGCGCGCCGGACTCGTTCAACTTGGATCTGTCGATCGATATCGCGGGGACATCGACCCTGGCCCGGAGCCTAGTCGGCTCTGTCTGGGTGACTCCTTTCAGTGCCCAACTCGCAGCGCCGGATCTACCCAGCGCGATTGCTCTGGCAACCGATCAAGCGACAGGGCTCACCTTCCACCTGGTCAACCAAGGGGCGGCACCTGCCACGGGAGTGAGCGTTGCGATCGATTCGGCCGCGGACCACGGCTTCACGTGCTTTGCCTCTACGCCCTTCGTGCTGGTCAGCCCGGCGAGTCTCGGGACGTTGGCAGCCGGAGCTGCTTGTCCGGTGGAGCTTAGCTTCCTGCCCGGAGACTGTGCTGAGCTGACGGCGGGTACCAACCTCAACAACTATGCGATCACGGTGACTAGCGATCAGGGCGTGAGTGTCTTCACGGTTGATCTAAGTGTGACGGCAACCCCGCAGACTAGCCTGACGGTGCGGGTGCAAGACGTGGCGACTTGGTGGCAGTCGTCCGGTACTTTCGTGGGCGGCAGCGGATCACTTCTAGCTGGCGCCCAAGTGACGCTGACAGACAGCTCGGGTGTTGAAACTCTGCTTCCAACGGACCTGTTGGGGTTTGCAACCTTCAATAGTCTCGAGCCGGGTACCTACGGGATCGCGATTCGCGGTCCACTCGACGGCGCTAATCATGGCCAATGGACAGCGCCAGTCTCTGTGCAAGCGGGGCAAGCGATTACTGTAGAGGCCTATCTGTCCGCCGTAGACCAGACCTACGCAATCTCCGGGGTGGACACCTTCGGGGGCGTGCCAGGCGAGCTCGACTTTACGAGTTCGGGTGCCTCCTCCGGCATCGGCCAGGCCGCGCACCTTGAGATTGATGGGCAGCTCATGGACTTGGAAATGAACGTGGGCGAGACCAAGCAGTTTGACCTTGTGATCACCAACACAGGTGGGGCCGAGGCCTCGGGGATCGAGCTCTTTGTTCCGGACCTTCCGGACTACGATGTGACCCTCGAGTTCGCCTTCCTTGGCAACCTTGCAAAGGGGGAGAGCACCAGTGCAGCTGTCGTTGTGACCCGACTGGGAACCGGGGACGCCTGCGACCTTGGCAAGGGCTGGGGCCTGCGCTCCTACGTGTTCTCCGAGCAAGCACTCTGGCGCTGGACGCCGCTGTTCCTGGCCGCGCCGGACTCGGCGGGCTGTGGCAGCTTCGTTACGGGAGGCGCACCGCCACCCAACCTGCCGGCTCCCATCGCTGGGCCCCCTATGGGCCCCGTGTTGCCAGGCGGGCCGGCTGTCCCGCCGATCTTCGGAACGAGTGCGAACAACGGGGCGAACCCCAGCGCTCCCCTCGCTCCCTCTGCGCCCAACTTCCTGATCCCCTTTGGAGCCTAGTCCCATGACCAACCTACTCACGCTCACGGGCCTGCTACTCACTCTCTGCCCGCTCGCGACGGCGAGCGATGTTGAGGCGAGCTTTGCCCTAGAGCCGTCTATCGTCACCACAGGAGAGCTGGCAACCTTCCGTTTTGAACTCGACAATAGCTCGGTCCATGTCATCGAGGACGTTGAGATCAGCCTTGACTTCATCGACGCATCGGGCGCAAGCGTACCGAGCTTGTTCCTCCTTGGCGCACCCATCGTCAGTGGCATCACTGCAGTGGATGGGAGCGCGAACCTACCCCCGGGGCAGGTCGCCACGGCGGGCATTCCAGTGAGCGCCCTAGCCCTGGCCACGCCAGGTCCCGAATCTGTGCGCTACCGCGTAACGGGTACCTTGACCGGGCGTATCGAGGGCACCTTGGTGACTCGCACCCTGCCGCCCCAGGGCTTGGAGATCTTCCCGGGCGCAACCCTCGAGGTCGAGCTCTATTCGCCCAATAGCGTCTATGCCGACTGGGCGGGCACCACGGGACTTTTGGAGCCGTCCGAGCCCTTTGCGGTCGGCCTTGTGGTACGCAATACGGGTGCAGGGGCCGCAACGAATCTCTCGCTGCTGTCGAGTGGCCCGCGCTTTGTTGCGGACCCCGGCGGGCTGCCTCTCGTTGCCGCCATCACCGAAATCGAGCTCAACAATGCGCCCATTGAGGGCGGTTACAACCTGGGTCCGAGCCAGCTCGGCGACCTTGCGCCGGGTGCGGAGTTACGCATCCTGTGGAGTCTCGAGGGGAACCGCAAGGCGACACTCAGCGGATTCGACTTAGAGATCGTGCACCAGAATCCTGTCGGCGGCATCGTGATCGCCAAGCCGCTTGTGGAGAGCGCGGACGCATTGGTGCATGCCATGTTAGCCGTCGAGATGAGCGGAGGTCTCATGGATGATGGGGCTGTGGATTTCGTGGTGGAGGATCCGCTCATCATGGCACCTATCGACCCGGTGACCACGCTACCGTTCGAGGACTTTCCTGGGTTGATTCGCACGAGTACAGGCACGGACCTTGTGTTGACCGGAATCGTGAATGCGATGCTGGGCGCGGCGCCCTCCGCATCGAACTTGACCACCAGTGCAGGCATCACGACCGCAGCTCCCGGTTGGCACTACACGCGATTCGACAGCCCAGCGGGTCACACCTTCGAGCTAGCCCAAGTGTCGCGAACGACCATGGGGATGCAGTTCCGTGGCTTCGAAGTTGGAGGCGCGGGAGACGTGTCGGAGGTCTGGACTACCGAGCGGCCAGTGGACTTGACCGCCGATGGCATCCCCGACTTTATCCGCCGCGAGATCCACATTGTGGACTTCGTGGCTACGGCGGGAAGCCACCAGTACAACCTGACCTTTCAAGAGACGGCCAACTTCGCCCTGACCGCCGATGTGGAGTTCGTGCCTGCCGCTACAGGCGGCACGCAAAACCTAAGCCTGGACGCGGGCATCGCCCACGCGGGTGAGATCTATCTCGTCCTCGGTAGCCTCAGCGGCACGTCCCCGGGTACGCCTGTGAACAACCAAGTACTGCCTCTCAATGTGGATCAGTGGTTTATCAACCTGCTGACGAATCCGACCCTGCAGACCGTTCTTGGAACGGCGGGGGTGCTCGATGCCACGGGGCAAGGGTCCGCAAACATCCTAATTCCGAGTGGTGCATTTGTTGGCATTGGTGTCGCCGCCCACCATGCGTTCCTTACCGTGCCTGCGGTGGGCCCGATCGACTTCGTCAGCAACGCGGTACCGCTCTTTATCCTGCCCTAGCCGGGCGGACCCCGTGAGTATAGGTTCGAGCCAAGGCGCACTCTCCAGCCTCGGGAGTTAGGTTCTGGCTTGCCCCGGTTGCTAGAATGGCGCCATGACGGATCCACGGTCGACGACTCGCGGGAAGGCCGCGCCTTCCCGCAAGCTCTCTTGCATGCTGCTTACCCTCGGGCTTGTTGCCAGCACCTCCTGTGCCACACTGATCTCAGAGCCCGTTCTAGTGCGGGACTTTCAAGCAGAACCCTCTACCGCTGCGTTCGGATTAGACCCCGCAGAGGCGTCCTACCAGCTGAGATGGGTGGGTCAGAAGACCTATGTGCAAGGTGAGGCAATCCAGCTCACAGCCTGGCCCGTGGAAGCTCTGGATCCGAACGACCGACTGCAGGTCAAGGTCTGGGACAATGGCCTGCTCACACTCACGGACCTCGCGCTGGTCGTGGACCAACGGTTTGTTGTGGAGACAAGTGGGTGGCCAGAGCTTGCTGCCGAGCAGGAGCGTGTGGTCACCTTGACCGGGACTCGCCCTGACTCGCTAACGAACCAGGCCAGCCTCGACCAAGGACGTCAGGTCGCCTTCGTCGAACTTGCTCTTGGGGGCGCCTTCCAGTACTCGGTTGAGCCAAGCGAGCTCGAGCTCGAAATCACTGAGATGGATGGCAAGACGGTCTTGAAGAGTGGGGGCGTGACGGCCACTTTTGATGACGCCACGGGTAGCTTGGTTTCTTATCAGAAAGATGGCGTCGAGTCCCTCGCGAGTCCCATGCGCCCGAACTTCTGGCGACCGGGCAGTGAGGCCGAACAAGCGGCGCCCGCAGCGAGTGTTCTGGCGCGCTGGAAGAGCGCAATGAGTGATTCCCGGGCGACGATCCGGACCCTAGGCGAAGCGGGCGAGCGCGTCTTCCTTGGCTACGACCTAGAGCTGGGTCTTCACAAGGGTGCACCCCGGGGCACGGTACAGCTCGCTTGGTTCATGGCTCGCGGTGGCAGCCTCGAGCTAAACTTCAACCTGCACCCTTCTACTCTTCCGGATGGAAGCCCAGGTGAGATACCCCAGGTGGGTATGGCCTTCGACTTGGACCGTAGCTTGGATCAGTGGAGCTGGTACGGACGTGGTCCCGAGCCCAATACCGTGGACGATTTGGGCCGGGCACGATGGGGCCAGTACACGATCAATGTTCCGGCTAAGGGGGCCGAAGGACCTCGAACTGTTGAGGGTACACGCTCGGGAATTCGCTCGACCACATTCTCCAGCAAGCAAGGCCACGGCCTGTCGTTCACCATTCCCTATGCGTCCGTTGGGTCCGGAGGCTTCGAGGCCCGCACCTACGCGCAGTCCTGGAGAGAGCTGCTTGGGAACAGTGCAGCTGCGGGGATCTTTGCGGTGAGCCTTGATGTCGTCAGCATCGGTGACTTAGCGAATGACCGGCCGGAGCGCATGCGCCTGTTTGGCAACCGCGAGTACCACTACGTCTTGCTCCTAGAGATTCTCTGAGCGGATTGGCTCTGTGGCGGTTTCTACAGCGGGTCAACAGGGCAGAGTAAACGGGCCACACGTAGCCTAAGCGCTAGGGCGGGAGCCTGAATAATCTGGGGCGTGGCGGGGTAATGGCTCGAACTGCTAGACTCCTTTGTTCGTTCCTTTGGGGCGACTCGCACTCGAACTTCCCCGCCCCCTTCGTTTATGTCCCTCGTCGCCGCGTGTCCTGGCTGCAATAAGCGCTACAAAGTTCCCCATAACAATAAGGCCTGGCGCTGCAAAGTTTGCGATGTCGAGCTTCTGGTGGACAGTGACTTGGAGCCGCCACCGCTCCCGGGTAAGGACACGAACGCTGGAGGTTGCGAGAGTGGAGACAGCTGTCCGGATTGTGGTGCGCCCCAGGACACGGACACGCACTTTTGCGGAGAGTGCGGTGCAGATCTCGGTGACGGCGAGCAGCTAGGCCAGGACCGCAAGCGACTCGAGCGCAAGGAGCGCGGGCAGGTGCTGCGCAGGGCGGCGAACCCCATCGGCAAGCTTCGCAATATCCTGCAGGCGACCGCATTTGTCGTCGGCATGTACTTCGTCGTGATCGGTATCGGCGCCATTGGCGCATGGGGTAGTTCCAACTCGTCCGTCCTCCTTTGGGTTGCCGTGGCGCTTGGTATCGAACTGACGCTACTCATCGTTGTGATCAAGCAGCTCGATCGGCGGCCTCTGCCGGCGGTCTTGACCTTGGCCGTCTTCCGTACAGTCTTCTTCGCTCTGACTTCTGGGGTCAGCTTCGTAACGGGACTGATGGATGGAAACATCACCTTCGCGGGAGTGACCTCCCTCTCGATTACGGTCTTCTACTGGATCGTGACTGTGCGCGTAGCCGCCCTCGCCAAGTTGCTCAAGGACAACCCTGAGATGTACGCCGCGCGGCGCATGCGCGGTGAGACGAAGCACCTGCAACAGCGTGGCGGTAAAACTCGTACTCGGCACCAGGCGCGCTCGAAGACGAAGATTCCGTGGATTGCCATCGGCTCCGGTGTGGTTGTCATCGCCCTGGGGATTGGCGGATACCAGTGGTCCGAGCACAGCAACAAGCCCGAACCTCCCCCCGAGGCAAGCTTGCCCACGGCAGCGATCGCGGCCTTCAAAAAGGGCTGGAATGCGAGCGACGTGGAAGAGCTCATCAAAGACATTCAGCCCGAGCGCAAGGTCAGATGGAGGGGGTTGTTCACCAAAGCCGCCAAGCGCTATTCCCTGGGCGCGGAATGGCCCAAGATTGTTGGCTCGGTGATTACGAAGCAAAGTCGAACCCGTACGTCGATCGAGTTCATGACCGACAGCGGCCCCCTGCTAGTCAATCTCCGCTGGCACGCCTATGAAGACTGGGACGTCTATGGTGTCGACTACCGGCAGCTCGACATCCCCGATCAGGATTAGCGCACTTGGGTAAGTACACAGGATCACAGCCCGCCGTCCCCAAGGGCACCTGCCCGAGTTGCATGACCACGGGTAACGGCGATCTGCGCTTCTGCACGAAGTGTGGGTACAAGCTGATTGGCAACACCCAGCAGCTGGCCCGCAGCTCAAAGAACTCAGTCCTAGCTATCGCCGTTATCTTCGTGGGCGTACTCTTGACCTTGATCGTCTCCAGCTTGCTCAGCCCCGCTGAGCCGAGCTCCCACGTTAGCTACATTGGAAGCGCACTCGCCATGTCCACGGGCTTCGCGGTCTTTGGAGCCATCGGCGTTAAGCTGCTTGGAAAGGGCGCGCTGGAGCAGAGCTTTGCAGGTCCTTGCTCGCCGCGTGATTTTGGTCTAGGCCTACTTGCGGGCGTCCTCTCCTTGCTGATCAGCTTCGCCTATGTCTGGGCCCTAATCCAGCTGTTCGACCGCGGGGATTCAGCCGGTGCCACAGACGTCTTTCTGGAGCCAGCTTTCGTTCCGAGCCTCTTTGCCATGCTGCTAGTTTCGGCCGTCTTTCCCGCGGTGGTGGAGGAGTGGCTCAACCGTGGCGTGCTCTGGGTGGCACTGTCGCGGATCACGCGTCCACCGGTTGTGATCTTCTGCACGGCGATTGTCTTCGCCTTCATGCACGGACTCAATGGATTGGGGCCCTTCGAGCTGCCGCATCGGTTTGTTGGCGGTCTGCTACTTGGGTGGGTGCGCCACAAGACCGGTAGCTTGGTGCCCGTGATCGCGGGGCACGGCCTGCTCAACTCCCTGGCGATCGCCATCGATTACTATGCTTGATCGAGACCTAGACCTACGCTAGCAAGCTTCCAAGCCCACGCGCATGTCGAGCACGCAGCTGCCCTTGCCCTCGTATCCCGCAAGGAACGGGTTAAGGTCTAGCTCAGTGATCTCCGGTACATCAGTCAGCATCTGACTGAGGCGCAACAAGAGGTCCTCGAGCTCGGCCTTGTTCACAGGGGGCTTCCCCCTTGCGCCTTCGAGCATCATCACCGAGCGGATCCCGTTCACCATCTCAGTGGCGTCCGCGGGCGTCAGGGGATGCACCCGGAAGACGACGTCCTTCAGGATCTCCACGTGGATTCCACCCAGTCCAAAGGCCAGCATCTTGCCGAAGACCGGATCACTGGCCGCGCCAAAGAACGTCTCCACACCATCCGAACGCATGGATTGGAGTAAAACTTGCATGCCGGGGTAGGTCTCCGCGAAGCGCTGCTCCAGGGTGTCGAAGGCGTCGAGCAGGTCCTCGCGATCCCGAATGCCAAGAATCACGCCGCCGCTATCGGACTTGTGGGAGAGCTCGGGAATCTCGACCTTGGCGACCAGGGGAAAGCCGAGTTTCTTCGCCTTCTTTAGTGCCGCCTCGCGCGTCGAGACCAGGCTGCTCGGCACCACCGCAATCCCGTAGGCCTTCATCAGGCCGAAGAGCTCGGTGCCGTTCAAGAGCGCGCGACCGTCCGCGAGGGCGCCTTCGACGATGTCCCGGGCCCTCTTCTTTTGGACGCGGAATTTAGGTGCCTTTTCGTCGGGCCGCTCGCGCAGCTTCTTGAGCTTGCGCAGGCCGATCAAGACCGCGGCCGCCTCTTCGGGGAAGCGGTAGTTGGGCACGCCGGCATCGTGTAGGACGCGGATAGCCTCGTCGTCCTGGTCCTTGCCGGGCAGGCAGGTCAAGAAGGGCTTCTTGCTAGCCTTGCCGTGCTTGGCGAAGACCCGCGCCACGGACTCGGCGTCGATCATGATCGGCGCCACGAAGATCGCCAGGATCATGTCCACACCGGGGTCCGCACGCACGACCTTGAGGACCTCGTCAAAGCGCTTGGCGTCAGCGCTCGCGATCAAGTCCACGGGGTTTTGCACCGAGGCCTCCGGCGGCAGCAGCTTGCGCAGCTTGGCCGTGGTCTTTGGATCGAGTTCGGACATCACGAGCCCCTTGGAGACAATCGCGTCCGTGGCCAAGATGCCCGGACCGCCGGCGTTTGTGACAATGGCTAGGCGGCGCCCGTTCGGCAGCTTGCCCGTCTGCACGGCGCTGGCCATGGCGAAGAGCTCCTTCATCGAGTCCACGCGCAGCACGCCGCACTGGTAGAGCAAGGAATCCACGGCGGCCTCGGAGCCGGCGAGTGACCCGGTGTGGGAGATGGCTGCCTTAGCACCTTGGGCAGTGCGTCCAGACTTCACCACGAGAATGGGCTTCTTGCGGGAGACGCGCCGCGCGATGGGCATGAAGCGCTCGGGCTCGCCGAACGCCTCGAGGTACATCAGGATCTCGGTGGTTGCTTCGTCTTCGCCCCAGTACTCGAGCAGGTCAGCGGGGGAGACGTCGGCGCGGTTGCCCACACTGGCGAACTGGCTGAGGCCAAGTCCCAAGCTGCGGGAGTCCGAGAGGATCGCAGCGCCGAGTGCACCGGACTGGGAGAGAAACGCGGCGCTTCCGCGGATGGGTTGCGTGTCGGCGAAGGAAGCGTTCATCGAGATGTCGCTCGCCGTGTTGAGGATGCCCATGCAGTTGGGCCCGATCATGCGCATACCGTACTTCTTGCAGATTGCCACGAGCTCGTCCTGGCGCGCCTGTCCCTCGCCCCCGACCTCGGAGAAGCCCGCCGTGATCACAACGATGCCGCCGACACCCTTCTTGCCGCAGTCCCTTGCGGCCTGCAGAACCATCGGTGCCGGAACCACGATCACGGCCATGTCCACTCTTCCGGGGATCGCGGTGACCTTCTTGAAGCAGTGCGCCGAGTGAACCACGCGCGCCTTCGGATTGACGGGGTAGACCGGCCCGCTGAAGTTGCCCTCGACCAGATTACAAACGATCTGATGGCCGATCTGGTGGACGCGTTTACTGGCGCCGATGACGGCGATCGAGTGCGGCCGAAACAGCTTGTCGAGGCTGTTGGCGGCGTTAGTTTTGGGACCGTTGGACTTGCTGCGGGAGGCCATGGCGCGGGGGGATCCTAAATCGGAGTTGTTTGTCGTGAAACTGCTTCGGAGTGTAGCGTTTCACCGTGACAAGTGGCCCGAAATCCCCCCTAGCCTGGCTCCAATCCTACTTCCTGCTGAGTGGCTGCTCCTCTTGGGCGACCCATTTACCGAAGACATCGTGACCCTGGCGGCGGCTCAGGTCGTTCCAGAGGGCCAGGTAGCCAGGGCCGGTGGGCGTGACTAGGGGCGCAATGACCGGGGCGTAGCGGTGCTCCACAAAGCTGGTTTCGACCTCGTTGATCAGCTGGCGCGGACCGAGGGTCTGACCGTCGGGGCTAAGGCGTCGAATGAAGCAGTGGTCCCGGCCCGAGATGTCATCTTCCCAGGCGATGTAGAGCTCGCCATTTGGCATGCGGGTCGCGCGGGCGTAGTCCTGTTCATTGGCTTGGACAGAGATTCCGTGCAGCGGACCGAGTGGCTTTCCATCTGGGCCGATCGAGCGTGAAAACACGTCCCGGGGAGGACCGTCGTTGCCGGTCCACGTCAACAGGAAGCTGCCGCGCTGTTTGGAATCCGATGATGCGATGGGAGCGACGGCTGGGTCGAGGTCGCCACGGTTCGGCGACGGATCAAAGTAGAGTAGGCCCCCCTCGGGCTGGCCAAGTCCAGTCAAGAAGCGACCCGTGATCACACGCACTTTCTTACCGGTGGTCTCACCCTTGCGGGGCCGCTGGCCTCGCATATCGTCCCAGACGGCGATCAAGCGCCCGTCGTCCAGCATGCACATGTCGGGGCGCCCAGCGTCCTTCGTCTTGGCGTCACTCAGGTTGAAAGTGACCTGGCCCAGCTGACCCTTTGCATCCATCCGTCGAGTCATGGGCCCCTCTTCCGAGCGCGTCCACAGGAGCATAAAGCCGGCGTTGCGCGGAAGGGCGACCACAGATGCGGGCCACTTGGGAGAGGAGCCATGGCCGGGGTCGATGTCCATGGCGGGGGTTAGGTGCTTGCCTAGCTTGTCGAAGAGCTGGCCGCGAAACACCGAGTCGCGGCCCGTGGTTTCTTTCCAGGTTGCCAGAAAGGTGCCCGAGTCCAGCATGGCGACACTTGGGTACTCGCAGCGATTGCCCGCGTAGTCGGCGAAGATCTCGGGGCCCAGTACCAGCTGCCGGCTGGCGTTGGCCTCGCTGCGGCGCATGGCTGGCGCGGGCGGGCTGACGGTGATCGCTCGTGCCACAATGCGCGTGTTGCCATCCCTTGCGTCGTCCCAGATGGCGATTCCGGTGTCCCCAACGGTCGCGAGGTCTTGGTGTCTCTGGTCGCTGCTCGCCACGTCCTGGTTCCAGGGCTTGGCTTCTTCGGACTGGTTTTCGAGGGACAAGCGGCGGTAGTAGATATCGGCAACATCCCGGCGCGAGTCGGTCCACGCAACCAGAAATTGAGCGCCAATGGCAGCGACCTTCGGATCCCGCGCGTCCACGGCGCCGGAATCGAGAATGTCCACACCCGCAGCCGGCGTTAGGCGAACTCCTGCCGGGTTCATAACGTGCAGGACAACCGAGCCTGATCGACTGCGGCTATCGGGAACGTCAAGAATGCTCTCCACGAGTACAGCGAGTCCCTTCCCACTGGCCCAAGTCGTCAAGTCGACGGACTCCAAGGGCTGAGTCGAGATCGTAATCATTGTGCGGTCCACCGCGCCGGACTCGTCGAGATGCATCAGGCCCGTGGTGGTGCCCTTCTCGGCAAGCACCCACCAACCCGCGCCTTCGGCAGAGCGATCGGGCACAATCTCGATCATCTTGCCTTGGCCAAGCGTGTTGGTCTTGCGCCGAGTAGGCTCGCTATGCAGAGAGACCTGGGCGTGGATTCGATCGCCGCTATTCCAGATGATGAGCACCTTGCCCGCGTCGTTGCGGGCCATGGCGAAGCGCCCCTTGGCTCCTGCGATGGAGTCAACAAGGGTGAATGGCTCGCCGACTTTCATGTTGCCGTTCTTCGCATTGTGCATGAGGTCGCGCCCCATGACCATGTCGCCCCTCATCCAAGCCGCTATGCCTGTGCCGCCCTCCACTGGAGCGACTTGGCAAGTTGCCGTTGAGGCCAGCGGCCCCAGCTGGATCGGCCCGCCGGGGAAGATCTCGGGGTTGGGTGAGCGCTCGTCAAAAGGCCGCAGGGTCGCATTGGCGCCCTTTCCGCTCTGGGCCGTCCAGGCTACTGCTCCGCCGATGCCTCCCTCTGCGTCGGGGAACAGGGCGATGGATGGCCGCATCTGGCGGCTGGCTCGGGGCAGGTGGATCGGGACTCCATCCGTAGCGGAAGCCGTGCCCTTAGCGAAGATGCCAAGGTAGAGGCCCAAGTTGCCGTCGCGGCTGTCGGACCAGATCGCGGCGTAGCCGGACTCGCTGGCGGCGAGGCTGTTTAGGGTTTGGCTCGCGCCACCCGTTGTGTCGCCGTTGATGACGACGCCGGGGGCGGCGACGACGGGACTGGGGAGTATGCCGAAGACGCCTTTTTCCATAGTGAAGCCGTTGCCGAAGGTGACTACGGCTGGAGCTTCGGTTTGGGAGGGGGCGGCTAGGGCTAGTAGAGCGGTCGCTAGGACGGTCGCTAAGGCTCTGGCTTGGCTGGTTGCTGGTGTGGAAGTCATAGGGGCAGGATAGCGCTCTTGGACGGGCTTGACCGAAACTGGTTTGTAACGCTTGGTTGCTCTTTTGAAATGTCGTGCGCTTGGGGGAGGGAGGCGCACCTTCGGGGCGGTGCTCGTAGAACCAATTCTTTTAGGACGGAGCTTGAGTATTTGGGGCCATGGGGGGGACCTCCGCGAGGTGCCACACGAGTTTCGTCGTGGGCGAGCAGCTCTTAGCCTTGTCTCTCGCCGGTGCCTACTTGCGGTCGCCGAAGTTGGGGGCTTCGTAGGTAGCGGTGGGGTCGACCTTGTAGGTGTGGGGCGAAAGCCAGAGCGATTGGTGAAAGGCCGCCAAAGGGGTGATTGCCGAGGGACCATCGAGCAAGACACCGACGTTGCGGCCCTCGTAGAAGTAGCCCTTCTCCCAGTTGCTGCTGCCCAGCCAGGCCTTGTCCTGGTCGACGACCATGTACTTAGCGTGGATGACGCGGGCGAAGGGGATGTGGCCGGTAGAGTGCTCGGGGATGGTGGTCATGCGGACCTCGATCCCCTCGGTGGCGGCTAGGGCCTGCAGCCCTTCGATGGTGCCCTTGCGCTTGCCCCAGTCGGCGACGAGTAGGCGCACGTCGACGCCGCGTTTGGCGGCTGCAAGGATCGGGTCTTGGAGCTCGTGAAACACCTCGCCGCTGCGGTCCTTGAGCTTGAAGGTCATGACCTGGATCCAGATGCGCTCTTGAGCGCCTTCGATGCGCTGGATGATGTGGGGTAGGTCCCAGAGGTCCTCGTTGGGCAGCAGACCCTTGGGGCTGAAGACTGGGGTCACGAGCGGGTTGATGAGCTTGCTTTTTGGGAGGGCGGTGTCGGACCCGGGAGGTTGGAAGATCACATCACCAGTGCGGATCCTGTAAGGCGTGTAGGGCTGTGCGGCGGAGGGGTCTGGGGCAGTCTGCATCGAGCCACCGCCGGCGAGGTGCCAGTCCAAGTTGAAGACATCTACGATCGGCCCCGCGTTGTGGTGCTCCCGCATGCCAAGCTCGAGCACGTGCTCGAGGGAGCGCCAGTCGAAGTTCGCGCTGCCTAGGTAGAACTCTTTGCTGTCGGCAATCATGTACTTGGCGTGCATGACGCCGCCGGCGATCTGCTTCAGGTTGAGGATACGCGACTCGATTCCCTCGACCTTGCCCAAGCGCGCGATCAACGCGGGGTAAGTGTCTTCGAAGGCGGAGTCGACGAGGAAGCGGATCGCGACGCCGCGCCCCGCGGCTTGCTGCAAGGAGCGCACGACTCCCGAGAGAGCGGTGGGGTGCTCCGGGTCCAGGTCACCGCCTTGGCCCCGGTCACTCGCGTAGAAGAACGACAAGTCGAGGCTGGTCTCGGCCTCATCGATGAGCGACGTCCAGGCGACCTTCGTCTCTTGGAACTCGCTCTCCCAATCGAACTCCAGCGGGTGTGTGGCGACTAAGGACATGCCAAGTCGAATCACAGGCTTCTCGTCCTTCGCCTCGGAGCTGTCGTCGGTCTGGGATTCGAGCGGGACGGAAGACTTGGAGTCGTCTAAGAAACCCATTAGATGCTCAGAATGCGGAGCGGGAGTAGCCACCGATCTTACAACCGTGAAGGCGATGAGGACGGCAATAAGCAGCAGGCGCATAGGAATCTTGGAAAGGGCGTATTCGTGGTCTAAAGTGGCTTTTCGAGGCGGAACGCAATGGAGTAGGGGAGCAGCTGGCTGCGCCTCTTGCGGTCCTCGTCTTGAACAAGGTGGAAGCGCTCGGGCTCGAGCCGCGGCTCTTCACAATCGGTGACAGCGAATCCCGCAGCGCGGAAGGCGCGGAAGTACTCGGAGATCGGTCGGTGGTAGCAAGGGAAGGCGGAGGTGAAGCGACCCCATGCAGGCTCGATGCGCGCGCGCGCATCGAAGTAGTTTTGGTTCCAGCGGTAGGTGACCTGGGGGCTGCGCGGGTCTTCGGCAACGGTTGTGGTCTCACCCTGGGGGAAGCACGGATGGCTGAGTACGAGAACCGCAACTCCACCCGGACGCAGGGCTTGGAAGAGCCCCGCGATGGCGGCTTCGTGATCGGGCAGGTCCATCATCACGTAGTTGGATACGGCCAGGTCGAAGGTGCCGGGTTCGATGCTGCTTCCGGCGTGAAAGAGCTCCATGCAGTTGGCTTGATGATGCTCGATTTGCAAGTCTTGCTCTTCAGCGCGCCGCTTGGCAATCGCAATCATCTCGCCAGAGAAGTCTACGCCAACTACCCGCGCTGTCTCGCGGGTCATCGCCCGCGAAAGGTAGCCCGTTCCGCAGCCCGCATCGAGCACGCGCAGGCCCTCGACATCGCCGCAAAGACGCCACAGGACCGGGTCAGAATTCAAGCGCCGGTTCTGGTCGCCGTGCTCGCCGACTTGTGTGTCCCAGTCTTCGGCCTTGATGTCCCAACTGTGCTGGGCGTCTGCAATATCTGGACTGAAAACGACGTCAAACCGCTCGGCGGCAATCGGCATCTTTAAGTCCGGCACCTGGCCCGAGCCCGCCAGGACTCGCGTGTAGTAGTCCCAGTGAACGCGGCGCCAATACTCCAGGCTCTTGTCCCCTTCGCCTTCGGTGAAAGCGAACTCGGCGGTGACCTCGTCGTAGGGCACAATGTCGACCCGGGTGGTCTCGATCACGCAGCGCGCGATTCCCTTGCCATCGGTCACGATGCTCAGCTCGCCGGGGAATGGAATGTGATCTCCAGCGGCCTCGTATTCGGCGATTGAGCCTGCTGTGGCACGTTTGACGCCCTCGAGCACCAACTCCACGAGGGAGTCACCGAGCTCGGGGGAATCGCCGAACTGCCAGGCGGTGTAGGTGCGTTTCGTGCACGCCGGAGTCTCGTTACGGGACGCTAGGTAGGCCTCCCAAAGCGCGGTGACCGAGGCTTGGTTAGGAGGACACGAACCCATGGACTACGTGTGGTGTTAGCCCGCTCCGGCAGCGCCAAAGCTGTAGCCCAGTGCGCTACCGATTGCGAAGATGAACCCGCCGCCAAGGGCCCAGAAGACGGCGCACAGAAACGTCACAATCATCATCGCTGGAATCGAAGCCAGGCTCCACTTCACCATCAAACCGACCGCTCCCATGAACGAAATGTCGACGCCGGTGATCACGACCTCCTTGGGTGCAGGCGCCAAAACTAGACGCCCATGATGTGGTAGCCCGAGTCGACGTAGATCGTCGAGCCCGTGATGCCACGGCTCATGGGCGAGCACAGGAATAGGCACGTGTTACCGACCTCTTCGCCCGTGATGTTGCGGCGCAGCGGAGAGTGGGTTTCGATGTGATCAAGGATCTTGCTGAAGCCCGCAACGCCGGAGGCGGAGAGGGTGCGGATCGGACCGGCGCTGATTGCGTTGACGCGGTGCCCGTGGCGCCCGATGTCGTTGGCGAGGTAGCGCACGCTCGCCTCGAGGGCGGCCTTCGCGATGCCCATCACGTTGTAGTTGCGCACCACGCGCTCGGACCCGATGTAGGTCAGGGTCACGATGGATCCCTCGCGGCCTTCCATCAGCGGAAGCGCGCGCCGGGAGACGGCGGTAAGTGAATAGGCGCTGACCTCGTGGGCCAGCATGTAGCCCTCCTTCGACGTGTTGTAGAAGTCGCCCACGAGCTCTTCGCGCTTGGCGAAAGCAACGCCGTGCAACACGCTGTCGAGGTGACCGAACTCCTCTCCGATCTTCACGAAGACCGCGTCGATCTCGTCGGGATCGGTGACGTCGCAGCGCAGGATGAGCGGGTTGGTCAGCTCCTCGGCAAGCTTGCGGACGCCATCCCCTAAACGGTCGGTGGCATAGGTCAAGCAAAGGCGCATGCCCTGGGCGTCCAGAGCCTTGGCGCAGGCCCAGGCGAGAGAGCGTTTGTTGGCGACGCCGAAGATGACGCCAGTGCGGTCGGTGAGCTTTGAAGGCATTTGGAGGTGGGATCAGGTTGGGGGTAGGCGCCTACCATGGGTAGTTGCCGTGCCGATTTCACCGAAAATGCGGGGCAAATGCCATTTGGGCAGCCATGGGTTTTGCTTGTGGGGCACTCAGGAGGGGGCGCGGGAGCGATTTTGCATTTGCTGGGGTTCATTCCTACGGGAAGTTCGGGTGAGGCCCTAGTCTGGAGTTGGCCCTGAAAGTCCCCCCAATCGCCGATCACGCCTCGCCATGATCCAACACTCGAGTCCCGATTCCCAGCCCTACCCCCGCACCCCCAAGACCACCGACGCGCTCGGCTTCGCCTCCTTTGTAGAGGAGGGACCCGGCGACTTGCTCGACCGACTGATTCCCGGGGATCCGTTGGGGATCCGCAAGTTGGTCCGGGCGCGCCTCGCCGAGCGGGCCCTGATTTGGGACGAGGAGGCCCTGTGCCTGCGCGCACTTGCCCTCTGCGCTCATCGAACGGTCGAGGCCAGGCACCGGCGCTTGGACCACGACTGGCTGCTGGGCTTTGTGGACGAGGCGATAGGGCAGCTCGCCCTCGGCGGGGACCCCGCAGCGGAGGTTGGCGAGCTGCCGATCTTTGAACAGTTGGGGCTCCCCCTCGATTTTGAGCCCGCCTCGATCGCCGCGGCGTGTCTCGCCCTCAATCGCCTGCCCGACTTGGAGAGGCTCTGCTTCCGCGCCCTGGTCGTCGACGGGCGCGAGCTGGACGAGGTGGCCCATGACCTCGACCGCGACGGCGGCACCGTGGGGCGTGCGGCGCGCATGGCGCTCGATGAATTTTCCGGGGGTTTAGTGTCACCAGAGCCCCCGCTGGGCGACCACTAAGTACTCGCCCCTACCCCCTCTCCTTCCAAGCGACCCATCTTATGAACCTCCAACCGAACCAACCCTTCGAGCATGATCCGTTCGAGTCCTACTTCAGTGATGACTCATGGAGCCTTGGCCTGAGCCAACTTGGACGACTCGAACTCGGTACCGTGCATCGGCGCGAGTTGGCGGGCCTACTGACGGATGCGGCCCGCTGTACTCTGGGGTTGAGTAGCTCGGCTACCGATTACGGTGCCCTACTGCGGCCCGTGGCCGGCGGCTGGCGGGACCGGGCCGTGGGCGTCTTGGAGATGGTGGGAAGGGATGGCCAGTACTTCGACGGCCAGGAGTTGATCGAGCAGAGGCTGGAGGGGGGCAGGCCCTCTCCCGAGTTGATGATCCTTGCCGCCCTCGACCTGTGGGAGGCACCCCAGACCTACTTGGCCCTGGGGCAGACCCTGCTTGCGAGGGGCGATGGGCTGCGGGCCAAGGAGGTCTACAGCGAGTTGCTTCGCCAGAACGAGAGCGGCCAGCTCGACGATGGGGCCGATTTCCCGTGGCGCGTGCGGGAGGGGCTGGGGGCGGCCTGGGAGTGCGTTGGCTCGGACGTGCTGGCCTTTGGCTGCATGCGTGCGGCGGTCGAGCGCAGGGGATCGGGGACGGGTCCCTTAGTGTCAGCCCTCTTCCTTGGGGTCGAGCTTGGGCGGACCGAGGAGGTGTCTGGGTTTGCGCGGGCGCTAGATCGGCGCTTGGGCAGGCACTCCCAGCGTCTAAGCGCCTGTTCCTTGGGGCTGCGCGCGCGGGTGGCAAGGCGCCAAGCTCGTCGAGGCGAGGGGACTTGGACGCCACCATCAGGATCCGTGGGCTTGTTCCGGGAGCTTCTCATCGGAGACGGAGCCACCGCAGTCTTGAGCCGTGCCCTGGTACAAGGTGGCGACGGCCAGGTGACCGCTTGAGTGAAGACCTCTTACAGCTGATCGCGCCCGAGGTCGCCGGGGAAGTGCGGGGCAGCGGCGCCAAGGTGGCCGATCATTTGCGCTCGGCGATCACCCTTGCGCGGCTTCTTTCTGCAACTGCTACTCGACCGCGGGTGGACTCGACCGAACTCGACCTTGCCAGGGCGGGACGCGAGCTGGCCAAGTGCGTGCGTAGCGACACCTTGCAAGTGCTCCAGCAGCTGTTCTTTTTGCACCTAGAAGATCGTTCGGGCCTGGGGCCATGGCCGAAGCCCACGACTTCAGCCACCCAGCTTTGGAAGGGGATCTTGAACTTGGAGCGGCGCAACATGGGGCTCGCCCTTCCAAGTCTCCCGGAGCCGGGGGAGTCCCGGGAAGATGTGGCCCTGCGAATTCTGGCGGCGGCGCTGTGTCTCGGGCTCTCCGAGAGTGAATCGAACAACTGGCGCGGGCACTTGGCATTCACGAAGCAAGATCCGCTCCTGGCCGAGCCGTGCTACCGGAGGGCCCTTGGGGTGGAGGCTGCTACTTTTGAAGAGCGCGCAACGGCGATTGCGGGGGTGGCGGGATGCATGTTGGATCGCGGCGTGGTTTTCTTGGCGAGGGATTGGCTCGATCGTCACCTGGACCTGGCCGCAGCGTGCCCGCAGCTGGCCCGACTTGCGGGGCTAGCTCGCCTGGCCGCGGGGGACTGCATGGACGCAGGGCAACTGCTGCAACCCGAGCCTCGGCACAGCCTGCCGAGGGTCTTGGGCAGCCTAGGGGATCGGGTGCCCTCACTAAGGTCAGTGTTGGCGGGTTCCCTAGTTTGGAAGCCAGGGACCGCGGTCTCCGCGGCAACTCCAAGGCGAATCTCAAGGTCGGACTACGGAGCTTCGGTGCTCGTGATCATGTGCGCGCCGGGGGCGAGCGATGGGCGCAAGCCGGATCGGGCAGCTGCCGAATGCCGCCCGGTGCGATGGGACCTGGCGGCCTCTCTTGGTCAGCCCTCGGAGGCCTGGCTGGACCGACAAGTGGCTGCGCCGTGGACCTCGGGAGAGCCCGAACAGGCCATCGTCGCCGGGGCCGACGGGTTTGTGGGCTTTACCCATGATGAGGATGAGCAAGACGAGCAAGGGCAGCATCTCAAGCGTACGTGCCTCTCGACTTCGGCCAAGGCCATGGCTCTTGTGCCGGTAACGCACCAGGAGAATGGGGCGCTGCTGGGTTGGGTGCGGTTGGAGTTTGAGCATTGGCTCGTGCCGGACCCCGGCCGCCTTGCAGCCCTTGGGCGTGCCGCACGTCGCGCCTTTGTGGGGGTGACTCCGGTCTGCGCAGCCCCAAGCGATCGCGCGGCCACCTACGATCAGCTGTTCGCTGACTTGATGAAGGGGCTGTCCTTCGGCCGACGTCGCTGGTGGGGTTTTGTGGCCGAGGATCAGGGTCCCCGATTTGTGGCGACCGGTGGTGAGGCGCTGGGGGATTGGGAGACGAATCCGGGTGGATGCGCGGCTGTGGGCAAGGCTGCTGGGATGGGCGAACTGCTCAAGGGGCCCATGGTCTGCATGGGGGGCGAACAGCTTATGCATGGGGACTCTCAAGACGGCTTGGTGGTGCCCGTGGCCATGGCTGACGGCCGGGGGCGGCCCCTTGGCTGGGTGGTGGTGGAGTCCACCCGTGCCTTGGATCTCGAGCATGGCTTTGCGAGTAGCCTGATGAAGCGCTGCCAGCTTGCTGGGCCGCAGCTTGGCCTCGCGCGATTCAACCATTGGCACCAAGCCAGGTACGGGCACAGTGTTCACTTCTCCACTGCGGCCTGTCGGGACATGCCGCCCAGCCTTGGCCAGGACATCGGCGGTTCCGCCCGCCCGCCCGCGTCGACGAACAGCGTCTTCCAGCAGCTTGCGCGCCTCGGCACACACGCCCTTCGGGAGCCAGTCTCGATCGTGGGCTCCCCAGGCGTGGGGAAGACGGTTGCCGGGCGCCTTGTGCTCTTCCAGCGAGGCTTCGAGGAGGTTACCGAGGTCAGTCTGCGCGGGATGGGTGGAGCAGAACTCGAGGCGGCAATCGGCGATACAGAAGGCACGGGCGTCATCCTCAAGAATGGGGATTGTCTCGAGCCCGAAGCTCACTCGGCCCTGGAGCTGCTCCTTGGGAAGCTGGATGGGGGGCGGTTCGTGGTGACGGCCCGTCCGTCCACTCTCGACCCGGGGGCTTGGGAGGGTCTGGAGGGCAAGCTCAAGCGCAACCGCATCATGCTGCCCGAACTCGCTCAACGTCGGGCTGCGATTCTGCCCAGCTTTCGTCTCTTGTTGGCCAAGGCGGCAAGGTTAGAGCGACGGATTGCACCGGTTCTAACTTCGGAAGCGGAGGGGCTGCTCTGGCGTGGTGAATGGGGCGACGGAATGCGAGAGCTCGCTGACTTCGCCCATCGGGTTGTGATCTTCCATGACGCAGACGTCCTAGATGGTCCAGCTACAGGCAAGCTCGCCCTGGCACTCGATGTCAGCCTTCCCCGCAGACTCTCAAGTAAGCACCTAGACCCCACTTCCCTTTGGTCGGCCATCGAGTCCACCCGCAAGAAGTGTGGGGCGATCCACCGGGGCAGGGCGGCGGCCCTGATGGGCTGGGATCCCGATACCTTGACCGCGAAGCTAAAAGCGGCTGGCCTGGGCGCGCAGTAAGGCCGAATGCTAGCAGCGGTATCAACACGACCCACTGGGCGCACCCGCTTGGATCTACAGCGTCGTTCGGGGCAGAGCCCAAGTTCAGCGATTAGGAAGGCCGCTTCTTGCGGTCACGGCCGCGACCTCCTCGCGTGCTCAATGTTGATTCCGCCTCAAAGAGGGCCCTTCTCGGATGGGCGGACCGGAGTCTGGTACAAGAAAATGGCACCGGTGCTTTCACATCGGTGCCACGAGTCTCCATCTCCCGCAAGGGAGATAACCTCTCGACCGGCCCCCCCCGGGGTAGCCGAGTGGCTCCTATTATGTCGTCGTGGTGATTCGTAATAGTGAGCACTTCATAAAATAAAATACGACATTCCCAAAAGTAGACACTCGAGTTTCTTAATGATTCCTAGTGGATATTGTTTCGTATTTGTGTCCCCGAGGATTTGATACCCGCAGGGGCATAACCTCACGGCCGCTCCCCTAGGGGTAGCCAAGTGGCGCTTCTCATTTCGGCGGGGGTATAGCCAATAGTGTGTTCTTGATGGCCTAAGGGCCGATCTGCAGAGGGCCGGAGCACTGTTTGGCGTCACAAGAAGTAGGAGAGCTAAGCTGTCGCCTCAGTGCCCACGAGACCCCGGTTCGAGTAAAGGAGATCACCCCTCGGCCGCCCCCCCCGGAGGAGTCGAAGTATCTTTGCCATGTCTTCGAAAGCCGAACAAATGGTGAGACCCGGAATACTGACGTCCGATTTTCTCAGATGTGTAGCGGCTCGATCACCAAAGAAAAAGGGCACCAACGCTTTCGCATTGGTGCCCACGAGTCTCCATCTCCCGCAAGGGAGATAACCTCTCGACCGGCCCCCCCCGGGGCAGCCAAGTGGCGCTTATTATGTCGACGAGGGTCTATCGGATCGTGAGGTTTCGATGGGCTGGTGTGTGATGTTCTCAGATATGCAACAGAGCGGGTGCTAACCAAAAAAGGCACCAGCGCATTCGCACTGGTGCCTCAAGTCTCCACATCCCGAATAGCGGGAGTCGCTTCGGGATATATCCCCTCCCCCAGGGTTTCCCGCGATAAGTGTCAATTTGGATTTGCCAAGAGTGGAGTGGAGGCTATTCGATTTGGAACGCCGCTTAGAAATTGTGTTCTTCGAAATTGGGCAGCTGTGGCGAGGGTAGCAGTCCGTTGACAAGGGGCCTACTCGACTTCGCCCTCTTCACCCTTACAACGCCGGTCAGAACCGAGCCATGGAAGCGGCCAGGAAGGCTGTTTCCAAGGTCTTGCCTCTACCCTTCTCGCACGCTCAGTGAGGTTTCTGACTCCCGACGGCCCTTTTCCTAGGCAGTCGGTCATGGGGAATAAGCGGGAGCCCTTGCCCAAGCTGCCTGTCGGAATGAGTGGTTAAAAAAGAAGTGGCGCCGTCACTCTCGTAACGGCGCCACTAAGTCTCCATCTCCCACACGAGGTGGGAAGATCAGCGTCAGTCGGCCCCCCCCAGGGCGACCGGCGCTACATTACTTTTCGGCGGAGTCCGGAGAGCCCGGTAGGGGAAAGCTCCTGAGATCCAGGCTTTCCCAAGATCGGGTCTAGTTCGCCCTTGCCATCGAACCTCGGGTTGATGGAAAATAGCCGAGGCACACCCATGGACCCCACCCCGAACACCCCAAAGCGCGTTGGAAAGGCCCTGCGATTCCGCCTCGGCGTGATCGGTGCGCTCTCCATGAGTGCGATGTTTTGGCTAGCAGAGGCGGGGGACCTGGCCCATCACAGGGGCTTGGTGACCGGACTGATGCTGGCTATGGGTTGCCTATGGGCGACAGGCCTCTGGCTAGTTAGGCGAGTAGGTCCCTCCGCAGGCACACGGGGCGTCTTGCCCATGGTCCTGTTCGTAGCCGTAGCTCTGCGGATCTTCGCCCTGGGCGCAGAGCCGAACCTGTCCGATGACGTCTGGCGCTATGTCTGGGAGGGCGGCCTAGTGGCCGAGGGCAAGAGCCCCTACGCCCAGGCTCCGGACGCGCCGGCCCTGGCCCCGGAGCGCGCAGCCTGGCCCGAGGTCTTCGAGGCCATGAACAACACCGACGTGAGCGCAGCCTATCCGCCAGTGACCCAAGCGGCTGCCGCCGCTGTCGTCGCCCTATCCGGTGGCCCCACGGAAGCCGAGTCCGCTCGCCTGGGCCTGCGCATCTTCTTCAGCCTTGCGGACCTACTGGTCCTGCTCCCCCTAGGCGTGCTGCTGCGCCGCCGGGGCCTCTCGGACGCCCTACTAATCACCTGGGCATGGTGCCCCTTGGTCGTGCTCGAGTTCGCCGCCTCGGCCCACTTCGACAGCCTCGGCGTGCTGCTCATGTTTAGCGCAATCGCCCTTTTGGAGCCGCGCCCATCCGGCTCCCCAGCGCGCTCCCTCGCTCCGCGATTGCGCAGCGGCCTCGGGCTGACCGCCCTCGGCGCGGCGTTCCTCGTCAAGTTCCTACCGCTACTGGCCTTCCCCTTCCTACTGCGCCGGAGCACCCTCCGTCACAGCGCGCAGCTAGCGGCCATGCTCGGCCTGATCCTCGCCCTTGGCCTGCTGCCGGTTCTACTGCTCGAGGGCGGCTTCACCGGCATCTTCGATGGCCTAGCCAGCTACGGTCTGCGCTGGCAGTCGTGGAACCTCATGCATCGCTTCGTCGAGCCCCTGTTCACGGTCTTCGGCGACCGCGACAACACCTGGACGGACCCGCGCAAGCTATCGAAGCTCTTCACGGGCGGCCTGGCTGGGCTCTGGATTCTGAGGCTCTTCCTGCGCAACGAAACCCCGCTGCGAGCGACGGGCCTAGCCCTGTGTGCCTTCCTGTTGGTCTCGCCAACTCTGCACCCCTGGTACCTGGCCTGGATCATCCCGTTCCTAGCCTTCCACCATGGCCGGGCTTGGGTCTTCCTGGTGGTGGCCTCGCCGCTGCTGTACTGGCCGCTGACGTCGTGGCAAATCGATGGCCAGTGGATCGAGCCCGGGTGGCTGTGGCCCGCGGTCGCCCTACCGTTCTACGCGCTGTTCGTTTTGGATGCTCTACGGCTGAGACAAGCCAGGTTAGGTCGCGATGCGAGTTGATGATTTTGACTACGAGCTGCCCCGCGAGTTGATCGCCCAGGCGCCGGCGGATCAGAGGGACGAGGCGCGCCTCTTCTTTCGTGGCTTCGACGAGGCCGGCGCGGCTCACCAGGAACATGGCACGATCGCGGGGCTAGTAGACCTGCTGCGCGCGGGCGATCTGTTGGTGCTGAACAACACCCGCGTTCGCGCTGCACGGCTCTTTGCCCGGCGCGAAACCGGAGCGCGGGTCGAGTTCCTTTTCCTTGGTCCCGTGGCTCCGGGCCAGGGGCTCCAGGCGCCCAAGCGTTGGCGCGCGTTGGTCAATCCCGCGCGCAAAATCAAGCCAGGCGAGGTTCTGCGCTTCGAGCTATCGACGAGTGATCAGCTGCCCGCGCCAACCCTGCGCGCTATCGAGCGACTGCCCCACGACGCCGAACCCGAAAAGCCTGGACCGACTTGGATTGTCGATTTCGAGGGCGAACTCAGCACTCTAGAGCTAGAGGCCTTCTTCGAGCGCGCTGGGCATATGCCGCTTCCTCCGTACATCGCACGCAAGCAGGGCACCGCCGCAGACACCACCTCGAGCTTCGATCGCGAGCGCTACCAGACTGTGTTCAACGAGACGCCCGGTGCCGTTGCAGCGCCGACAGCGGGGCTGCACTTCACGCCCGAGCTGCTCGGTGCACTTCGCGCCAAGGGCGTTGGCCAGACGACGGTAACCTTGCACGTGGGCCTTGGCACCTTCGCGACGGTTGAGGTCGAGGACACCGACGATCACCCCATGCACGCCGAGAGCTACGAGCTGACCGAAGATTCTGTGCGAGCGATCGAAGCGACCCGCGCCAAGGGCGGGCGCATCGTCTGCGTGGGCACAACCTCGGTGCGCGTGCTGGAGTCTTGCGCGGCGAAGGACGGCCAGCTGCGGGCGGGGACCGGCGAGACGCGGCTCTTCCTAACGCCCGGTTCGACGTTCCATGTCTGCGATGTGCTGCTGACGAATTTTCACCTACCGAAGTCGACCTTGTTGATGCTGGTGTCGGCCTTCATCGGCAGGGACGAGGCCCTTGGAATCTACGCCGAGGCCATCGAGCGCAAGTACCGCTTCTATA